>NZ_AXVU01000004.1:0-338136 GCF_000482585.1 Streptomyces sp. CNQ329 | reverse complement strand
CGCCTCCTACGCCGGACTCGCCCCCACCACCAAGTCGTCCGGAACATCGATCCACGGCGAACACGCACCACGAGGCGGAAACCGGCAGCTCAAACGGGCCATGTTCCTCTCGGCCTTCGCCGCCCTGCACGACCCCGCCTCCCGCACCTACTACGACAAATGCCGGGCCCGGGGAAAGACCCACACCCAAGCCCTCCTCCGCCTCGCCCGCCACCGCATCAGCGTGCTCTTCGCCATGCTCCGCGACGGCACCTTCTATGAACCACGCACCCCCGCAGCAGCCATCGCATGACCAGTTCAGGCTTGACGAAGGACATAGAGGCACCCCCCCGGCCCCCGGTCCGCGGACCGCTCGCCGGTCGCCGCCTTCCGCTCTGCCCCCTACAGCGTCAGCGCCAGAAGCAGGTTTCCCGCTTCCTTGTTCAGCTTCTCCGCCGCCGCCCGGAGGCGGTGGGTCTGGTGGACCGGGAGGGAGAGCGCCACGCAGCCCACCTCGCGGCCCGCCGTCAGCGGGACAGCCGCGCAGACCGTGCCCACCGCGTACTCCTGGAGGTCCAGGGTCGGGACCGTCGCCACCTGGCGGTCCAGCGTCGCCAGCAGCGCCTTCTCGCTCGTGATCGTCCGTGACGTCAGCCGCGCCGCGCGGTGGCGCGACAGGTGTTCGCGGCGGGCGTCGTGGTCCAGTTGGGTCAGCAGGCACTTGCCTATCGCCGTGGCGTGCGCCGCCGAGCGGAAGTCCACCCACTCGTTGACCCGCGGCGTCCCCGGCCCGTCCGCGATCTGCGTGACGCGGACCTCCCCGTCCTCGTACCGGGCCAGATAGATCGCGGCCCGCGTCGCCTTGCGCAGCTCGTGCATCCCCCGCTGCAGCTTGTCGTGGACCGCCCGCGTGCGGTTCCCGCCCGCACCGAGCAGCGCCACGGCCTCGCCGAGGGTGTACGAGCCGTCCTCCAGCCGTTCCAGGTAGCGCTGCCTGCGCAGCATCAGCAGCAGGTGCGCCAGGTGCCCCGGCGGCAGGCCGGTCTCGCGGGCGAGCCGGCCGACGGGCAAGCCCCCGCCGCCGTGCCGGGCCGCGGATTCCAGCACGCGGAGGGCGTGCCGTACGGAGGGGAAGGGCGCCGCGGGTTCATTCGCCGGCTCGGGTCTTCGGCCCGGGGGCTGGTCCCCGGGAGGCTGGTGCAGGACCGCCACGTGGTCTCCCTGACGTGTCTCCTCAGGCTTTCCCCGTATTCACTCCTGGCGGGCCCGGAGGCCCTCGGCCTCACAGCGGCCGACGCCCCAGCGTAGCCGCACAACTCCCTACCGTCACCCGTGCGTTCCTCCGCGTCTCTCCCGGGTACGCCGGCGGGCGCCCTCCGGTACCGGAGGGCGCCCGCCGAGTGCGTCCGCCGCGTCTCAGAGGATCGCGTTCAGGAACTGCTGGGTGCGCTCGTGCTCCGGCTCGCTGAAGATCTTCTCCGGCGGCCCGGACTCGATGATCTTTCCGGCGTCGAACATGAGCACGTCGTCGGAGATGTCCCGCGCGAAGTTCATCTCGTGGGTGACGCACAGCATGGTGATGTCCGTCGACCGCGCGATGTCCCGCAGCAGGTCCAGCACGCCCGCGACCAGCTCCGGGTCCAGCGCCGAGGTGACCTCGTCCAGCAGCAGCACCTGCGGGCGCATCGCCAGCGCGCGGGCGATCGCCACGCGCTGCTGCTGGCCGCCGGAGAGCTGCGTCGGGTACTTGTCGATGTGCTCGGTGAGGCCCACCAGCTCCAGCAGCTCCCGCGCCCGGGTCTCCGCCTCGTCCTTCGACATGCCCAGCACGTGCACCGGGGCCTCGGTGATGTTCCGCATCACCTTCATGTTCGGGAAGAGGTTGAACTGCTGGAACACCATGCCGATGTTCTTGCGCACCTCGCGGATGTGGTTCTCGCCCGCCGGCGCCAGCTTGCCGTTGCGCTCCTCGTGGAAGAGGTAGTCGCCGTTGACCTTGATGGTGCCGCTGTCCGGCTCCACCAGGGTCATCAGCAGCCGCAGGATCGTGGTCTTGCCCGACCCGGAGGGCCCGATGAGCGTCACGTGCTTGCCGGACGACACGTCGAAGCACAGGTCGTCCAGGACGACGTTGTCGCCGAACCGCTTGGTCACGTTGTCGAAGCGGATCAGCTCGCTGCCGTCCACGGGCGGGTTCTCGGTGGTGGAGTCAGGTGTGGTTGACAAGGCGACGCTCCAGGACTCGGATCAAAAGGGAAGCGGGGTACGCGATCACGATGAACGCCACGCCCACGACGGTGATGGCCTCGGTGGTGAAGGTCTCGTTGCTGAACTGCCGGGCCTCGCCGAGCATGTCCAGCGCGCCGATGACCGCGATCATCGGCGAGTCCTTGAGCATCGCGACCACGTAGTTGCCCAGTGCGGGCACCACCCGGCGGATGGCCTGCGGCAGGATCACGGACGTCCACGTCCGCCCGCGCGACAGGCTGAGCGCCTTCGCCGCCTCCCACTGGCCGACCGGTACGCCGTCGATGCCCGCGCGGTACACCTCGGCGGTGTACGTCGAGTAGTGCAGGCCCAGGCCGACGATGCCGGTGGTGAGCGGGGACATGGACGGACCCCACTGAGGGACCACGTAGAACAGGAAGAACAACTGCACCAGCAGCGGCGTGTTCCGGATGAACTCGGTGACCGCGGTCACCGGCCAGCGGACCCACCGCTGCGGCGCGCGCTGCGCCATGGCCCAGACCAGGCCGAGGGCGAAGGCGATCAGTGTGCCGAGCGCCAGGGCCTGGAGCGTGATGAGCACGCCGTCCCAGAACCGTGGCATGAACTCATCGACGACATCCCAGTCGAACGTCATCCCAGACCTCCAGCGCCTTGAGTACTCGCCTGCATGGACTCACCGCCGGGGCTGAGCTTGCGGGAGAGCAAGCCGTTCTTCTTCTCCGGAGCCCGGCCCACCCCCGCTTTGGCCCGGCGCTCCAGCATCCGCATGAGGCGGGTGAGGACGAACGCGAGAATGAAGTAGAGGACCAGCAGCAGCGTGTAGATCGGCGCGCTCTCGTTCTTCGCCAGCCGCAGCAGGTTTCCGGCGAACGTCATGTCGGCGACGGCGATGACCGACACCAGCGACGTGCCCTTCAAGAGCTCGATCAGCAGGTTGTTGAACGGCGGTATCATCTCGGGCCACGCCTGCGGAAGTTCTATGCGGCGCAGCCGCTGCCAGCGGGTGAAGCTGAGCGCGATGCCCGCCTCCCGCTGCGCCGCCGGCACCGCCGCCAGGGCGCCGCGGACGATCTCGGAGCCGTAGGCGCCGTAGGTCAGGCCGAGCGCCAGGGTGCCGGACCACAGGGGCACGAACTGCCAGCCGAGCATCAGCGGCACCGCGAAAGCCATCCAGAACATGAAGATCAGCGCGGACATACCGCGGAAGATCTCGAAGTACGCACCGGCAAGGAACCGCACGATCCAGAACCGCGAGGTCCGCAGCGTGCCTATGACGAACGCCACGACCGCGGACAGCACCGCGCTGTAGATCAGCACCTGGAGCGTGATCCATATGCCCGGGAGGAACCATTCGGTGAAGAAATCCCAGCTCATCATCAGGGGCAGAGCTCCTTCACCGTTTTATCCGTCATCTCCCGTTCGGTGAAGCCGAAGGGCTTGACGATACGGAGCAGCTCGCCGCTCTCCTTGAGCTTGTGCAGCTCCTCGTTGAACTTGTCGCGCAGGTTCTTCTCCGACAGCCGGAACGCGAAGCCGCCGGCGCCGTAGGCGGGCTCACCGTCGACGACCGGCTGGAACGGCTTCGTCCCCTCCGCCCGCCTGGAGCCCTTGACCGCGTTGTTCACGGTGACGCTGGTGCCGGCGAAGGCGTCCACGCGGCCCTGCTCGACGGCCTCCAGGCCGGCCACCTGGTCCGGCAGGACCAGGACCTCCTTGACCCCGTTGGCCTTGGCGTAGTCGATCTCGGCGTACGCCGTGCCGCTCGCCAGCTTCAGGCCCTTGTCGGCGATGTCCTTGTAATCCTGGATGCCGTGCGGATTGCCCTTCTTCACGATGAAGGAGTCCAGCATCAGATAGTCGGGATCGGCGAAGAGTACCTGGGCACATCTGTCCGGGTTGATATACATTCCCGCGGACACCACGTCGAACAGCGCAACCTTGAGCCCCGGGATCAGCGCCCCGAACTCCACCGGCACCGGTTCGATCTTCGGAATGCCCAGCCGCTTGAAGATGACCTCGGCGATGGCCGGTGCCTCCCCGACGGCGTCGCCGTCCTCGTTGATATAGCCGAAGGGCACCTCACCGGCGATGCCGACCTTGACGACGCCGCGGTCTCGCAACTGTTCCAGCAGGTCACCCCCTTCGACGGTGCCGTCTGCCTCAGCGGTCCGGCTGCAACCGGCGGCTCCGCCGATCGCGCCGGCCGCGCCGACGGCGGCGGCGGACGCGAGCAGCGTGCGGCGCCTCAGCCCGCCCGGCCCGCTTCTCGTCTCGTTCTCACCACGTAGAACCATGGGCGCGCGGCTACCCGCCCCCGCCGAAGTTATGCGGGTCGGTTCCGGCCGGTGATACTCCCGTTATCGTGGGATACACCGAACGAGGGAGTGGTGCATGTCTGCACGATTTGTCGAGGTCTCTCTGGCCAAGCGCGGCGTTCGCTGCACGGCGAAGCTGCTCGACGACAGAGCCCCCGTGACCTGTGCCGCGGTGTGGGACGCGCTCCCGCTCGGCGGCGACGTCTACCACGCGAAGTACGCCCGCAACGAGATCTACGCCCTGCTCCCGGCCTTCGCGCCCGCCGAGCCGCCGCTGGAGAACCCGACGGTCACCCCGATCCCCGGGGACCTGTGCTATTTCAGCTTCACCGACACCGTGCTCGGCACCGCCAGCTACGGCTACGAGGCGGAGGCCAAGCACCAGGGCCGGGCGAGCGTCGTCGACCTCGCGCTCTTCTACGAGCGCAACAACCTGCTCATCAACGGCGACTCGGGGTGGGTCCCCGGGATCGTGTGGGGCTCGGTCGTGGAAGGGCTGGACGAGATGGCCGCCGCCTGCCAGGACCTGTGGCGCGGCGGTGCGCTCGGCGAGACGCTCAACTTCCGCCGGCTCTGACGCTTTGCAGCGCCGCGGGGCCGCCGTCCGGCGGCCCCGCGGCGCGGTGCCTCAGCCGACGGCCGACTCCGGCGGCCGGATGCCGTCCGCGATCCCCGACTCGTACAGCGCCTGCGCCGTGCGCAGCACCAGCGTGTCCCGGTGCCGCGCCGCGACGAGCTGCAGCCCCACCGGCAGCCCCGCCCCGTCCACCCCGCAGGGCAGGCTGAGGGCCGGCTGCTGCGTGAGGTTGAAGGGGTAGGTGAACGGGGTCCAGCCGGTCCAGCGGGTGTGGCCCGAGTCCTTCGGCACCTCCACCCCCGCCTCGAACGCCGTGATCGGCACGGTCGGGGTGACCAGCAGATCGTACGTCTGGTGGAAGCGCCCCATCGACTGCCCGAGCGCCATCCGTACGTCCACCGCCGCCAGGTAGTCCAGCGCGCTGTACCGCTCGCCCTGCGCCACGATCTCCGCGAGCCCCGGGTCCATCAGCTCTTTGGCCGTGGGACCGTACGGCTGCACCACCCGCGCGGCGCCGCTGAACCACAGCGTGTGGAAGGCCTCCTGGCAGGCGGCGAGCCCCTCGCACAGCCGCGGGTCGGCCTCCTCCACGTACGCGCCCAGGTCGGAGAGGCGCTCCACCGCGGCCCGTACCACCGTGGCCACCTGCCGGTCGACGGCCACCTGCCCGCCGAACGACGCGCTGTACGCCACCCGCAGCCCCCGCACGCCGTCGGCCGCCCCGTCCAGGGCGTCGACGAAGCCGCCCGGGGGCGGGCCGAGCTGCGACCAGTCCCGCGGGTCCGCGTCACTGATCACGTCCATCATCAGCGCCGTGTCCCGGACGTCCCGGGTCATCGGCCCGACGTGCGCGAGCGTGCCGAACGGGCTCGCCGGATACAGCGGCACCCGCCCGTACGTCGCCTTCAGCGCGACGATCCCGCAGAACGCCGCCGGGATCCGCACCGAGCCGCCGCCGTCGGTGCCCAGGCTGAGCGGTCCCGCGCCCAGCGCCACCGCCGCCGCGCTGCCGCCGCTGGAGCCGCCGGTGGTGCGGCCCGTGTCGTACGGATTGGCGGTGACCCCGCTCAGCGGGCTGTCCGTGGTCCCCTTCCAGCCGAACTCGGGCGTCGTGGTCTTGCCGAGGAAGACCGCCCCGTGCTCCCGCAGCCGGGCCACGGAGGGCCCGTCCTCGTCCCAGTCGCGGTCCGGATCGACGAGCCTGGAGCCGCGCAGCGTCGGGGTGCCGCGCTGCAGGATCATGTCCTTGACGGTCACCGGCACGCCGTCGAGCAGCCCGGCGGGCTCCCCGCGCTGCCAGCGCCGCGCGGACGCCTCCGCGCGGGCGAGCGCGGCGTCCCGTACGGCGTCGTCGAAGGTGACGAAGGCGTTGGTCAGCTCCTGCGCCCGTGCCGCGCGCGCCAGCGCCGCGCGGGTGGCCTCGACGGGCGACAACTCGCCGGACCGGTAGCCGCGCAGCAGCTCCACCGCCGTGAGATCCGCCGGATCCGTACTCCCCGCCATCCCGCCTCCTCCTCGCTCGTCCGTCAGCGTCTCCGCCGGATTCTCCGTCACCGCACGTACCCGACCTGTTTGTCCACGACGTTGAAGAGCGGCCGGCCCGCCTCCCACAGGTCGAACAGCTCCAGGAACTGCTCCGACAGGTCCCTGCGCCAGCCGACGGTGTCGCCGCTCATGTGCGGCGAGACGAACAGGCCGGGCACCTGCCACAGCGGGTCCTCGGGCGCCAGCGGCTCGTTCTCGAAGACGTCCAGCGCCGCCGCCGCGATCTCCTGCTGCTCCAGCGCCGCGACCAGCGCCGTGGTGTCCACCAGCGGACCGCGGCCGACGTTGATGAACCGGGCCCGGTCCGGCATCGCCGCGAACGCCTCGCTGCCGAACATCCCGCGGGTCTCCGCCGTCAGCGGCGCCGCGCAGACCACCCAGTCGGCCTGCACCAGCAGCGCCGGCAGCTCCGCCTGACCGCGTACGCCGTCACGCGCGGTCCGGCCCACCAGTTCCGTACGCACGTCCAGGCAGCCGAGCGTCTCCGCGATGGCCCGCCCGATCGGCCCCGCGCCCACGACCACCGCCCGGGTTCCCGCCAGCCTCAGCGTCTCGCGGTGCTGCCAGCGGCGCTGCCGCTGCCGCTCCCAGGTGCCGGGCAGGTCCTTGGCCATCGCCAGCACCAGCCCGGCCACGTACTCCGCGATGGGCCGGTCGAAGATCCCGCGGGCGTTGGTCAGCACCGTGTCGGAGGCCGCGAGCTCGGGGGAGAGCACGTGGTCGACGCCGGCGCTCGGGGTGTGCACCCAGCGGGGCCGTGGGCCGGATCCCGGCCATGCTCTGCGCACCGCGTGCGAGGTGAAGTCCCACACCAGCACCACGTCGGCGGAGGGCAGCAGCTCGGCGAGCCCGTCCTCGTCCGTGCTGATCACTTGGGCCCGTCCCCGGAGTCGTTCCAGGTCAGGGGGCGGATCGTCGTCGAGGACGAGCACGCGGATATCGGACATAGGAAGGAAACCGTCCCGCAATGTGGCGCTGCTGCAATGGTCCGCAGTACTGGATCGCAGTACTGGATGTAGCCTGAATGACAAGGCGGAAAAACGTCGGAGATGCGAGGATTGACCACGCTAGGGGTGTGCCTCTACCTTCGTCAATAACCGCATCTGTCACTGCGTCCCGGTCGCTCACCGGCTGCTCCAGATGATCCACCTTCCCCCAGCCCTCCGTACGAACGGGGCATCCTCATGGACGTCTCTTTTCTGGGCGGACCACAGCCACAGCGTGGTGTGGGTGTCGTAGCCCCTTTTGACTTTGCGCTCGACCGCGAGCTCTGGCGGTGGGTGCCGGACGACGTGTCCCTGCATCTGACACGTACCCCCTACGTCCCGGTCGAGGTCAGCCTCGATCTGGCCAGACTCGTGAGTGAGCACCAGACACTCCGCGAGGCGGTGCGCGCCCTGACCGCCGTCTCGCCCGAGGTCATCGCCTACGCCTGTGCGTCCGGCAGCTTCGCCGACGGCCGCATGGGCGAGCGCGCCATGACCGCCGCCATGTCCTCCGCCGCCGCCGTGCCGTCGCTGACGACGTCCGGGGCCATGCTCGCCGCGCTGAACGAGATCGGCGCGCGCCGCGCCGCCATCGTGACGCCCTACACGCCGTCCGTCACCGGAGCACTGGAGGAGTTTCTCGAAGAAGGGGGCATCGAGGTCACGGGACGGGCCAACCTCGGCCTGACCCGGCACATCTGGCGGGTGCCGTACCGGGAGGTCGTCGACATGGCGCGGATCGCCGTCGCGCACGGCTCCCCGGACGCGCTCTTCATCAGTTGCACCAACCTCCCGACGTACGACGTCATCCCCCAGCTCGAAGCGGAGCTGCGGATGCCGGTGCTCTCGGCGAACCAGGTCACGGTCTGGGCCGCGCTGCAGCGCATCGGCAAGGACGCCGTGGGCCCCTACCAGGCGCTGCTGGACCCCTCGGCGCGGCTCGGCTGGGCGTCGATGGCGCCGCCGGACGCCACGGTGCTCCCCGACATCACGGTGCTGTCGGCGGAACAGCCGGGGCGGTCCGCCGAGGTGCCGCCGCCGGTGGACCTGCCCGGACCGCCGCCGCCGGAGGCGGCGCTGGCCGGCTCGGCCCAGGCGCAGGACGCCGACGCGGCGGACGCGTCGGAGCCGCTGCGGCCGGACGAACCCGGGCAGTGGCCGGCGTAGGCCGGCGCGGAACACCGGAACCCCGGCGTGGGGGAGTGCCCACGCCGGCGGAAGCACGTTCACGCAGGACGGAGGCAGTGTGCAGCAGACCGCCAAGGCGACCGCGACCGTCGGTTTCCTCTACCCCGGGTACTCGGCCGAGGACGACTACCCGCGCATCCAGGACATGCTCGGCGGCGGCACGGCGCTGCCGCTGGTCCACACCGACATCGGCGAGGACGCACACCGCGTCGACGCGTTGCTGGAGATGGGCTCCGCGGCCCGGCTGGCCGCCGGCGTCGAGGAGCTGAAGGCCCAGGGCGCGCAGGCGGTGGTCTGGGCGTGCACCAGCGCCAGCTTCGTCTACGGGCCGGAGGGCGCGGCGCGGCAGGTGGCCGAGCTCTCCGAGACCGCGGGGCTGCCCGCCTCCAGCACGTCGTTCGCCTTCGCGCACGCGGTGGCGGACCTGGGGGTGCGCCGGGTGGCGGTGGCGGCGACGTACCCGGAGGACGTGGCGGACCTGTTCGCCGTGTTCCTCAAGGCGGCCGGCGCCGAGGTCACCTCGACTCGCGGCAGCGGGATCATCACCGCCGCCGAGGTGGGCACCTGGGGCCGGGACGAGGTGCTGGCGCTGGCCCGCGGAGGCGACCACCCGGAGGCGGAGGCGGTACTGCTTCCGGACACGGCGCTGCACACGGCGGCGTACGTCGCGGAGGTGGAGGCCGCGCTCGGCAAGCCGGTGCTCACGGCGAACCAGGTCACCGTCTGGGAGGGCCTGCGCCTGCTGGGCCGCCGGACGGCGCAACCGGCGCTGGGACGGCTCTTCGGCGAGCCGTCGGGGAGCTGACGGCGGGCCCGCGTCCGGGGGCGCAGGCGCCGGTTTCGGAGGCGTACGCGCCGGGGGCGCGGACGCACGCGACGGGTACGCGACGGCCGGAAGGCGACGCCCTCCGGCCGTCCTACAGCAGCCGCGCCACCCGCTCCTCCGGCACGGCCCGGGAGTAGAACCAGCCCTGCGCCGTGTCGCAGCCGATCCGGCGCAGCCGCTCGGCCTGCTCGCCGCTCTCCACGCACTCCGCGGTGACGCTGATGCCCAGCCGGTGCGCCAGGTCGACCAGCGCCTCGACGATCGTCTCGTCCGCCGGACTCGGGTGTTCCGCGGAACTGAAGCCCCGGACGAACGATCCGTCGAGCTTCAGCGCGGACACCGGCAGCCGGCTGAGGTAGGCGAGGTTGGAGTAGCCGGTGCCGAAGTCGTCGATGGCGATGCCGACGCCCATCTCGCTCAGCTCCTGGAGCGCCTGGAGCGGGCGGCCCGCCGAGCCCATCACCGCGGACTCCGTCAGCTCCAGTTGCAGCAGCCGCGGCGGCAGGCCCGTCTCCTCCAGGATCTGCGCGACATCGGCGACCAGGTCGGAGTCCCACACCTGCCGCACGGCGACGTTGACGCTGACGAACACGGGGTCGGCGGGGCGCAGCCGGCGCCAGCCGGCGGCGCCGCGGCAGGCGGTGGCGAGCACCCAGCGGCCCAGCGGCACGATCGCGCCGTTCTCCTCGGCCAGTCCGATGAACCGATTCGGCGTCAGCGTGCCGAGCTTCGGGTGCTGCCAGCGCACCAGCGCCTCCACGCCGCGCACGCTGCCGTCGCCGAGGTCGATCAGCGGCTGGTAGTCGAGCGTGAACTCGTCGCGCTCGATGGCCGGGCGCAGCGTCGAGGACAGCGCCTGCCGGGTCATCCGGTGAGCGTTGCGCTCGGGGTCGAAGAGGGTCCAGCGGGCCTTGCCGTCGGCCTTCGCCCAGTACAGCGTGGTGTCGGCGGCCTGCATCAGCGCCGTCGCCGTCTGCCCGCTGGCGGCGCGCTCGACGACGCCGATGCTCGCCGAGACGGCGAGGCGCTGCCCGGCGAGGTCGAACGGCTCCTGAAGCGCGTCGAGGAGCCGCTGCGCCAGCTCCCCGAGCTGCTCCGTGCCCGCGGAGCGGGCCACCAGCACCGCGAACTCGTCCCCGCCGAGCCGGGCGACCGTGATGCCGTGCTTCTCGGCCTTGCCCGCCTCCGCGGTGCAGGCCACCAGCCGGCGGGCGACGGCGGCGAGCAGCCGGTCGCCCACGCGGTGGCCGAGGGTGTCGTTGACCGCCTTGAAGCCGTCGAGGTCGAGGTACGCCAGCCCGACGCGTCCCGGCGCCCCCGGCGGCGGCGCCTGCGAGCGCGTACGCGCCCGGCCCTGCCCGCGGCCCCGGCCCGCGCCGCCGTGCTCTGCCGCGGGCTCCTCGGCCTGCCGGGCCTCCTGCAGCGCGCCGGTGAGCCGCTCGAAGAACAGCTCCCGGTTCGGCAGCCGGGTCACCGGGTCGTGCATCTTCAGATGGCGCAGCTTCGCGCGCAGCTCGCGCTGTTCGGTGACGTCCGTCAGCGACAGCAGCGCCCGCCCGCCGGACAGGGGCGTGAGGGTCATCTCGACCGACAGCGAGCGGCCCTCCCCGTCCTTCATCCGCCGCGTACAGCGCAGCGAGGCGCGCCGGCCCTGCAGCACGTCCACGAAGCCGGCCCAGCTCCACGGCTCGTCCCGCAGCCCGGTCAGCTCCGCGGCCGAGGCGCCCGCCAGGCCGCCCTCGCCGGCGCCGACCAGCTCCAGCATCCGGCTGTTCGCGGCCCGGACGAGGCCGTCTCCGCCCACGACCGCCATCGCGAGCTGCGCCCCGTCGAACGCGGCGCGGAAGTCGTCCACGGGCGCGCCCGCGGGAAGGTGACGTTCCGTGACCGCCTGGAGTGAGGTCCCGGGCCCGCAGCCCGGCCCTTCGAGAGATACGCTCACCGCTCGCTCCCGCCCGTGGGGACCGCTCGGCTCCGCCGCTGCAGAGCCACAGCGCTGGAAATGTGCCCGATCATAGGGCTACCGGCTGTGTCGATCCAGTGACGCCGCAACGGCGCGGAAAGCGCTGAGCCGGATGAGGCCGGGAGTGATCGCACATGGCCGCCTCCTGCCGGGCGAATGACCAGATGTGACTTTGTGTTACCCGCACATGCTCCTGATCTCCCCTCTCGTCCAGCCCCGGCGTCACCCGTGTGGGGCACTGGAACAGGACGGGCGGGAAGAAACACGAACAAAGTGGGCTGTGTTCGCTACTCTTCCGAGCCGATGAGGTCGATGTGGCCCACCCATCCATACCCCCTGGGGAACAGGACCAGTCGCGCGCGTTGCACCGGGCCGCCGCCGTGGCCACCTCGCTGTCCGCCGTCATGGCCACCTCCCTCATCGCCGATCCGGTCGGCGCCCAGCCCGGCCACCCCTGTGCGCTGGAGCGCACCGCCGCCCACCACTCCGAGGGGGTGGCCGGCTGGGACCCGGCCTACCCGCGGCCGGAAAAGAAGCTCGACGCGGTGATGGTGTTTCTCTCCTTCCCCGATTCGGAGCCGCTGACCTCCCCGGACGAGCTGACCGGGGACCACTTCCCGGCCACCGCGGATTTCTTCGAGCGAGCCTCCTACGGCCGGTTCCGGCTCCGGGTCGACGCGCGCGAGCGCTGGATACGCATGCCGTCGGACTCCTTGTCGTACGGCATCGCCCGGGACTGGGACCCGGCGGCCCGCAGTCGGTTCCTGACCGATGCGGTGTCCGCATCCGATCGGAAGGTGAATTTTCGTGACTATGACGTGATCTATCTTGTCGCCGACCCCGACGCCCCCGGCGTGGATTCCGATGCCACCAAGGTGGTCAACTTCGAAAGCCCGATGCGTGCGGACGGTACCGACCTGCACCGCATCGTCACCGTCTTCGAGCAGCACCCGCCCGACCGCAACGTCCTGGCCCACGAGACCGGCCATGTCTTCGACCTGCCCGACCTCTACCACCGCCCGGCCGACGGCAGGGCCGACTGGGACACCCATGTCGGCGACTGGGACCTCATGGGCAGCCAGTTCGGGCTGGCACCCGACCCCTTCGGCTGGCACAAGTGGAAACTCGGCTGGCTGGGCGACGACCAGGTCGGCTGCGCCGACGGCCCCGGGACGGACCGCTTCACGCTGCACGCGCTGTCCGCCCCCGCGAGCCCGCGCACGCCCCCGCACGGAACCACGGAGACGCAAGCGGAGAACGGGGCGGAGGAGGTGCGAAGGCGCAGAGGCACGGGAGGGATCCAGGATCCGGGAGGTGCGCGGGAGAACGGCAAGGGCGCGGCGGTCCTGCGGCGTGACACCCGGCTGGTCGTCGTGCCCACCGGCGCCACCAGCGCCGTCGCCGTGGAGGCCCGCGGCCGGTACGCCAACGACCGGCACGCCTGCACCGAGGGCGTCCTCGTCTACCGCGTCCACACCGGCACCGACTCCGGCGGCGGCCCCGTCGAGGTCGTCGACGGCCACCCGCGCTCCGCGGCCTGCCACGACACCTCCGTCTACCCGCCGCTCGCCGACGCCCCGCTGGGGGCGGGCGAGAGCCTGCGCCTCAGGCGCGAGGGCGTGCGGGTGGAGGTGACCGGGCGGACCGCGGAAGGAGGCTGGGGCGTACGGGTCGAACGGGACCCGGGGCGTGGGTGAGACGCGGCGCTTCCGGGCCCGGGGTCCGCTGCCGACGGGATGCTCTCCCGCGCCGGGAACCGGGCGGAAAAGCGGACCGGGCGCCTTCGGAGATCCGAAAGCGCCCGGGTCGACGGTCCTGCTGCTGTACGCCGTCAGGGACTCGAACCCCGGACCCGCTGATTAAGAGTCAGCTGCTCTAACCAACTGAGCTAACGGCGCCTGTCGACAGGGACGACCTTAGCACCCGGGCCCCGGAGATCGAAAATCGGTATTCCGGAGCCGCCGGCGCGGGCCCGCACACCGCCGGCCGCGCGTGCTACGTCTCCGAGGGCGACCCGGCGCCGCCGCCCGCGAGGAGGTCGCGGCCGAACTCGACCATCCGCTTCGCGTAGTCCTCCGTCCAGTCCGCCCGCTCCGCGATCGCCGCGGGCGTCAGCCGGTCGAACCGCTTGGGGTCGGCGAGCTGCGCCGCCGCCATCGCCTGGTACTCGATGGCCCGGTCGGTCGCCGCCCGGAAGGCCAGCGTGAGGTCGGTGGCGCGGGCCAGCAGCTCGCGGGGGTCCTCCAGCGACTCCAGGCCGAAGAAATGCTCGGGGTCGGGCTCCGCGAGCGGCGGCTCGAAGAGCAGCGCGGCGGGCCGGCGCGGGGTGCGCCGCTGCTCCGTCCGGCCTGGCCGAGCCGGTTCCGGCTCCGTCATAAAGGTCCTCCACTCGCCTTGGGCCGCCGCCCATTCTCCCCCGCCGCGCAACCCCGCCACCGTGCCGCCCCGCAGGACCGCCCGTACGGACCTGTGCCGCGCCGGGCGCTCACGCCCGTACGCGATGGTCCGCCAGATGCGCCAGCACCGCCTGGTGGGCCTCCCAGCCGTCCGGGAACTTCACCGCCGCGCCGAGCTGCACCGGTTCCGTCGACGGGTGCTCGTCCAGCAGCTCCGGCACGCCCGCCCGGCACACCACGACGCACGCGTGCCGGTGCCGCGAGGCGAGCACGCACAGCCGCCCGGTCTCCAGGTGGAACGCCGTCGCGTCCGGCCTGCCGGAGAGCGGGTGGAGCACCACCGTGACGTCGAACTCCATGCCCTGCAGCCGGTTGGCCGTGTCCACCGTCACCGCGTCCGCCGCCTGCGCGGGCAGCGCCCGCGCGAGCGCGGCCCGGACCGCCGCGGCCTGGTCCCGGTGCGCCGTGCCGACGGCGACCCGGTCCGCCGTCAGCGCTCCCTCGCCGCGCTCCGAGGCCGTCGTACCGTCCCGCTCCAGCAGCCGCCGTACGACCTGCGCCACCGTCGCCACCGCCGCCGGGTCGGTCCGCGGCGTGTGCGCCGCGGGCAGCTCCAGCAGCCCCCAGCCGCTCGCCGCCGCCTCGTCCAGCACCCGGTCGGCGCCCGACCCGTCGGACCGCTTCGCGAACCTCAGCCGCCGCTCACCCGGGCCCGTACCGCTGCGGAACGGCGTGAAGGGGTAGAAGGCCCGCGACACCAGCGGCGCGGCCGACGCCGGCAGCCGCCAGGACACCGGCAGCCGGTGCTGCGGCAGCCCGGGGTGGTGCGCCAGCAGCGTCGTCACCGCGCTGGCCGCCGGATCCCAGGCCAGCCCCGACCACTGCTCGGCGCCCACCGCGCTGAACGGGTCGAGCTGCCCGGGATCGCCGACGAACAGCGCGCGCTCGAAGAGTCCGCCGACGGCGAGCAGCGCGTCGGAGCGCATCTGGTACGCCTCGTCCACGATGGCGTGCTCCCAGCGCTCGGCGCCGGTGCCCTGCTTCGCCCGGGCCGCGGCGACGTAGGCCCACTTCGCGGCGGTGGAGGCGACGACGTCGAGGCCGGCCAGACCGGAGAGGCTCGTGGCGGTGCGCACGCACTCGTGGCCGTCGAGCACGGGGTCGTACGGCCGGGGGTCGCTGCTGTGCAGCCGCCCCACGGGCAGATCGGGCTGCTCCCGGGCGAGGCGGTCGACGAGGTCGTCGACCTGCGCGTTGGTCTGGGCCACGAGGACGAGCCGGCGGCCGGCGGCGGCCAGTTCGCGGGCGGCGCGCACGACGAGGGTGGACTTGCCCGCGCCGGGCGGGGAGTCGACGAGGACGCCGCGCGACGGGCCGTCGAGGGTGTCGCGGAGGATGGCCTCGGTGGCGAGACGGGCGGCGGTGGCGGGGTCGGAGGACTCCGCGGTGCCGGGCCGCGGGCCGCAGGCCGCGGTTCCGGGCCCGGACGCGCCCGTCCCCGGCTCCCTCCCCGATGCCGCCCCCGGCGCCGTTTCCGGCTCCGTCTCCGGCTCCGTCGTCGGTTCCGCCGTCACAGGAAGTCCTCCGCCGTCACCCGGTCCGGCTCCTCCGCGACGCGCCCCGCCGGGCTGCCGTGGGTCCACGGGGTGTCCTCCGGCTCCGGCAGCGCCGGGCCGCGGCGGGCCGAGTGCTCGAAGAGCGTCCACACCACCCGGTCACCCGGCTCCGGCACCGAGCCCTCCGCCGGGGTCCGCGAGCGGCCCATGCCGTCCTGCAACTGCACCGTCACCCGCCCCTGACCGAACCCGGCGACCAGCGCGCGCTGCGTGCGCCCGCCGGGCAGCTCGCGGTGGACCTTGGCGCCGTCCTCCACATGCGGTTCGTCGTCGGTGACGACGGTGACCAGCGGCCGGGGCATCGGGCGGCGGCCCTCGGAGTACGCCATCTCCACCGACTCCGTACGGCACACGAACGCCTGCCCCGCGAGCCGCCGCTCCGCCATCGTCAGCGGGTCGTCCAGCGCCTCCTGGGCCTCCAGTTCGACGAGCGCGCGCTCGCGCTGGGCCAGCTTGCGGGCGGCGGTCACGGCGTCGTCGCGCCGTGGCTGGGGCGGCTCGCCGGCGCGCAGCCGGTCGCGGTGGGCGGTGAACGACCACCTGTCCCCGAGCCACCGGTCCGGCACGTGCGCGCCCGCGGGCAGGGCACGCAGCAGATCGTACGACCGCCACACCGCTTCCCACGTGGGCCGCAGCCGGCTTTCCACGAGCCGTGCGACGGCCTCCCGCGCCGTCCGTGCAGCGGCGGCGTCGCCGTCGGCGCGGGCGCGGTCGAAGCGGGCCATGGCGGGGGCGAGGAGGCGGTTGTCGAACGCGGGGTCGGTGGCGGGTCCCGCCGGGGGCACGAGCAGGTGCCCCTCGGCGTCGCGGCCGGTCTCCGCGCGCTCCGCGGCTTCGGCGCCGTCCGTGATCCAGGCGAGCAGCGCGCCGAGGTGCTGGTCCTCGACGGTGCTCTGGCCGGTGGCCCAGTGCCGGGCGAGCAGGTCGGTCGCCGACAGCAGCAGCGAGGAGCCGGGCACGCGTGCCCGTTCGCCGTAGTGCGACAGCCAGCGGCCGAGGAGCGGCACGCGCGGGGGCGCGGGGTGCGGGGTGCCGGGATCGTCCTCGGCGGTCCTGCGGAAGCGCATGGAGCGGCCGAGGAGGCGCACGTACTCGACGCCGGCGCGGCTGGGCACGAGGAGCTGCGCGGCGTCGGCGCAGGGCTCCGCGGGGGCTTCGCCGTCCGCCGCGCCCGGCGCGTCGCCCGTGCCCGGTGTGTCCGCCGCATCCGCCGTGTCCTCGTCCTCCGCGTACGACTCGATATACGGCAGCACTTCGGCCGCCAGCTCCGCCAGGAAGGCGAACCGCAGGTCGCGGTCGCGCGGCTGCGGTACGGCAAGCAGGCGCGGCCGGTCGCGGTCGCGGCCGACGAGCGCGCCGAGCGGGGCGGCGGCCTCGCCGGCGGCGGTCATCGGGACGAGGACGAGCGGGCGGTCGGACAGGTGCCGGTGCCGTACCGTCGCGAGCGGGGTGGCCCGCCCGGCGACCACGGCCTCCGCCCGCGCGAGGGTGACCATCAGACTCACGCGGCTCCACCGCCCGCCTGCGGCGCGGAGGCGGGCGCAACGGGCTCGTCACCCGGCGCCGCGCCCGCCGCGGACAGCGCCTCCGCCCGCAGGACCGCGGCCCGCCGCAGCGCGACGACGGCGGGGTCCTCCGCCGAACCCGCCCCCGTGACGCCCGCGGACTCCGGCTCCGCTCCGGCGTCCGCTCCCGCGGACCGCGCGGTCGGCGCCGCCGGGCCCCACGCCGCCGTCACCACCTCGTCCACCGTGCGCAGACCGCCCAGCTCGGCGCGGACGCCGCGGCCCAGAGCCGTCACCTCCCCCCGCTCGCGGGCCCGCGCGCGGCAGTGGAACGCCAGTTCGCAGGCCGCCAGGCACTCGGGCGCGTACGCGGCGTCCACGGCCTCCACCGCCGCGGTGAGGCGCGGCGGTGGCTGGCGGACGTCCAGGGCCAGGTCCGCCGGCAGGGCGGCGGCGATGGCCTCCAGGCGGGTCAGGCGTGCGAGCTGGCGGCGGGTGGCGGCCAGTTGCCTGCGCACGTCGACGGGTTCGGCGACCGGCTGGTTGGAGAAGTCCTTGGGGCACACCAGCAGCACGTCGTCGTGGACCTCGCAGTGCGGCTGCAGCGCCAGCACGTACACCGCCGCCTGCCGGGCCGCCGCACCCACCTTCGCCGGATCGGCCGCGCCGTCGAGGATCGGGAAGGACTTGATCTCGACCACCGTGCAGCGTCCGTCCGGCCCGACGACCGCCGCGTCCGGCTCCAGGTGGACCGGCGCGCCCGCCACCTCCAGGCTGACCATCGGGTGCCGCAGCAGCGTCCACCCGCCCGCCGCCACCGCCTCGGCGAGGGCGAGCCGGGTGCGTTCCGTGCGTCCGCGGGGGCCGGGGGCGGCGAGGTCGGGGACGTGGACCGCGGCGGGCTCCGGCGGGGTCAGGCCGGTCCGCTCGGCGAGGAGGCTCAGCAACTCGGCGCCCTCGTCGGCGGTGATGCGGGCCTCGAAGGCGTTGCCGCGGGCGAACGCGAACTGCGACTGGCCGAACGGCGCCGGTCTGCCCAGCGCCTCGGCGAGCGCGCCCTTGTCGATTCCGGCGCCGTCCAGCAGCGTCCGGCGGCGGCACCCGGGGTTGGCCGCCAGGGTGGCCAGGGCCCGCGCGTCCAGGGCGCGCGGCTGCACGTCCGCGCCGCGCAGCGCGTCGAGCCGGCGGCGCAGCGCGGGCGCCGGAGCCGCGGCGGTCCCGTGCTCCGCCGGGCGGGTGCCGGCGGGGGTCAAGTCGCCGGTAGCGGTCGTACGTTCCACGCGCCGCAGTCTGGCACGACCCACCGACACCGGGGCCGGGGCGGGGCATGCGCCGGGCGGGTGCGTCAGGTGGCCGGCCGGTTCGAACGGTGTGCCCCGCCGGCAGGCGGTCGCGTACGGGCTCCGGAGCCGGCGGCGCGCCGGACGCCGCGCCCGCCGGGTCAGCCCGCGGTCAGTACGCCAGCCTCCGGCACATCACCTGTGCCGCGCCGCCGCGCTGTTCCACCGGCGCACGTCTGCCGCCCGACGGTGCCGGCGGGTCGTCGGAGGCCGGGTTGTCGTGGCCGGCGCGCTGGCCCGGGATGTGGGGCGTGTCCGGGTCCTCGCCCGGGACGCCGCCGCCCGCACCCGTGCGGACCTTCTCCGGAACGCGGTCGTCCCCCGGTACCTCGTCGTCGTCCGCGCCGTCGGTCCGCGGGCCGCCCGCGGCCACCACGCCGGAGCCCGCGCGCGTGCCGCTGCCGATGCGGGAGCCCAGGCGGTAGACCCGGCGGCGGATGCCGTCGGCCACGCCCAGCGACGGGCGCAGCAGGAGCCAGCCGAGGCCCATGACGGCGGCGCCGGCGACGGCGTCGAGGAAGTAGTGGTTGGCGGTGCCCATGACCACGATGGTGGTGATGAGCGGGTAGGCGACGCCCAGCAGCCGTACCGGCGTGTGCGGCGCGTGCCGCCACAGCACCACCGCGCACCACAGCGCCCAGCCCACGTGCAGGCTGGGCATCGCCGCGTACTGGTTGGTCAGCCCGCCCAGGCCGCGGGGTGCGCTCGCCTCGCCGCCCCACCAGCCGTACGAGGAGTACTGCGCCATGGTGTCGACGAACCCGTACGCGGGGTCCAGCAGCCGCGGCGGGCAGGTCGGCATGAGGATGAAGCCGACGAGGGCGACGACGGTGGAGAGCAGCAGCCAGGTGCGGTAGCGCCGGTAGTGCGCGCGGTGGCGGAGCCAGACCCAGACCAGGACCACGGGCGTGACGAGGTAGTGCAGGGACGCGTAGATGAAGTCGGCGGGGACGCCGAGCACCGCGTGTGCGGTGAAGAGTCTGTTGAGCGGGTCCTCGAAGTTGAGGTGCAGCGTCTTCTCGATGTCGAGCAGCGCCAGGCCGTTGTCGACGGCCATGGCCACGTCGCCGCGGGCCAGAAGTCTTCCGGCCGAGTACGCCATGTACACCACGACGACGAGCAACAGCTCCGTCCACCAACGCTGCCTCAGTCGCATGGTCCAGGCACTCCGTCTCCGCTTCCCCGCTGCGGGCCGCCCCACGTGGCCCACGGTCAACCGTACGGTGTACGTCAGCCCACTGCACGGTGTATATCCCGTCCGCCGAATGGAGGAGGGAGCCAGAAAGACGCTGAATGATCCGGAAAGGTTGCCCCGTGCAGCCGGATCAGGCTGAAACCGGTCCCAGGTTCGTGAGAAAGACCCGGACCTCGGTGCTGCCGGACCAGTGCCGCAGCCGTTCCGCGGTGGCGTCGAGCATGGCCCGTACGCGCGCTGAGCGCACGTCGCCCAGGAGCGCGACCGCTCTGGTGCCCGCGGCGGCGGCCTCGTCGGGGCGGCCGGTGGCCGCGAGGTTTTCAGCCAGCTCCGCGGTGAACAGGGCGGTGTTGCGGGTGAAGTGCGGGTCCTGGAGGAGTACGGCGCGGCGGGCGCACTCGGCGGCTCGGTGGTGGTCGCCGAGCGCCGCCCAGCACTGTGCCTCCAGCCCGGCCAGTTCGGCCTCCCCGTAGAACGACATCCACTCCGGGCCGTCGTCCGGCGTGCCCCGGGCGAACAGGTCGGAGGCCGCGGTCAGCGCCTGGCGGGTCGCGGTGCGGTCGCCGAGCAGCGCCCAGCCGCCGGCCTCGCGGGCGGCGAGCAGCGAGCGCAGCAGGTCGCAGCCGAGCGCGGCGGCGGCCCGGCGGCCGGCCTGGGCGGCGCGTACGGCCTCGTGGGCGCGGCCGGTGTCGCGGGCCAGGAACGCGGTGTTGGAGAAGGCGTGCGCCTCCAGGGCGGGGTCGTCGGCGAGCCGGGCGGTGGCGAGGGCCTCGGCGTAGTGCGAGCGGGCGTCGGCGTAGCGGCCGGAGTCGTGCGCCAGCCAGCCGACGGACAGGGCCAGCTCCCCCGCCGCGGCGTGCAGCCCTTCGGCGTCGGAGCCGGGGGGCGGCGCGTTCTGCTGGAGCAGGGCGCGGGCGCTGCGCAGGGTGCAGCCGGCGCGGGCGTAGAGGTCGTCGGCGCCGTGCCGGTCGTCGTGCAGCCGGATGCGGCGTACCGCCTCGGCCACCGCGGCGGCGGGGAACTCGGGCATACGGTCGCGGGCCGGCGGGAGCGCCGGGAAGGGCGGGAGCGGTGGCGGGGGATCGCCCGCGGGGGCGGGCGGCGCGGGCGCCCCGGAGGGCGTGGGGCGTACGGACGTACGCGGGGGCGCATTGTCGCCGCCGCGCGCCCTTCGGCCCCGTACCGCCGCCCGCGGCTCGAAGCCCAGATCGTCCAGCGAGCGGCCGGGGAACATGTGCAGGAACACGCGTTCGTACGCGTAGTTCGGGCACCGGATCTCGCCGGACTCCACGCGGCCCACGTAGCGCGCGTCACACGAGACCTGTTCGCCGATCTCCCGCGCGGCCCGCCGCACCGCGGCGGCGAACTCGCCCGGGGAGCGGCTGCCGCGCAGCCTGCGGAAGGCGCGGTTGGGGCGCAATCGGTCGGGTGGGGCGGCCACGTCCGCTGTTCCTCTCAGATGCTCCTCGACTACGACTGTGCCGCGGCGCCCGGCCTGCGGCCGTCGCCGCGACGGCCGGTGCCGCGCCGCGGCGCGACCGCACCCACGGTGCGTGCGCCGCAACGGTGAGTCTGCCGACCCGCGCGCGCCGCCGCCCCCGATACGCCATAAAACGCCATCCTTTGCGCCTTCTTCGACCCGTGCCGTTGACGCGTTCGGGGCGTTGGATGTGCGGAGAACCGGGGGAACGACGAACGGGGACTGGAGGAGGAGGGGTTCCTGTGCCGGACACCGGCAGAGAGACCACAGTCGGTACCAGGGCCGCCGCGGGCCCGTGTGACCTGGTCACCGTCCCGGCCAGGCACGGTTTCGAAGCGCTCGCGATCCTCCGGCTGCGCACGGCCGTCGGGCCCGTGCTGCACGACGGAGGCGTCGACACCCTCGGCTTCCTGGTGCCGCCCGGCACGGCGGCGCGCTGGGACCTGCCCGGGAGCGCGTGCACCCCGACGCTGCACCGGCGGCGCGGGCCCGCCGCGCCGCCGGTGGCGGGCACGTGCTGGCTCGTGCCGCCGGAGGAGGCGGAGTCGACCGTGACGGACCCGGTGCCGCTGGCGGCGGCGCTGTGCGAGGCGGCCCGCACCATCGAGGCCGCCGACCGCTTCTGAGCCGCAGGTGTCCCGCCACCGAGCCGCCGGTCCCGCCGCCCCGCACCCCCGCGGGGCGCGCCGCCGGCCGGGGCGGGGGATACTGGGCGCGTGGCCAGGCAGAGGTCGCGCGGCGGGCGCAGTCCCGTCGTGGTGGACGTGGACGGCGGCACCGCCGAACTGCGCCCCGACCCCGACCGGCCGCGCGCCTGGATGCTGCTCCTCGACGGTGCCCCGCAGTCCCACGTCGACCTCGACGACCCCGCGCACCTGGAGTTCGAGTACCAGCGCCGCCTCGGCCACGCCGCCGACCTCGTCGCCCCCGCCGGCCGCCCCGTGCAGGTCCTGCACCTCGGCGGCGGCGCCCTCACCCTCCCGCGCTACGTCGCCGCCACCCGTCCCCGCTCCGTCCAGCAGGCCGTCGAGATCGACGCCCGGCTCACCGCGCTGATACGCGCCGACCTGCCCCTGCCCGAGCGGGCCCGCATCCGGGTGCGGCACGGGGACGCCCGCGCCGTGCTCGCCAGAATGCCGGAGGACTGGGCCGACCTGGTCATCGGCGACGTCTTCCACGTCGCGCGCACGCCCGCGCACCTGACGACCACGGAGTTCCTGCAGGAGGTGCGCCGGGTGCTGCGCCCCGGCGGCTTCTACGCCGCCAACCTCGCCGACGGGCCGCCCCTCGCGTATCTGCGGGGCCAGACCGCCACCGCCGCAGCGGTCTTCCCCGAGCTGTGCCTCATCGCCGCTCCCGCCGTCTGGCGCGGACGGCGCTTCGGCAACGCCGTGCTCCTCGCCTCCGCCGTCCCGCTGCCGGTCGCCGAACTGACCCGCCGGGCGGCCACCGACCCGCAGCCCGGCCGCGTCGAACACGGCCGCGCGCTCCGGGACTTCGCCGCCGGGGCCCGCCCGGTGACCGACGCCACGGCGGCCGAGTCGCCGGCGCCGCCGCCCGAGGTGTTCTCGTAGCCGAACGGCCGCGGGGCCGTCAGGTCGCGTAGTCGTTCGTCTCGACCCGCGGCGCGCCGTCGTGCCACGTGCAGATCACCGATGTCCGCCGGTCCTGCGCGACGAAGTCGACGCGGATCCACGTGGTCTGCTCCCACGCCTGCATCTGCCAGCCCGCCTCCGGCGTCGCCGAGACCAGCTCCGCCGCGTCCGGGGCCATCTCGAACGTCACCCGCCCGCCGGCCACCGGATACGTCTGCACGTCCCCCGTCGCGCCCGCCGCGGGGCTCTCCTGCGCCGCGTCCCCGGCGCCGTCCGCCGCGCCCTCTTCCGCTCCGTCCGCCGTCCCGCCGGTGCCCCGTGGGCTCTCCGGATCTTCCGGCGGGGCATGTGAACTCTCCGCCGCCGGAGGGGGCTTCCGCGTCCGCGTCGGCTGGGGCGGCGCGGGCCGGTCCGTCGCCGTGCCGACCAGAGGCGGCGGCGACGAGGACGGCGCCCGGCCCGACAGCGGCACCGTGTGCGGACGGTCGGAGGTGCTGTCCAGCACCAGCCGGACCCCGAACCACGACACGGTCACGGCCGCCAGTGTCGCCAGGGTCCACGCGAGCGCGTGCACAAGCCTTCGACGCATCAGCCCTATCCTGCCGCACCCGTTCCCCGCGGCGCCGTACCCCGGCGCGAACCGCCCGCCGCCGGTTGTCCCCAGGCCGGGACGGGCGGGGCGGCGCACACCGCGCTTTTGGCGTACGTTGCCGGGCATGGCAAGTGTGCTGCTGGTGGAGGACGACCAGTTCGTGCGCTCCGCGCTGATCCGGCATCTCACGGACGCCGCCCACACCGTGCGCAGCGTGGGCACGGCGCTGGAGGCGCTCCGGGAGGTTGCGCACCACGGCTTCGACCTCGTGATCCTCGACCTCGGGCTGCCCGACCTCGACGGCGCCGAGGCGCTGAAGATGCTCCGCGGCCTCACCGACGTGCCCGTCATCGTCGCCACCGCGCGGGACGACGAGTCCGAGATCGTCCGCATCCTCAACGACGGCGCCGACGACTATCTCGTCAAGCCCTTCTCCGTCGAGCACCTGCAGGCGCGCCTCGGCGCGGTGCTTCGCCGTGCCGGGGGCCGCACGGCCGCCGCCCCGCCGCCGCGGCTGCTGCGCGTCGGCGGCCTCGCCATCGACCTGCGGCGCCGCCGGGCGGAGCTGGACGGCCGCGAACTGGACCTGACCCGCCGCGAGTTCGACATGCTGGCGTTCCTCGCCGAGCGGCCCGGCGTGGTCGTACCGCGCCGCGAGCTGCTGTCCGAGGTGTGGCGGCAGTCGTACGGCGACGACCAGACGATCGACGTCCATCTGTCGTGGCTGCGCCGCAAGCTCGGCGAGACCGCCGCCAGGCCCCGCTATCTGCACACCCTGCGCGGTGTCGGCGTGAAGCTCGAACCGCCGGCCGGGATCCCGCCGGCATGAGGTGGGCGCTGGTCAAGGTGTGCCTGGCGGTCACGGTGATGGTCGTGGTCGCCTTCGCCGTGCCTCTCGGGCTGGTCGTCAAGGAGATGGCCCGGGACCGCGCGCTGACCAACGCCGAGCGGATCGCCTCCGGCATCGGCCCGGCGCTGGCGATCACCACCGACGCCGCGCAGTTGGAGCGCGCGGTGGGCAGCACCCAGGCCGGCGCGGGCGGGCGGATCGCGGTGCACGTGCCGCGCGGCAGCGCGGAGGGCATGTCGCCAGTGCGGATCGGTCAGCCGCGCGCCGGCGTGGCCGACGTGGAGCGCGCCTCCGGCGCGGGCACGTCGTCGCTGGTCGCCGTCGCCGGCGGGCACGCGCTGCTGCAGCCCATCGCCGTGGAGGGCGACCGGGTCGCCGTCGTGGAGGTGTTCGTGCCGGCGGGGGAGCTGACCGAGGGCGTGGCGCTGGCCTGGCTGGTGCTGGCCGGCGTCGGTCTCGCGCTGGTCGCGGGCTCCGTCGCCGTCGCGGACCGGCTCGGCACCCGGATGGTGCGGCCCGCGCGCCGGCTCGCGGACGCCGCGCACGATCTGGGGGAGGGCAGGCTCGGCGTCCGGGTCGAGGAGTCGGGCCCTTCCGAACTGCGCTCGGCGGCCGTGGCGTTCAACTCGATGGCCGACCAGGTCGCGCTGCTGCTGGCCAACGAGCGCGAGCTGGCCGCCGACCTCTCCCACCGGCTGCGCACCCCGCTGACCGTGCTGCGGCTCAACGCCGCCTCCCTCGGCGACAGCGGCGCCGCCGAGCAGACCCGGCAGGCGGTGGCACAACTGGAGCGGGGGATCGACCAGATCATCGCCACCGTGCGCGAGCAGCGCGGCCGGCCAGCCGGACAGCAGGCGGCGGCGGTGGTCGGCTGCGACGTCTCCGCGGTCCTCAGGGAGCGGATGGAGTTCTGGTCCGCGCTGGCCGAGGACGAGGGCAGGTCCACGCGGCTCGCCGGGGTCGACCGGCCGGCGCAGGTGCCGGTGGCCCGCGCCGAACTGGTCGCCGCGATCGACGCGCTCATCGGCAACGTCTTCCGGCACACCCCGGAGGGCACGGACTTCTCCGTCGACGTGCACCAAGCGGGCGACGCCGTCCTCGTGCTCGCCTCCGATGCCGGCCCCGGCATCCGCGACCCCCGGGCGGCGCTCGCCCGCGGGCAGGGGCAGGGCGGGCCGGGGTCGACGGGGCTGGGCCTGGACATCGTGCGGCGGGTCGCGGAGTCCACGGGCGGGGACGTGCGGATCGGCCGGTCGGTGCTGGGCGGCGCGGAGATACGGCTCTGGCTGGCGCTGCGCACCGGGCCGGCCGCCGACGGCGAGCGGCGCCGGCACCGGGTGGTCCGGGGACGGCGCGGCCGGGCGGCGGAGAAGGCGGCGGAAAGGGCGGGGGAGCGGGCGGCGGAGTCCGGCCCGGAGGGCGGGGACGCGACGGCGGCCACGGGCACGGGCAGGGGCGCCGGAACCGGCACGGCCGCGGGGACCGGGACGGCCGCGGGGACCGGGACGGGCGGCGGAGCCGCCGGGACGGGGCCGGGGGCCGCCGCGGGCACGGGCGCGGGTGCGCGGCGCGCCTAGCGCGGGCGGCGGCCCCCGCCCCTGAAAGGCGCCGGGCCCGTCGCACCGGCCGCAGGCCCCCGCCCGTCACGCGGCGGCCTCCGTCCGGAACGCGACGGCCCTCGCCCTCCTCGGTGGCACGCGCCGGTTGCCGTACCGGCGGGCGCCGGTCTGAAAAGTCCCGGCCTCTTCGGCCCCGGTCAGCCGGGCGCCGTCCGTCAGATGTCGAGCCGCGGCAGCGCCCCCGCGCGGATCACGTCCGCGTACCAGCGGGCGCTGGACTTCGGGGTGCGCCGCTGCGTCGTGTAGTCCACGTGCACCGCGCCGAACCGCTTGGCGTAGCCGTACGCCCACTCGAAGTTGTCCAGCAGGGACCACAGGAAGTAGCCGCGCACGTCGGCGCCTTCGCTGATGGCGCGGTGCACCGCGCCGATGTGGCCGTGGAGGTAGGCGATGCGGTCCGGGTCGTGCACGGAGCCGTCCGGCTCCGGCTTGTCGTCGTACGCCGCGCCGTTCTCGGTGATGTACAGCGGCAGGTCCGGCGCGTCCGCGGTGAACCGCAGCAGCAGCTCGGTCAGTCCGGTCGGGTCGACGGTCCAGCCCATCGCGGTGCGCTCGCCCGGGGGCTGGTGGAAGGCGATGTGGTCCGCCGCCGGCCAGGGGGACCGGGCGCCGCCGCCGTGGCCGTCGGAGCGCTCGGGCGTGACATCGCCGGAGACGGCGGAGACGACGGTGGGCGTGTAGTAGTTCAGGCCGATCGAGTCCAGCGGCTGGTTGATGAGCGGCAGGTCCCCGTCCCGGACGAACGACCAGTCCGTCAGCCGCGCGGTGTCGTCGAGCAGGTCCGGCGGGTACACGCCGTCGAGCATGGGGCCGGTGAAGATGCGGGTGGCCAGCGCGTCGACCTGGCGGGCTGCGTCCCGGTCCGCCTCGGAGTCCGTACGCGGGCGGACGACCGCGGGGTTGAGGCTGACGGAGACCTGGGCGCGGGCCGGCAGACTGGACCGCAGCGCGTCGACGCCCAGCCCGTGGGCGAGATTGAGGTGGTGCGCGGCGCGCAGGGCGGCCACGGGGTCGGTGCGGCCCGGTGCGTGCACCCCGGCCGCGTAGCCGAGGAACGCGCTGCACCAGGGCTCGTTGAGCGTGGTCCACAGCTCGACGCGGTCGCCGAGGGCGTCGCCGACGAGCCGGGCGTAGTCGGCGAACCGGTGCGCCGTGTCACGCTCCGGCCAGCCGCCCGCGGTCTCCAGCTCCTGCGGCAGGTCCCAGTGGTAGAGCGTGAGCACCGGCTTGATGCCGGCCTCCAGCAGCTCGTCGGCGAGGCCGCGGTAGAAGTCGAGCCCGCGCTGCACGGCGGGGCCGCGGCCGGTGGGCTGGACGCGCGGCCAGGAGACGGAGAAGCGGTACGCCTTCACGCCGAGCCCGGCCATGAGGCGTACGTCCTCGGTGCGCCGGTGGTAGTGGTCGACGGCGACGTCTCCGGTGTCGCCGCCCGCGGTCTTCCCCGGGGTGTGCGAGAACGTGTCCCAGATCGACGGGGTACGGCCGTGCTCCCGCGCGGCGCCCTCGATCTGGTACGCCGCGGTGGCGGTGCCCCACAGGAAGTCCTCGGGGAAGGTGGCGGTGGTATCGGACATCTGGGAGCGCTCCCAATCTCGGGTGTGGCGAACGTCGTGGACAACGGGGGTCTGTCGTGTCAACGGCCTCCGGGAGGCGCGCGGGTCGTACCGCGGGGCGAACGGGCCACGGGTACTCAGCCCTTGACCGCGCCGTGCATGATGCCGCCGACGATCTGCCGGCCGAACAGCAGCAGGAGCAGCAGCAGCGGCAGCGTACCCAGCAGCGCGCCCGCCATGATCACCGACTGGTCGGGGATGTAGCCGCGGCCCAGACTGGTGAGTGCCACCTGCACGGTCGGGTTCTCCTGGGTGAGCGCGATGATCGGCCAGAAGAACTCGTTCCAGGCCATCACGAAGGTCAGCATCCCCAGCACGGCCATCGCGGGCCGGGCCGCGGGGAAGACCACGTGCCAGATGACCCGCACACTGCTCGCGCCGTCCACCCGGGCCGCCTCGATCAGCTCCGTGGGCAGCGCCTGGATCAGGTACTGCCGCATGAAGAAGACGCCGAAGGCGCTGACGATGAACGGCAGGATCACCGACTGCAACTGGTCGATCCACTCCAGCTTCGCGATCGCCATGTACAGCGGCACCACGCTGAGCTGCGGCGGCACCATCATCGTGCCGATCACCAGCAGCATCAGCATGTTCTTGAAGCGGAACCGCAGCTTGGCGAAGGCGAAGCCGGCCAGCGTGCCGAAGAGCACGGTGCCCGCGGCGATCGACCCGGCCACGATGGTGGTGTTGAAGAGCGCCAGGCCCATGTTCGCGTCGGACCAGGCGGTCTCCATGTTCGAGAAGAGGTTGCCGCCGAACCACAGCGGCGGCGGCGTCTCCGCCAGCCGCTCGTTGGTGCGGGAGGCCGCGACCGCGGTCCAGATCAGCGGGAAGAGCGAGACCGCGGTGAAGAGCAGCAGAACGACGTACGTCAGCTTCCCCGCCCGCTGCTGGCCGCCGGCCTCCCCGGCCTTCGGTGCGCGCCGCCGCCGGCGGCGGGCCGGAGCCGGGGTCTCGGGGGCGGTCTCTGTCAGCGTTGCCATGCGCTTCCCTTCAGCTCTTCCGCAGCCGGCGCGAGATCAGGCCGAAGACGATGCCGATCACCACGAGGATCAGGAACATCACCCAGGCGATGGCCGCGGCGCGGCCGAGGTGCAGATTGCGCCAGCCCTGCTCGTACAGGTAGAGGCCCAGGGTCTGGAACTGGTGGTCGGGGCCGCCGGACGCGCCCGCGCCCTCCTCGAACAGCAGCGGCTCGCCGAAGAGCTGGACCGAGCCGATCGTGGAGACGACGACGGTGAACAGGATCGTGGGCCGCAGGGAGGGGATGGTGACGTGGCGGAACTGCTTCCAGCGGGACGCACCGTCCAGCGCCGCGGACTCGTAGAGGTCGTGCGGCACCGCCTGCATGGCGGCCAGGTAGATGAGGGTGTTGTAGCCGGTCCAGCGCCAGATCACGATCGTGGAGATGGCGATCTTCGAGGTCCAGTCGCCGCTCTTCCAGTCGATCTCATCCACGCCGAACAGGCCGAAGACCCAGTTGATGAGCCCGTAGTCGCGGCCGTAGAGCATCGCGAACACCAGCGTCGCCGCCGCCACGCTGGTGGCGTACGGCGCGAGCATCGCGACCCGGAAGAAGGACGCGGCGCGCATCTTGTAGTTGAGCAGGTGGGCCAGGCCCATCGCCATGAGGAGCTGCGGGACCGTGGAGAGCACCGCCAGGGTGAAGGTGACCCACAGCGAGTTCCAGAAGAAGTGGTCCTCGATCAGCCGCGTGTAGTTGTGCAGTCCGGCCCACTCCATGTCGGTGGGCGCGGTCAGCTCCACCCGGTGCAGCGAGGCCCACGCGGTGTAGAGCAGGGGGAAGAGGCCGAAGGCGGCGAAGAACAGGAAGAACGGCGAGATGAAGGCGTAGGGGCTGAACTTCGCGTCCCACCGGTAGCGGCGGCTGCGCCACTTCTGCCGCCGGTCGTCGGGCGCGGGCCGTTTCGGGGCCGCGCCCCCCTCGGCGGAGGGGGGCGCGTCCACGGCCGTACCAGTCTGCGTCATGGCCGGATTCTCACTGATCCAATGCGTTGTCCACGGCCTTGACGGCTTCGTCCCAGGCGCCGTCGGGGTCCTGCTTGCCCTGCTCGATCAGCTGCAGGCCGTTGCCGATGTTGTCGTCGATGACCTGGTCCTTCGGGCCGATCGTCTGGACCGGGATCTCCTGCGCGGCGGCGGAGAACAGCTCCCCGATCGGGGCATCGCCGAAGTACTCGTTCTTGGCGGTCTTGACCTGCTCCATGTCGTACGCGGGAGGGGCGCTGGGGAAGTTGCCGCGCTTGGCGAAAAGCTTGGCCTGCTGCTCGGGCGCCGTCAGCCAGGCGGCGAGCTTGGCGGCCTCCTCCTTGTTGTCGCCGGAGTCGGGGACGCCGAGGAAGGCGCCGCCCCAGTTGCCGGGCAGGGGCGCCTGGGCCACGTCCCACTTGCCCTCGGCCTTGGTGCCGCCCTTCTCCTGGATGTAGCCGAGCATCCACGCGGGGCAGGAGACGGTGGCGAAGTCGCCGTTGCTCATCGCCTGGTCCCACTGCTTGGTGAACTGCTCCAGGTTGCCGGTGAGCTTCTCCTCGGCGGCGGTGGAGGCGATCCCCCAGGCGGCCTTGACGTCCGGGCTGTCCTTGTAGATGACCTCGCCGGACTCGTTGTAGTACTTGCCCTCGCTGGAGGCGATGGCGCCGTCGTACACGGCGTCGGCGGAGTCCACCCAGGCGACGCCCTCGGGGCCGTTCTCCTTGAAGTCCCGGCCGGCGTCGAGGAACTTCTCCCAGTCGCCCGCCCAGAGCTCGGCGACCTTCTCGCGGTCGGTGGGCAGGCCCGCGGCCTCGAAGTGGTCCTTGCGGTAACAGACGGCCATGGGGCCGACGTCGGTGCCGAGCCCGATGGTCTTGCCGTCGTCGCTCGTGGCCTGCTGCCACTTCCAGTCCAGGAAGGCGTCCTGCGAGACGCCCTCGGCCTTGCCCAGGTCCATGAACCGCTCGGACTGGGTGTCGACGACCTCGGCGATGTTGGCGACCTCGATGGCCTGAATGTCGGCCAGACCGCTGTTGCTGGTCAGATGGTTGAGGAGAGCGGGGTAGTAGTTCTCGTTCCGCTCGATGACATCCTGCTTGATCTTGATGTCCGGATTCAGCTTCTCGTACTCGGCGTAGAGCCCTGCCTCCTCGAAACCGAAGGTGCCGAAGAGGCCCACGCTGATCTCGGTCTTCCCGCTCCCCCCGTCCCCGGAGTCGCTCTTCGAGCCGTCGTCGTCGTCGCTTGCGCACGCGCTGAGCAACCCGGTGCCCAGAGCGGCTGCGGCCAAAAGTGCCACGGCCCGTCGGGTCGTGCGGTAACTGCGCACTGCATCCTCCTAGCGCCCTGACGCGTGCCGCTGCTGCCGGAGGTGAACGAGGGGATCGGGAGGTGGCGGCTCGGGCGGGCTTTCGTGCGGGTTCTCTATGGGTCGAGTAGAGTGGGAGCGCTCCCAGAAGTGATTGGTTGAAGGGTGGCCTGTCGGCGAGGGGGTGTCAAGGGACCGGACATCTCGACCGGCTCCCGTTACGCGGCTGTTAGCTTCGGTGCGGGCCGCGGACCGGGGCCGAGGGCGAGAATCGGACAATCAGCAGACAGCCATAACGCGGGAGGGTGGAATGGCGGTCAGGGATCGGCGTACGCCGGTGACACGTGGCGGGCGCGGCGGCAGGCCGACGCTCGAACAGGTCGCCGCGCGAGCCGGGGTGGGCAGAGGGACGGTGTCCCGGGTGATCAACGGATCGGACCAGGTCAGCGAACAGGCGCGGACGGCGGTCGAGCGAGCGGTCGCCGAACTGGGCTACGTGCCCAACCGCGCGGCGCGGGCGCTCGCGGCCGGCAGCGCGGACGCGGTCGCGCTGGTGATCCCCGAACCGGAGACGCGGCTCTTCTCCGAGCCGTACTTTTCGGACATCGTCCGCGGGGTGAGCGCGGAGCTCGCGGAAACGGACAAGCAGCTCCTGCTGACGCTCATCCGCTCGCCCCGGGAACGGGAGCGGCTGGCGGCGTATCTGAGCGCCGACCGGGTCGACGGCGTGCTGCTGGTCTCCGTGCACGAGGGCGACCCGCTGCCGGAGATGCTGGCGGCCATGGGGCTTCCGGCGGTGCTCAACGGCCGCCGGGCGGCGGGCGAGGCCGTGCCGTACGTCGACTCGGACAACACCGGCGGCGCGCAGTCGGCCGTCGAGCACCTGATCGGCCGTGACCGGGAGGCGATCGCGACCATCACCGGCCCCGCGGACATGTACGTCGCGAGCTGCCGGCTCGACGGCTACCGTCAGGCGTTGAAGGCGGCGGGCCGGGAGGCGGACCCCGGTCTGGTCGCGGTCGGCGACTTCACCGAGGAGGGCGGCCGGCGGGCGATGCGCGAGCTGCTGGAGCGGCGGCCCCGGCTGGACGCGGTCTTCGCCGCCTCGGACGTGATGGCGGCGGGCGCACTGCAGGTGCTGCGCGCGGCGGGCCGTACGGTGCCGGACGAGGTGGCGGTCGTCGGCTTCGAGGACTCGCCGGTGGCCCGGCACACCGACCCTCCGCTCACCAGCGTCCGGCAGCCCACGGAGGAGATGGGGCGGGCCATGGTGCGGGTGCTGCTGGACGGGATCGAGGCGAAGGACGGCACCCGGGGGCGGCACGAGGTGCTGCCGACCGAGCTGGTGGTACGCGCCTCGGGGTGACCCGGCGGCCCGCGGGGGCCGCAACGGAGTGCGGGGCGGGCCCGGTGCGGGCCCGCCCCGCAGTCGTGCGCGGGCCGGTTCCGCGGCCCGTACCGGGCAACTGCCTTGCTTCCGGAGCGACTTCTGTCCCGAGGGGTTGACAGTTGCATAACCCTTCGGGAGATTGGGAGCGCTCCCACACTTCAAGACTTGCACCTCCCTCCCGCAAGTCGAGGACGGGGGAGTGGCACGCCCGTCCGCCCCCGTCCGCCCCGCCCAGCCGGGTCGGGCGCACACAGGCCCCGTGCGCCCGGCCCGGCTGTCCTCCCCGTGCCCTCAGCTCGTGCGCCCGTACGCCCGGACACCGTCCCGTTCCAGGAGGCTTCGTGCACGCACCATGCACCCCCCGGGGGCCCGTACGACTGCCGCCCGGACCGGCCTACCGCGCAGGCACCACCGCGACGCGCCCACTGCCGTCGCACACGCCACCGGCCCGCCGGTACGGGGCACACAGCCCCGACGCCGGCATGACCGCGGGTTAGCCCGCACCGGGGGCGCGGCCGCGACGACGAGGGGTGCGGCCGCGCCCCGTCCGCCCCCCACACCCCCGCCGAAAGGATCTTCCGTGAGACGGCACATACCCCGTGCCCTCGCCGCCGTACTGGTCGCCGGAGCGCTCGCCGCTCCCGGTGCCGTCGCGGCCGACGAGGGCCCCGAGCTGATCGTCAACGGCGGCTTCGACGACGGCACCGCGCCGTGGTGGTTCACGCCGGACAGCCCCGGCGCCGTGGTCGACGGCCGACTCTGCGCCGACGTGCCCGCCGGCACGGTCAACCCGTGGGACGCCATCATCGGCCAGGACGGCCTGCCGATCACCGCGGGCGAGACCTACGCCCTGAGCTACACCGCGACCGCCACCACACCCGTGACGATCCGCACCAACGTGCAGCAGGCCGTGGAGCCGTGGGGCCAGTTCTTCTCCTCCGCGGACCAGGTGACGGACACCGCGCAGACCTTCGAGCACGTCTTCACCGCGACCGCCGCCGACGAGGCCGCTCAGCTCGCCTTCCAGATCGGCGGCAGCGACGAGGCGTACACCTTCTGCGTCGACGACGTCTCGCTGCGCGGGGGCGCGGAACAGCCCCCGTTCGACCCGGACACCGGCTCGCCGGTGCGCGTCAACCAGGTCGGCTACCTCACCGACGGGCCGAAGAACGGCACCTTCGTCACCGAGGCCGCCGAGCCGCTGGCCTGGACGCTGAACGCCGCCGACGGCACCGAGAAGGCGAGCGGCACCACCGTGCCCGCGGGCACCGACCCGACCTCGCTGGAGAACGTGCACACCTTCGCCTTCAGCGACTTCACCGAGGCCGGTGAGGGCTACACCGTCACGATCGACGGCGAGACCAGCGAGCCGTTCGCCATCGGCGACGACATCTACGGCAAGCTGCGCACCGACGCGCTCGCGTACTTCTACCACAACCGCAGCGGCATCGAGATCGACGCCGACCTGGTCGGCGAGGAGTACGCCAGGCCCGCCGGACACGTCAACGTCGAGCCCAACCAGGGCGACAGCGACGTCCCCTGCCAGCCCGGGGTCTGCGACTACACCCTGGACGCCGCCGGCGGCTGGTACGACGCCGGTGACCACGGCAAGTACGTCGTCAACGGCGGCATCGCCGCCGCGCAGGTGATGAGCGTGTACGAGCGCACGCTGACCACCGACGGCGCCGACGGCGAGCCCATCGGGGACGGCAAGCTCGCCGTGCCCGAGCGCGGCAACGACGTGCCCGACGTACTCGACGAGGCGCGCTGGCAGATGGAGTTCCTGCTCTCCATGCAGGTCCCGGCCGGCGAGGAGCTGGCCGGCATGGCGCACCACAAGCTGCACGACGACCAGTGGACCGCCCTGCCCACGCTGCCGCACGAGGACGCGCAGGCCCGCGAGCTGCACCCGCCGTCCACCGCGGCGACGCTCAACCTGGCCGCCACCGGCGCGCAGTGCGCCCGGCTCTACGCGGACTTCGACGCGGACTTCGCCGACCGCTGCCTGGCCGCCGCCCGTACCGCGTACGCCGCGGCCGAGGCCAACCCGGACCGGCTCGCCGACCCGAACGACGGCACCGGCGGCGGCGCGTACAGCGACGGCGAGGTGAGCGACGAGTTCTACTGGGCGGCCGCCGAGCTGTACCTGTCCACCGGCGAGGACGCCTATCTCCAGGACGTGCTCGACTCGCCCCTGCACGGCGACGCCGAGGCGGTCTTCCCCGCCGGCGGCATGTCGTGGGGCGCCACCGCCGGGCTCGGCGCGCTGGACCTGGCCACCGTCGACAGCGGGCTGACCGACGCGCAGCTTTCCGTCGTACGCGGCATGGTCACCGACGCCGCCGACGGCTACGCCGCCAACGCCGCCAACGCCGCCTACGGCGTCCCGTACGCCCCCGAGGGCGGGCGCTACGTCTGGGGCTCCAACAGCCAGGTGCTCAACAACATGGTCGTCCTGGCCACCGCGCACGGCCTCACCGGCGAGGCCGGCTACCGCGACGCGGTGCTCACGGGCCTGGACTACCTGCTGGGCCGCAACCCGCTGAACCAGTCGTACGTCACCGGGCACGGTGAGCGCGACTCGAAGAACCAGCACCACCGGCACTGGGCCAACCAGCTCGACCCGAGCCTGCCGAACCCGCCCGCGGGTGCGCTGGCCGGCGGCCCGGACTCGCAGTTGGAGGACCCGGTGGCGCAGCGGGAGCTGACCGGCTGCCCGCCGGCGATGTGCTACATCGACGACATCGAGTCGTACTCGACCAACGAGGTCACGATCAACTGGAACGCGCCGCTCGCCTGGATCGCCGGCTACGCCGACGACCTGGGCACCGGCGGCGGCCCGGGCACCGGTGCGGAGTGCGCCGCGGCGTACGACGTGCCCCAGGAGTGGCCCGGCGGCTTCACCGGCACCGTCACGATCTCCTGCGACGGTGCCGCCCTCGACGGCTGGACCGCGGAGTGGGACTTCCCCGACGGGCAGCGCCTCCAGAACGCCTGGAACGCCGTCTGTACCCAGTCCGGCACCACCGTGAGCTGCCGCAACACGCCCTACAACGGCGCTGTGCCGGACGGCGGTTCGGTCTCGTTCGGCTTCAGCGCCGGGTGGGACGGCAGCAACGGCGAGCCGCGGGAGGTGAAGCTCGGCGGCCGCACCTGAGCGGTCGTCCGCGTGCCGCCGGGACGGGTGCGACCCGCCCCGGCGGCACGCGGATTAAGCGCCTCCGATGCGTTCCTCAAGAGAGTCTTAAGCCTCGTGGACCGTGTCCGGGTCGGGCGTTTTGCCCGACCCGGTGCCACTAGCGTGCGTAGCGTTCCTCGGGACGGCGCGGAGGCGGTGGTCTCCGGCCGTGCCGAGCGGTGCGGGCCGTCCCCCCACCGCCTCCCCTCCGCGGGCTTCGCGGCCACGCCGCGGACCGGCAGCCGCAGGGGGGAGGCGGGCCCGTGCCCCCTCCGCTCCCGCGCTCACTCCCAGGGGACCTGCGTCGAGCGGTAGAAGTCGACGCCCATCTCCTCCCACCGCGGGCCCTGCCCGGCGAGCCGGTCGCGGTAGCCGTCCCAGCCGAGCTTCGCAGCCGGGGACCAGCCCAGCTCGGCGGCGCCCGCGGCGCGCGGGAAGGCCATGAACTCGATCTGGTCGCTGGTCGACAGCGTCTCCGACCACAGCGGCGCCTCGACGCCGAGGACCGCGCTCTCCGGCACACCGCCGCCCATGTACGCGCCGGGGTCCCAGTCGTAGGACTGCCGCACCTCGACGTACCCGGCCCAGCTCAGCCCGAGGGGTGTCCCCTCGTGGTACTTCATGTCCAGATACGTCCTGTTGGCGGGCGACAGCACCAGCGGCGTGCCCGCCTTGGCGGCGTCGATGACCTCCTGCTCGCCGCCGCTCGTGCCCCAGTACTGGGCCACCGCGCCCTCGACGGGGTTGGCGCCGGTGAGCTGATGCCAGCCGACCACGGTCTTGCCGTACTCGCCGACGATCGCCTGCGCCCGGTCCATGAAGGCGACGTACTCGTCGTGCGGGGTGGAGTGGGCCTCGTCGCCGCCGATGTGGAGGTACTTGCCGGGCGTCAGCTGCGCCAGCTCACGGATGACGTCGTCCACGAAGTCGTACGTGACCTCCTTCGGCACGCACAGCGAGCTGAAGCCGACGCTGGTGCCGGTGTAGAGCGGCGGGGCGACGCCGTCGCAGTTCAGCTCGGCGTACGAGGCGAGGGCCGCGTTGGTGTGGCCCGGCATGTCGACCTCGGGTACGACGGTCATGTGCCTGCTGGCGGCGTACGCGACCAGCTCGCGGTACTGGTCCTTGGTGTAGGAGCCGCCCGGCCCGCCGCCGACCTGCGTGCTGCCGCCGTACTCCGCCAGGTTCGGCCACGAGTCGATCGCCAGCCGCCAGCCCTGGTCGTCGGTGAGGTGCAGGTGCAGGGTGTTGTACTTGTAGAGCGCGAGCTGGTCGATGTAGCGCTTGACCTGCTCGACGGTGAAGAAGTGCCGCGCCACGTCGAGCATCGCGCTGCGGTACGCGAAGCGGGGCTCGTCGGTGATCCGGCCGCCGGCCACCAGCCACGGCCCGTCCTGCGGGGTGTCCGCCTCCACGGCCGCGGGCAGCAACTGGCGCAGGGTCTGCACGCCGTGGAAGAGCCCGGCGGGCGCGGCGGCGGAGATCACCACGCCGTCGGCGCCGGACGTCAGCTCATAGCCCTCGGTGCCGACGGACTTCTTCAGCCCGGCGCTCAGCCGCAGCTCGACGTCGCCGGACTTGCTGCCGACGGGCAGCTCGAAGCCGGTCGAGGGGCGCAGCACGCCGGCCAGGTACTCGCCGGCGTCGCGGGCGGCGCCGGCGGCGGCGGAGCCGCCGGGCGGCACGCGGATCCCGGTGGCTTCGGTGATCTCGTACGGGCTGCCGCCGGGCGCGACGGCGGCGGGGGCGGGGATGACGGAGTCCAGCGCGGCCGGCGCGGCGGCGGTGTCCGCCGCGGAGCCGGGCGCCGCCGCGCCGCCGGCGCCGGCGCTCGCGGCGACGGTGAGCAGCAGTGCGACCCCGAGGCGCGCCAGGGAGCGCGGGGGGCGGTGCGGGGGAGTCCTCAGGCGGTGACCTCTCACAGTGGTCCCTTCGGGGCTGCGGATCGTGACGCGTGTGTCATGAACATTCTGAGGCGTACCGCCGGGAGCAGGCCAGGTCAAGGTGTAGACCACTCTGCCGAGGTGAAGGAGTGATTCCTGCCCGATTACGGGCAGATTTCTTGCGAAAGTGATGATCGTCAAGCACTATCGACGGGTGCACGACGACCTCATTGACCACCTGATACGCAGCGCGCCGCTCAGTCGGGGCGAAGCCGCGCGGGTCGTGCAGGACGTCCTGGCCTACTTCGACGAGACGACGCCGGCGTTCGTCCGCCGCCGCCACCGCGAGCTGCAGGCGGCCGGCCTGGTGAACGACGAGATCTTCGACCGGATCGCCCGGGAGCTGGCGCACCGCGCGGTCGCGCCGCCCGAGCTGACCCGGCGCCAACTGCGCCGCATCGTCTACGGCTAGCCGCCCCGCCCTCCTCCCTCCCCTCCCCTCGCGACAGGAAGCGAACGATATGTGCGGAATCGTTGGTTACATCGGCAAGCGCGACGCGGCTCCCCTGCTGCTCGAAGGGCTCCAGCGGCTGGAGTACCGGGGCTACGACTCCGCCGGGGTGGCCATCGCCGCCCGGTCGGGCGCGCTGCGGACCGTCAAGGCCCAGGGGCGCGTACGGGACCTCCAGGACCGGATCCCCAAGCGCTTCGCCGGCGCCACGGGCATCGCCCACACCCGCTGGGCCACCCACGGCGCCCCCAGCGACGCCAACGCCCACCCGCATCTGGACGAGGCCGGCAAGGTCGCCGTCGTGCACAACGGCATCATCGACAACGCCGCCGACCTGCGCGCCAAGCTCGCCGCCGACGGCGTCGAGCTGGTCTCGGAGACCGATACCGAGGTGCTGGCCCACCTCGTCGCCCGCTCCGCCGCCGCCACCCTGGAGGAGGCCGTCCGCGAGACGCTGCGGCTGGTGGAGGGCACGTACGGCATCGCCGTGCTGCACGCCGACCACCCCGACCGCATCGTCGTCGCGCGCAACGGCTCGCCCGTCGTGCTCGGCATCGGCGAGCGGGAGATGTTCGTCGCCTCCGACGTCGCCGCGCTGGTCTCCCACACCCGCCAGGTCGTCACCCTCGGCGACGGCGAGATGGCCACCATCAAGGCCGACGATTACCGCACCTACACCACCGAGGGCTCGCGCACGTCCTCCTCGCCGGAGACGGTGGAGTGGTCGCCCGAGTCGTACGACATGGCGGGCCACGACACGTACATGCACAAGGAGATCTGCGAACAGGCCGACGCCGTCGACCGCGTGCTGCGCGGGCGGATCGAGGAGCGGTTCTCCACCGTCCACCTCGGCGGCCTCAACCTGGACGCGCGGGAGGCGCGCGCGGTGCGGCGCGTGAAGATCCTGGGCTGCGGCACCTCGTACCACGCGGGCATGATCGGCGCGCAGTTGGTCGAGGAGCTGGCGCGGGTGCCCGCGGACGCCGAGCCGGCCAGCGAGTTCCGCTACCGCAACCCCGTCGTCGATCCCGACACGCTCTACGTCGCCGTCTCCCAGTCGGGCGAGACGTACGACGTGCTGGCCGCCGTGCAGGAGCTGAAGCGCAAGGGCGCACGGGTTCTCGGCGTCGTCAACGTCGTCGGCTCGGCCATCGCCCGTGAGACCGACGGCGGCATCTACGTACACGCGGGCCCGGAGGTCTGCGTGGTGTCCACCAAGTGCTTCACCAACACCGTCGTCGCCTTCGGCCTGCTCGCCCTGCACCTCGGCCGTATCCGTGACCTGTCGGTGGCCGACGGCCGCCGCATCATCGAAGGGCTGCGCAGGCTGCCGGAGCAGATCGCGGACATGCTCCGCGGCGAGGACGGGATCCGGGCGCTGGCCAGGGAGTACGCGCACGCCAGGTCGATGATGTTCATCGGCCGGGTCCGCGGTTATCCGGTGGCCAGGGAGGCGGCGCTGAAGCTGAAGGAGGTCAGCTACATCCACGCCGAGGCGTATCCGGCCTCCGAGCTGAAGCACGGCCCGCTGGCGCTGATCGAGCCGGAGGTGCCGACGGTGGCGATCGTGCCCGACGACGATCTGCTGGAGAAGAACCGCGCGGCCCTGGAGGAGATCAAGGCCCGCGACGGCCGCATCCTCGCGGTCGCCCACAGCAGGCAGGAGAAGGCGGACCACACGATCGTGGTACCCCGCAGCGAACCGGAGCTGGACCCCATTCTGATGGGCATCCCGCTCCAGCTCTTCGCGTACCACACGGCGCTGGAGCTGGGCCGCGACATCGACAAGCCCCGGAACCTGGCCAAGTCGGTGACGGTGGAGTAGCCCACGGCGGTCACGGCCGCCGGCCGCCGGCGTGCTTCACCGCGGGCTCCCGCAGGCGGGGCAGTCGGGGCGGCGCGGCAGCCGGACGGTCACCTCGTCACCCGGCACCATCAGGTTGAAGCCGAAGCGGACGCCGGGTTCGAGCGGGGGGACGCCGGTGAGCAGGGCCAGGGCGCCGTACGCCACGAGCGCGCCGGACAAGCCCGCGGTGACGGCGTTGGCGGGGTTCCACGGCAGGTGGGCGGAGGCACCGGGCTCCTCGGCCCCGGGGGCGAGCCCGAGGTCGGCCTGCCGCGTGGCCTGGTCGTGCAGGCACTCCCAGCACGCGCCGGTCCCGGGCCGGTGGATGCCCGCGGTGACCAGCGGCCCGCTGTAGCCGCCGTCCACCCAGGGCAGACCGGCGGCCAGGCACGCCCGGTTCGCCCAGCGCCGTATCTGCGGCGGGCCGTCGGCGCCCAGCACGAACAGGTCGTACGGGGGCGAGGACGCAAGGAGTGCGGCCAGCTCCCCCGCGGTGGAGGCGCGGCGTACGTCCCCGGTGACGCGGACGTCCGGGTTGACGGCGGCGAGTCTCCTCGCCGCCGCCTCGGCCTTCGGCGCGCCCAGATCCGCTTCGGCGTAGAGCAACTGCCGGTTGAGATTCGACAGTTCCACCCGGTCGTCGTCGACCAGGTGCAGACGGCCCACGCCCGAGGCGGCCAGATGCCAGGCGGCGGCGCCTCCCGTACCGCCGACGCCCAGGATGAGCACCCGGGCCTCCTTCAGCCGCAGTTGCGCCTCCCAGGCGCTGGCGCGCGCGCCGAGGTCCATCCAGCGCAGCAGCGGCACGCCGCGGCTGTAGCGCTCGGCCTCCTGCGGCGAGAACCGCGCGGGCACCGGCGCCGCCGCGTCGTCGAGGAAGCCCGCCGAGGCGAGCCGCTCCAGCGCCGCGATGACGTCGCCGGGCTCGATGCCGTCGTGCCGGGTGCGCACGGCGGTGACGATGTCGTGCGCGCCGCGGGTGCCGTCGGCGGCTTCGACCAGCGTCCAGATCCACCCGTGTGGGTCCTCGATCTCCGCACCGACGCCGTAGATCACGCTGCCGATACGGATGTTTCCGGCCACGGTGCGATAGGCGCGGTGCTCCGGCTTGACCCGTGGCCGCGCCCACTCTCCCACCGCCATACCCACCTCAGGATGATTGCGCCAGGAAACCTTGCACCGACGCGGCCCAATGTGCACTACTGATTGAGTCGTTTCAAGCACACAGAGTTGACCCTGCGGGAGGGAGGCGCGATGCAGGAGATCAGGATCCGTCGTCTCGGCAAGAAGGAGACGACAGGCGACAGCAACCCCAGCGGCGAGTGATGCCGGTGGGCGTCCCCGCGCTGGCGCGTCACCGCTATCCCACCGTGGACGACCTCACACGGACGGCCCGTGACCTGGTACGGCGCCATCCGTCCCGCTGCCGGCTGCGGCAGGTCGGCGAATCCCGTGCGGGGGAGCCGCTGTGGCTGCTCTCCGTCGGCCACGGCCGCCGTAACGTCCTCGTGGTCAGCGGCGCGCATCCGAACGAGCCGGCCGGGGGCGCCGCCGTGGCCGACCTGGCCTACCGTGCCGTACGCGGCGGGCGTGCCGGGCGGGACCGCCGGCAGGACCGCGACGTCTCCTGGCACTTCCTGCTCTGCCTGGACCCGGACGGCGCCCGCCACACCGAGCCCTGGACCCGCCACCCCGGCACCCTGGAGCGGCAGCTCCGGCACTTCTACCGGCCCGCCGCCGACCAGCAGCCCGAGTGGCTGCCGCCGCCCGGCCGCGGGGCCGCGCCGCTGCCGGAGACCCGGGCCCTGCTGAGCGTGCTGGACGAACTGCGCCCGGCGCTGCAGTTCTCCCTGCACGCCAACGACGTCGGTGGCGCGTGGGTGCAGCTCACCCACGACCTGCCGGGCGCCCCCGCGGCGCTCGCGGAGTCCGCCGCCGGTCTCGCCGTGCCCCTGGCCGCCGCGCCGGTGGACACCCTGCACATGCCCGGCGCGGGGCCGGGCGTCTTCCTCATGGCGGCCGGCGCGGGGCTCGACGCCAACGTCGTCCACCGCGACTGGCTGACCCGTTCGACCTGGTTCCACCCGCTGCGGTACGGCACCGTCACCGCCGTCGTCGAGACACCCGTCTGGGCCGTCGACGCCATCGCCGACCTCGGTCCCACCGAGGCGCCCGCCCTGGTCGTCGGGCGGGCCGTGGAGCATCTGCGCGCACAGGCCGGCCGGTTGACGCACCTGCTGGGCGAGGCCCGTGACGGCACCGGCGCCGCCCGCGGGCCGTTGCTGGACGCCGCGGCCTGGCTGACCGAGGCGTGTCTCACCAACGCGGCGCAGTGGTCCGCGCCTTCCTCCCCGGGCAGCCCTCCGCCCGCGGCGAGCGCCGGCGGCGCCCTGGCGCTGCGCATGGCCGCCCACCGGCTGCCGCTGCGGGCCGCGGCCATGCTCGCCCGCGCGACCGAAGGACATCGCGTCGGCCCGGCGGCCGACGCGCTGCTCACCCGCTGGCGCCGCTGCTACGCGGCCGACTTCGGGCCCCGCTGGATCCCGGTGCGCGAACAGACGGCTCTGCAGAGCGCGTTCATCACCCGCCTCGCCCGCCTGGTCCTCGACTCCGGGCTGCGCACCGGCGGATCACCCGCCGGGCGCCGCCTCGACGGGTGAGCGGCCCGCCCCGCGCAGCCCCGCCGTCCCCGGCCGGACACGAAAGAGCGGCCCTCTGCGCGTGCCACCACGTCGCGCAGAGGGCCGCCTCCCCTGTGCCGGCGTCGCCCAATACGCCGGCGGTGCCGCTGCCGTACCGGGGACCGTCACCTCCCGGCCGGCAGCGCGTCGTCGTGTCCCCTATATGCCCCTCACAAATTCACAACCCACATCTACCCGCCGGTAGATTTCTGCGGGGGCGTGGGATTGTGCGTGCGCCCGGCGCGACCGGCGCAAACGTGCGCCGGGGGCTGCTACGGGACGACGACGACGGGGCGTTGGGCCCGCCGGGCGAGACGGCCCGCCACCGAGCCGAAGATGCGGCCCACGATGCCCTGCGTGGAGCCGACCACGATGGCGTCGGCCTCGTACTCCCGGCCGACCTCCTCCAGTTCGTGGCAGATGTCGCCGCCGCGCTCGACGAGGATCCACGGCACGTCCGACAGATAGTCGGCGCAGGCGAGTTCGAGCCCGAGCACTTCCGTGCGGTGGTCCGGGACGTCCACGAAGACGGGCGGCTCGCAGCCTGCCCAGACGGTGGTGGGCAGCCGGTTGGCCACGTGCACGATGATCAGGCTGCAGCCCAGACGCCGCGCCATCCCGACCGCGTAGGCCAGGGCGCGTTCACTGGACGTGGAGCCGTCGAAGCCGCAGACGACGCCGTGCTTGAACGCCGGATCGCAGCTCTGGCGCGGCTCGGCCGCCGCTTCCAGGTCCGCCGTGGGGTCGGCGACCGGCTTGCGGTCCGCGGGTTCGGGGATTTCGTGACCGGCCATGGGTGTCTCGGCGAAGGGAATCCTCGTGGCTGGAGGGGAGCGACGTGCGGGGTCCGGGCGTGCTGTGTCCGGGAATCATCTTCCCAATCCCGTACAACAAGGGTACGGCGACACTACCTCCCTTGCCCAGGTGCGGGCGGCGGTATGCCAGGCGGCCCCGGCGAACGGTTCACAGGAGCATGCCCGAGTGCGGCGTCCCGCGCAACGCCGTCGGGACGGGACGGCCACCCCGCGGTCCGTCACCGGCATCTTCGGGGGCGCACGGCGGCGGCGCGCAGGGATCCCGTGTGCCTCCCTCGTGCCGCCCCCCACGCTCCCGTGCGCTGTCGTCGCGCCCCCCGGGCATCTCGTCGCCGCCGCGAAGGCAAACGCCGCACGTGCGCCGGGGGCGCGTGGCAGGACACGGCGGAGCCGGCGGAGTCGCCCGCGTTTTCGCGGCTCGCCGGGGGCGTACGCCCGTGGTTGAGGGGACAACCTCCTGTGACCCGATCTTTTCGGCCAACTTCCCTTCTGCACACCGGAGTTGCGAGAATTCAGGCTGGAACGTTCCGGGCTCGGGGGGCTGGGGGCGCAGTCGGGGCGCACGAGCCCCGCACGTCGGAGAACCGGAGGGGGTGGCCTTCCCTGTTGCGTGAACCAGTGAAACCGTTCGCGATCGAAAGCTTCACGCCAGGTTTCCATGTCGACATACGGATAGGGACGAGCCTGCCACGCGTGTCACACAAGACGTGTTTTACCCGTCGTTATAGATGCGGGGCCGAACCTGTCCGTTCCGTCGGACAACACACAGTAGATTTGATCTTGGCCGAGAGACCGAGATCGTTCCGGGGGTGTAGGTGCAGGACGCGGAGGAAGAGAGAAGCGAGGGGGCTTAGCGTCATGAGCCAGGACTCCACCGGAGCGGGCGCAACGATCCGGTCCGGCGGGCCACGCACACCCGAGGTGGCGGGAACCGCGGTGCGGGGGGAGGTACCACGCCCGCACCGGAGACGCCGTGAAATCGTCGCCGTGCTGCTGTTCAGCGGTGGCCCCGTCTTCGAGAACTCCATCCCCCTGTCCGTCTTCGGAGTCGACCGCCAGGACGCCGGCACACCCCGGTACCGGCTGCTGGTCTGCGCCGGTGAGGACGGCCCGCTGCGCACCACCGGCGGGCTGGAGCTCTCCGCTCCGTACGGGCTGGAGGCGCTGGCCCGCGCCGGCACCGTCGTCGTACCCGCGTGGCGCTCGATCACCCAGCCGCCGCCCGCCGCGGCGCTGGACGCGCTGCGCCGGGCCCACGAGGACGGCGCCCGCGTCGTCGGGCTGTGCACCGGCGCGTTCGCGCTCGCCGCGGCCGGGCTGCTCGACGGCAGACCGGCCACCACGCACTGGATGTACGCGCCGACGCTCGCCAAGCGCTACCCGTCGGTCCACATGGACCCGCGCGAGCTGTTCGTCGACGACGGCGACATCCTGACGTCGGCGAGCACGGCCGCGGGCATCGACCTGTGCCTGCACCTGGTGCGCCAGGACCACGGCGCCGAGGCCGCCGCCGCGCTCTCCCGCAGGCTGGTGGTGCCCGCGCGGCGCGGCAGCGGGCAGGAGCGCTACCTCGACAGGTCTTTACCCGAGGAGATCGGCGGAGACCCGCTGGCGGAGGTCGTGGCCTGGGCGCTGGAGAACCTGCACGAGCAGTTCGACGTGGAGACTCTGGCGGCCCGCGCGTACATGAGCCGACGCACGTTCGACCGGCGGTTCCGCTCGCTCACCGGCAGCGCACCGCTGCAGTGGCTGATCACCCAGCGGGTGCTTCAGGCGCAGCGGCTGCTGGAGACGTCGGACTTCTCCGTGGACGAAGTGGCGGGGCGCTGCGGCTTCCGCTCGCCGGTCGCGCTGCGCGGGCACTTCCGCCGCCAGCTCGGCTCCTCCCCGGCCGCGTACCGGGCCGCCTACCGCGCCCGCAACCCCCAGGCCGTACCCCCGCCGGAACCCCCCACGGTGCCCGCGCCACGACGCCCGCAGCCGCCCGGCGGCACCGGCGCCGCGGGGGTCGCGGGGGTGGCGGGCGGCGGCGTGGACAGCGCCGAGAAACCGCAGTCCGACGCGTACGCCCCCGGCCACCCCGAGCCGTATCCGTCCCGGCTGCGGGGCGCACTCGTCAGGCGCGCGACCGTGCCGGGACAGCGTGACCGGCACGTAGGGTGAGGGCCATGAACGATCGGATGGTCTGGATCGACTGCGAGATGACGGGTCTCTCGCTGGCCCACGACGCGCTCGTCGAGGTGGCCGCGCTGGTCACCGACTCGGAGCTGAACGTGCTCGGCGACGGCGTCGACATCGTCATCCGCCCCCCGGCCGAGGCCCTCACCACCATGCCCGACGTCGTACGCGCCATGCACACCGCCTCCGGCCTGCTCGACGAGCTGGCCGGCGGCACGACCCTGGCGGACGCGGAGCGGCAGGTGCTCAACTACGTACGCGAGTTCGTCCCCGAGCGCGGGCGCGCCCCGCTGTGCGGCAACTCGGTCGGCACCGACCGCGGCTTCCTCAGCCGGGACATGCCGGACCTGGAGGGCTACCTGCACTACCGCATCGTGGACGTCTCGTCGGTCAAGGAGCTGGCCCGCCGCTGGTACCCGCGGGCCTACTTCAACAGCCCCGAGAAGGCGGGCAACCACCGCGCCCTCGCGGACATCAGGGAGAGCATCGCCGAACTCCGCTACTACCGCGAGGCGGTCTTCGTCCCCCCGCCGGGCCCGGACTCGGACACCGCGAAGGCCATCGCGGCCCGCCACACGCTGGCGGCGGACGGCTCGTAGCGGGGGAGCCGGCCCGGCACGGCGGAGCGGGGAAAGCGGGAGGCGAGCACTGCCGGCGACCCTGTACACTTCTAGTCGGCCGGTGCGGAAGCATCAGCTCACGGTGGGTGTAGCTCAGATGGTAGAGCACCTGGTTGTGGTCCAGGTGGCCGCGGGTTCAAGTCCCGTCACTCACCCTCTTCGGTCAGGGCCCGTGCCGCTTCGGCGGTACGGGCCCTGACGCGTTCCGGGGTGCCGGCTCAGCCGGAGGCGGTGGCGCGGCGGGCGGCGTAGGTGCGGGCCTTGGCGCGGTTGCCGCAGCCCTGCATCGAGCACCAGCGTTTGCTGCGGTTCTTCGAGGTGTCCCAGAACACTTCGTGGCAGGTGTGCTCCGCGCAGCGCTTCAGGCGTGCGGCGTCCCCGGTGATCGTCAGCGTGCTCCAGGCCAGGGCCAGCTCCGTGACGGCCCGCTCGGCGTCCGTGAGGCCGGGGGCGGGGACGGGGGTGCCGGCGGCGGTGAGGCGGAGCGGGAAGCGGGTCAGTGCCGCGTCGGCCGCCGCCGTGATCGCGAGGTCGGGGGTGTCCCCGACGTGGGTGCCCAGGTGCTCGCGGATGCCGGCGCGCAGGGCGACGGACGCCGCGTGCAGGGCGGCGTCGATGGTGCCGGTGACCGGCAGGCCGTGGCCGGTCAGCCAGGCGGCCAGTTCGTCCGGGGTGCTCAGCGTGTCCGTGCCGGCGTGGAGGTCGAGGGTGTTGGCGAAGTCGGCCACCAGCTCGGCGGCCCGAGGCGGTGTACGCATACCGGCCACTTTACCGGCTATCGCGTTTGCTGGTAAATTCCTCTCACCGGTAAACGGCTTTGGTGGTTAGGGGGGGCGTGATGGGTGCATCCGGGGCGCTGGCGGAGAGCCGGCCGCGGGCCGGGCGGGACGCGGGGCGCCGCAACACCGCCGTGCTCGTCGTGTTCACCGCGGTGACGAACCTCGCCGACGGCGTCGTGAAGACGGCCCTGCCGCTGCTCGCCGTCCGCGCCGGCGGCTCTCCCGCTCAGGTCACCGGGGTGGCGCTGGCCCTCTCGCTGCCCTGGCTCCTCGTCGCCCTGCACGCGGGGGTGCTCGTCGACCGTGTGGACCGGCGCCGGCTGCTGTGGATCGTCAACGTGCTGCGGCTGCTCGCGATGGTGCCGCTGCTCGCCGCCGCCGCGAGCGGCGGGCTGTCCCTCCCCCTGCTGGCCGCCGCCGGCGCGGCCATCGGCGTCGCCGACGTCGTCGCCTCCACGGCGGCCTCCGCGCTCGTCCCCGCCGCGGTGCCGCCCGCCGGGCGGGACAGGGCGAACGCCTGGATGGCCGGGGCGGAGACGGTGTTCAGCGAGTTCGCCGGGCCGTTCGTCGGAGGGCTGCTCATCGCGCTGGGCGCCGGGTACGCGCTGGGGGCGACCTGGGTCGCGTACGCCGCGGCGGCGCTCGTGCTGCTGCTGCTCGCCGGGCGGTTCCGGGCGGGTGCGGCCGGTGCCGCGAGCGCGGCCGGTGCGGCGGACGCCGCCGGTGCCGCGGGCGGCTCCGTGGCGTACGAGACCGAGGGCGGAGCGCCGCCCCCCGCCCGCACCGTCAACGGGCAGATCGCCGAAGGGCTGCGCTACCTCTGGCGGCACCGCCTGCTGCGCTCCCTTTCCCTCATCCTCACCGTGCTCTCCGGCACCTGGGGCGCCTGGCTCGCGCTCATCCCGCTGTACGCCACCCGCGACATGGGCCTGACCCCCGGCGAGTACGGCGCCCTGCTCAGCGCGCTCGGCGTCGGCGGGCTCCTCGGCGCCGTCACCGTGACCCGGCTCAACCGGCTGCTGGGCCGCCGCCACGTGATGCTCGCCGACCTCTTCGGCACCGCCGCGATGGCCGCCGTCCCGGCGCTCACCGCCGACGCCCGCGCCGTCGCCGCGGCGGCCTTCCTCGGCGGCCTCGGCGGCACGCTGTGGACGGTCAACAGCCGCACGGTCATCCAGTGGGCGGTGCCGGACGCGATGCTCGGCCGCTTCAGCTCCGCGAACCGGATGTTCGCCTGGGGCGCGATGCCGCTGGGCGCCGGGCTCGTCGGGCTGCTCGCCGAACTCGCCGGGCCGCGCGCGGCGTTCGGCTTCTTCGCGGTGGCCTCGGCGCTGACGGTGCCGTTCTTCCTGCGGGCGGCGGCCCGGGGCGCGGACGCGCTGCACTGAGGGCGTGCGGCTCGCGGCGCCGTCCCGCGGCCCGTGGCCCCCGTTCCGTATCCCGCGAAGTTTTCTTGCGCGGGGATGTCGAGAACCGGCGTGCGGCTCCGTCCCAGGTGTGCACGCGGCCCACAATGGGCCCTACCGCACAAGGAGAAGATCATGGCCAAGTACCTGCTGCTCAAGCACTACCGTGGCGCGCCCGCGGCGGTCAACGACGTGCCGATGGACCAGTGGAAGCCCGAGGAGGTCACGGCCCACATCCAGTACATGCGTGACTTCGCCGCCCGGCTGGAGTCCACCGGGGAGTTCGTCGGCGAGCAGGCGCTCTCCCCGGAGGGCACCTTCGTCCGCTACGACGGCGAGGGCCGGCCCCCGGTCACCGACGGGCCGTTCGCCGAGACCAAGGACCTGATCGCCGGCTGGATGGTGATCGACGTCGACTCCTACGACCGCGCGCTGGAGCTGGCCGCGGAGCTGTCCGCAGCTCCCGGCGCGGGCGGCAAGCCGATCCACGAGTGGCTCGAAATCCGGCCGGCCTACGGCGTGCAGGCCACGGCGACCGAGTGAACGAGTCACTGCTGCGGGAGCTGGTGCCCGAGGTGATCGGCGTCCTCGTCCGCCGCGGAGCCGGCTTCGCGGCGGCCGAGGACGCCGTCCAGGACGCCCTGGTGGAGGCCGTACGCGGCTGGCCGGACGGCGACGCGCCCCGGGACCCCAAGGGGTGGCTGGTCACGGTGGCCTGGCGCAAGTTCCTCGACGCCGTACGTGCCGACACCTCCCGGCGGCGGCGCGAGGAAGCGGTCCAGGCCGAGCCCGCGCCGGCCGCCGAGGCGGGCGGCGCGGTGGACGACACGCTCCAGCTCTACTTCCTGTGCGCCCACCCGTCCCTGACGCCGGCCTCGGCCGTCGCGCTCACGCTGCGCGCGGTCGGCGGACTGACCACGCGGCAGATCGCGCGTGCCTATCTGGTGCCCGAGGCCACCATGGCCCAGCGGATCAGCAGGGCCAAGCGCACGGTCTCCGACGTCCGCTTCGACCGGCCCGGCGACGTCGCCACCGTGCTGCGCGTGCTGTACCTGGTCTTCAACGAGGGCTACTCCGGCGACGTCGACCTCTCCGCCGAGGCGATCCGGCTCACCCGGCAACTGGCGGCGCTCACCGGCCACGAGGAGGCCGCCGGGCTGCTGGCGCTCATGCTGCTTCACCACGCGCGGCGCCCGGCGCGCACCGGTCCGGACGGCAGGCTCGTCCCCCTCGCCGAGCAGGACCGCAGCCTGTGGGACACCCGGATGATCGCCGAGGGCGTCGGGATACTCCAGGCCGCGCTCGCCCGCGACCGCCTGGGCGAGTTCCAGGCGCAGGCGGCCGTCGCCGCACTGCACGCCGATGCCCCGACGGCGGGCGAGACCGACTGGGTGCAGATCGTCGAGTGGTACGACGAGCTGGTCCGCCTCACCGGCAGCCCGGTGGCCCGGCTCAACCGGGCGGTCGCGGTGGGCGAGGCCGACGGCGCGCGGGCGGGGCTGGCGGCGCTGGCGGAGCTGGACCCGTCGCTGCCGCGGTACGCGGCGGTGGCGGCGTACCTGCACGAGCGGGACGGCGACGCCGAGACGGCGGCCCGGCTGTACGTCCAGGCGGCCGGCTCGGCGCCGAACATCCCGGAGCGGGACCACCTGACGCGGCAGGCGGCGCGGCTCAACGCGCGGCTGGGGGGTGAGGGGGCGAGGGGGTGAGGAGTACGGGAGCGCGGCGGTGCGGTGGTCCGGGACCGGCGCCGGCCGGTGGGACGGCACGGCGTGTTGCATCGGTGGGGGCACCGGCGACCGCGCCGTCGCCGTCGAGGAGGCCGAGGCCGGGGGCGGCGCGGCGGGGCCGCGCCGCGTTGTCGGTGGGGCGGCCTACCCTGGGGCGGGTGTGCGGGGAGTGGGGGCCCCGGGAGCGTTCGGGGAGTCGGGGGCGCTTGCGGCGTTCGGGGCCGGGGGAGCGTGGGGGGCCAGCGGGTTGCGCAGTCTGCCCACCAACTGGAGGGCCGCCGACGGGTCCGTCAGGTCGACCATCTGCCGGTTGTTCCGCAACTGGAGCCTGTTGAGGCACGACAGCGCGAACTCCGGCGCGAACAGGTCGTGCCGCTCGAACCTCTCCGCGAGGTGCGGCACCGAGTCCCGGTAGTCCCGCGCGCACTCCGCGACCGTCCGCCAGAAGTCCTCCTCGCCCAGCACCCCTGCCTCGTCCAGCAGCGGCGCGAGGAAGCGGAAGAAGCAGTCGAAGACGTCCGTGAAGACCGACAGCAGTTGCATGTCGTCGGGGACCTCGGCCCGGATGCGCTCCGCCGCGGGCGGCAGCGGCAGGTCCGGGTCCATGACCACGACCTCCTCCGCGATGTCCTTGAACAGTGCCCGCTGCACCGTCCCCGCCTCGTCCAGCACGAGGATGACGTTCTCGCCGTGCGGCATGAACGCCAGCCCGTACGCGTAGAAGGTGTGCAGCAGCGGCGTCAGATACGCGTCGAGGTAGCGGCGCAGCCACACCTCCGGGGCCAGCCGCGACCCCTCGATCAGCGCCGCCGCCAGCGGCCGGCCGGCGCGGTCGGTGTGCAGCAGCGCCGCCATCGTCGCGAGCCGCTGGCCCTCGGCGAGTCGCGGCACCGGGCTCTCCCGCCACAGCGCGGCGAGCATCTTGCGGTACGGCGACCCGGGGGCGGTGGCGGCCTCGTACGCCTCGTGGCGGTAGCCGACCGCGGCCACTTCGCGCAGGATCTCCAGGCCCGTGCCGCGCAGCACCTCGTCCTGCCCGACGAGCCCGGCGACCCAGTCGTTGATCGCCGGTGTGGCCTCCATGTACGCGGCCGACAGCCCGCGCATGAAGCCCATGTTGAGCACGGACAGCGCGGTCTTGACGTAGTGCCTGCCGGGCGCGGAGGTGTTGAAGAAGGTACGTATCGACTGCTGCGGCTGGTACGCGTCCGCGCTCTCGCCGAGGTACACCAGCCGGCGCGTGGCGACTTCGCCCGCGAAGGTGACGGAGAGCTTGTGCTCCCACTGCCAGGGGTGCGCGGGCATGAGCAGATAGTCGTCCGGGTCCAGGTCCAGCGCGCGCAGCCGGGCCGCGAAGCCGTCGAGCGTGCCCTGCCCCAGCTCGGCGCGGAGCAGCGTGTCGTAGTCGAGGTGGGCGGCGCACGTGAAGGTCGCCCGGTCGCGGTGGGCGGCGAGCCAGACCAGGCGGGTGCGGGCGCCGGTCTCGGGGGCGTACGCGCGGTAGTCCGCCGCGCCCAGCCCCAGGCGGCCGTTGTTGGCGACGAAGCAGGGGTGGCCCTCGGTCATCCCCGCCTCGATCCGCTGGAAGTCCGCGGTCGCCAGGTCGGGGTCCTCCGGGCCGGTGAGTTTGTACGCGGTGCTCGCCAGCGTGGAGGTGATCTCCTCCAGGTACACGGGCAGCACCTCGGCGCTCAGCCCCAGCGGCTCGCGGAGTTCGGCGAAGAACCGCAGCGCGTCGAGCGCCGAGCCCCCGGGCGGGTCGCCGGGAGCGTGGCGGGTGACCGTGCGCGGGTCGACGCGCCAGTGGTCCAGGGCGTAGCGCCGGGCCTCGAAGCGGTACTCGGCGTCCCCGGCCCGCAGCGCGTACGCGCCGGCCCCCCGCGGCTCGGGCGTCAGCAGCCGCTCGTGGGTGAACTCCCCGATGGCCTTGGCCAGCAGCCGGCGGGTCGCCTCCGCCCAGTGGCCGGGGGTGAGGTGCCCGGTGGCGCCGGAGGGCCCCGCCGCCCGCGAGGCGGCGAACTGTTCGCGGGTGCAGAAGCTGAGCAGCGCCTCCTTGCCGGGCTTCCCCGGCTCGCCCGGCAGGCGTACGCGGCGCGCCACCCGGAAGCCGACGGCCTCGTTGAGGGCGTGCACGGCGGTATTGCGCGCGTCGGGCTCGACCACGACCCGGCGCACCGCCGGGTCGGCGAAGAGCCACTCCATCACCGCCGTGATCACCGCCCGGGTGAAGCCGTGCACGGGGGTGTCGGCCGGCGCGGTGAGGAAGTGCATCCCGACGTCGCCGTCTTCGGCGTCGTAGACGCCGGTCAGCTCGCGGTGTGCCGGGTCGTAGCGCTCGGCGAGGAAGGCGGGGGTGCCGTCGGCGAGACCGAGGAAGGCGTCGTGGTGCGGGTCGGCGGCGATCCGCGCGTACTCCTTCTCGACCTCCTCCGGCGTGCAGCCCTGCATCAGCCAGAACGCGGCCTTCGGGTGGGTGACCCAGGTGTGCAGCAGCGGCGCGTCCCGGACCGGGTCCAGGGGGCGCAGGGTGAGCTTCATCGGACCGGCGCTCCGAACTCCTGGAAGGCGATGGACTTCTCGATCGGGTAGACCTCGCGGCCGGTCATCTCCCGGATGATGCAGGAGTTGCGGTACGCGGCCATGCCGAGGTCGGGGGCGGCGAAGCCGTGGGTGTGCAGCTCGGCGTTCTGGACGAAGACCTCGCGGCCCGCGTGGTCGACGGTGTAGTTGCGGGCGACGGCGAAGCGCCCCCGCTCGTCGCGCGCGAGGCGGTCGGCGATGCCGGCGAGGAAGGGCGGCTCGGCGTAGCGGTAGCCGGTGGCCAGCACCAGCCCCTGGGTGGCCAGGTCGAAGTCCCGGTCCTGCTCCTCGTGGCGCAGGCCCAGGGTGTACGTGCCGTCCGCGTACCCGGCGGAGACCAGGGCGGTGTTGGTGAGCAGCCGGGTCGGCACCGGGCCGCGCCGCGACTTGACGTACAGCAGGTCGAAGATGGCGTCGATCAGCTCGGTGTCGATGCCCTTGTAGAGGCTTTTCTGCGCGGCGCCCAGCCGGTCGCGGACGGGCGCGGGCAGCGCGTGGAAGTAGTCGACGTACTCGGGCGAGGTCATCTCCAGCGTCAGCTTGGTGTACTCCAGCGGGAAGAACCGCGGCGAGCGGGTCACCCAGGTGAGGTGGTAGCCGTCGGGGGTCAGGTCCTGGAGCAGGTCGTAGTAGACCTCGGCGGCGCTCTGCCCGCTGCCGACGATCGTGACCGACTCCTTGGCGCGCAGCCGGTCGCGGTTCTCCAGATAGCGGCTGTTGTGGAGGAGGTCGCCGCCGAGGTCCCGGCAGGGCTCGGGTATGTACGGCGGCGTGCCGGTGCCCAGTACCAGCCGGCGCCCGCGGTAGGTGCCTCGCGGGGTGCGGACGACGTACGTGCCGTCCGCCGCGTCCCGGTCGACCGCGGTGACCTCCTCGCCGAAGCGGACGCCGGGGAGCTGGGCGGCGGCCCAGCGGCAGTAGTCGTTGAACTCCTCGCGCAGCGGATAGAAGCTCTCGCGGATGTAGAAGGAGTACAGCCGCCCGGTCTCCTTCAGGTAGTTCAGGAAGGAGTACGGGGACGTGGGGTCGGCCAGTGTGACCAGGTCCGACATGAAGGGCGTCTGGAGGGTGCTGCCTTCGATGAACATCCCCGAGTGCCAGTCGAAGTCGGGCTTGCGCTCCAGGAAGACGCCGTCGAGGCCGTCGACCGGTTCGGTCAGGCAGGCCAGGCCCAGGTTGAAGGGGCCGAGGCCGATCGCGACGAAGTCGTGGACGCGGCGCTCAGCAGGCGGGGACTGCCGGGGTTCCGGGGACCGCGGGTGCTTCGGGGACGTCGGGGACAAGAGATTCTCCGGTGTGGTCGGCGGCGTACGCGGCGATGAGGTCGAGGACGGCGGTGAGATCCCCGGTCGTGGTCTCGGGGTTGAGCAGGGTGAACTTCAGGTGGTGCCGGCCGTCGACCTTGGTGCCCGCGACCATCGCGGCGCCGGAGGCGGCCAGGCGCTCGCGGGCGCGGAGGTTGGCGGCGTCGACGAGGGCCGGGTCGGCATCGGCCGGGCCGTCCGGGACGTGGCGGAAGACCAGCGTCGAGAGCTGCGGCCGGACGACGACCTCGAAGCGGGGGTCCTCGTCCAGCAGCCGCCACCCGGCCTCCGCGAGGTCGCAGACCTCGTCGAAGAGCGCGCCGACGCCGTCGGCGCCCATGACGCGCAGGGTCAGCCACAGCTTGAGCGCGTCGAACCTGCGGGTGGTCTGGAGGGACTTGTCGACCTGGTTGGGGATCTGCTCGGCGGCCATGCGCTCGGGGTTGAGGTAGTCGGCGTGGTACGTCGCGTGCCGCAGTGTCGCCCGGTCCCGTACCAGCACCGCCGACGAGCTGACCGGCTGGAAGAAGGACTTGTGGAAGTCGACGGTGACCGAGTCGGCGCGTTCGATGCCGGCGAGCAGGTGCCGGCGGCGCCCCGAGACCAGCAGCCCGCAGCCGTACGCCGCGTCGACGTGCAGCCATACGCCGTACCCGGCGCACACCCCGGCGATCTTCGGCAGCGGGTCGACGCTGCCGAAGTCGGTGGTGCCGGCGGTGGCGACGACGGCCATGGGGACGAGGCCGTCGCGCTGCAGGTGCGCGAGCGCCGCGGCCAGCGCGGCGGGCCGCATCCGGCGCTCCGCGTCACACGGCACCTCCACGACGGCCTCCTCGCCGAGGCCGAGCAGCGCGGCGGCCTTGCGGACGCTGAAGTGGCCGTGCGCGGAGGCGAGGATGCGCAGCCGGGGCAGGATCTCGGCGGTGCGCAGACCGGCACCGTGCTGCTTGCGCACGCCGTCGCACGCCTCCTCGCGGGCGAGCAGCAGCGCGTGCAGGTTGGACTGGGTGCCGCCGGAGGTGAAGACGCCGTCCGCGGCCGGGCCGAGGCCGGCGCGGGCCGCGGCCCAGTCGACGAGGCGGCGCTCGATGAGGGTGGCGCCGGCGGACTGGTCCCAGGTGTCCAGGGAGGAGTTGACGGCGGAGAGCACCGCCTCACCGAGCACCGCGGGGATGACGACGGGGCAGTTGAGGTGGGCGAGGTAGCGCGGGTGGTGGAAGTAGACGGCGTCGCGCAGATAGAGCCGGTCCAGCTCGGCCAGTGCGGCACCGGCGTCGCCGAGGGGGAGGTCGAGGTCGACGGCGTCGACGACCGGGGCGAGGGCGGAGGGTGCGATGCCCGTGAACGGGCGGTCTGCATGGGCCAGTCGGGCCGCGATGTGCTCGACGCCTGCGGTGACCGTACGGCGGTAGGCGCCGGCGGTGCGGTCGTTGAGCAGGTGGGACCTCATGGATGCTGTCCTCACGACGGGGGCCAAGAACTTAGGGAAGCCTAACCTAAGTAATTGGTCCTAGGACCCCCGCCCCCGTCGTTTCGGCCAGACTCGCCGGCTCACCCCGCCGCGTCCGGGTCGCCGGCGGCGGCCTTCCCGCGGAACCGCGGCCCTTGGGTGCGGGTGCGGGTGCGGGGTCGCGTCCCGCGCGCGGAAAGGCGCGCGTCGCGGATGAGGTTAACCTAACCTAACTCTCCCGTGCAGGCGCTGGAAGCAGGAGCCCTCACCTCTGCCCCCGGTACGTGGCCTTCGCCGCCCGGCCCGGCTCAGGCCGCGGGCGGCAGCCCCATCTCGCGGGCGATCAGCATGCGCTGCACCTCGCTGGTGCCCTCGCCGATCTCCAGGATCTTGGAGTCCCGCCACATCCGCGCCACCGGGTACTCGTTCATGAACCCGTACCCGCCGTGGATCTGCGTCGCCTCCCGCGCGTTGTCCACCGCCACCGTCGAGGTGTGCAGCTTCGCCAGCGCCGCCTCCTTCTTGAACGGCTCGCCGTGCACCAGCCGGGACGCCGCGTCCCGCCACGAGAGCCGGGCGGTGTGGGCGCGCAGCTCCATGTCGGCCAGCTTGAACTGGATGGCCTGGTTGGTGCCGATGGGCCGGCCGAAGGCGTGGCGCTGCTGCGCGTACGCCAGCGACTCGTCGACGCAGCCCTGCGCCAGGCCGGTGGCGAGCGCGGCGATCGCGATGCGGCCCTCGTCCAGGATGCGCAGGAACTGGGCGTAGCCGCGACCGCGTGCGCCCAGGAGGTTCGCGGCCGGGACGCGGACGTCGGAGAAGGACAGTTCGCGGGTGTCGGAGGCGTTCCAGCCGACCTTGGAGTACGGGGCGGCGACCGTGAAGCCCGGGGTGCCCGACGGGACGATGATCGAGGAGATCTCCGGCTTGCCCGACTCGCTCCTGCCGGTGACGGCGGTGACCGTGACCAGGCCGGTGATGTCCGTGCCGGAGTTGGTGATGAAGCACTTCGTCCCGTTGATCACCCACTCGCCGGCGGCCTCGTCGAGGTGCGCCGTGGTGCGCGTACCGCCCGCGTCCGAGCCGCACTCCGGTTCCGTCAGGCCGAACGCGCCCAGCATCTCGCCGGAGCACAGCTTCGGCAGCCAGGTGCGCTTCTGCTCCTCCGTGCCGAAGTGGTAGAGGGGCATCGCGCCCAGCGAGCAGGCGGCCTCCAGGGTGATCGCCACCGAGGAGTCGACGCGCGCCAGCTCCTCCAGCGCGATCCCGAGCGCCAGATAGTCGCCGCCCATGCCGCCGTACTCCTCCGGGAACGGCAGGCCGAACAGGCCCATGCGGCCCATCTCGCGCACGATGTCGTACGGGAACTCGTGCCGCTCGTAGTAGTCGCCGATCTTCGGGGCCACCACGTCGTGCGCGAACTCCTCGACCGTGCGGCGGAGCTGTTCCAGCTCGGGGGAGAGGCGGTGGTCGAGACTGGGCGTCATCGGGGTCACTCCTTGTGGGAGAGGGCGGTCACGGTGCGCGACGGGCTCGGGCGGCCGAGGCGGCCGGCCATCCAGACGCTGGTGGCGACGAGTGCGTCGAGGTCGACGCCGGTCTCGATGCCGAGCCCCTGCAGCATCCACACGAGGTCTTCGGTGGCGAGGTTGCCGGTCGCGCTCCCGGCGAACGGGCAGCCGCCGAGACCGCCGGCGGAGGCGTCGACGGTGGTGACGCCGTGCTGCAGTGCGGCGAGGGTGTTGGCCAGGGCCTGGCCGTAGGTGTCGTGGAAGTGGACGCCGAGCAGTCCGGCCCCGAGGCCCTCCGCGGCGAGGGCGTCGAGCAGCGCGGAGACGTGACCGGGGGTGGCGACGCCGATGGTGTCGCCGAGGCTCAGCTCGTCGCAGCCCATGTCGGCGAGCGCGCGTGCGGTGCGTACCACCTGGCCGAGGGGGACCCGGCCCTCCCAGGGGTCGCCGAAGCACATCGACAGATAGCCGCGCACGTGCAGGCCGTCCCGCTTGGCCCGGGCGACGACCGGGGCGAACATCGCGAGGGCCTCGTCGACGGTGCGGTTGAGGTTGCGGCGGGCGAAGGTCTCGGTGGCGCTGGCGACGACGGCGACGCGGCGCGCACCGTGGGCGGTGGCGCGCTCCAGGCCCCGCATGTTGGGTACGAGGACGGGGAGCCGGACCTCGCCGTGCAGGTCGGCGACGCGCAGACAGACCTCGCCGGCGTCGGCGAGCTGGGGGACCCACTCGGGGTGCACGAAGCTGGTCGCCTCCACGGTGGTGAGTCCGGCGGCGGCGAGGCGGTGCACGAACTCGGCCTTGACGTCGGTGGGGACGATGACCTTCTCGTTCTGCAGCCCGTCGCGGGGCCCGACTTCGTGGATGCGGACCCGTTCGGGCAGCCCGGCGGCGGGCACCTGCATGGGGAGGGGGGAGTGGGTCATCGCGGGTCGTCCTGTCCTTCGCCCTCCGCGTCGTCCGGTACGACGACGGCGAGCACCTGGTCCATGGCTACGGTCCCCCCGGGGACGACGTCGAGCGCGGCGACGGTGCCGGCGTGCGGGGCGGCGATGACGTGCTCCATCTTCATCGCCTCGACGACGAGCAGACTCTGCCCGGCGGCGACCCGGTCGCCCACGGCGGCCTTGACGACCGTCACGGTGCCGGGCATGGGCGCGGTCAGCGCGTCGGCCCCGGCGGCGAGGGCACCGCCGCGCAGGGCGGCCTCGACGGGATCGTGGGCGAGGAGGTGCCAGACGTCGCCGTCGCGCCCGAGCCAGACCCCGTCGGGGGTGGCGGCACAGGTGAAGTGGTGGGTGACGCCGTCGAGTTCGAGGGTGACGGTGCCGCTGTCGCTCTGCCGGAGGCGTGCCCGTACGGGCAGGGCGCCGCCCCCGGTCCGTACCTCCGCCGCCGAGGTCAGCCCCCGGACCCGTACCTCCACCGGGTCCCGGCCCGCCGCGCGGAACGACCGCACCGTCCACGCCGGGGGCCCGCCCGCGCGCCAGCCCGACGGCTCCGCGAAGGGGTCCGTCCAGCCCGCCGGGCCCGCCGGCCGCCGGGCCGACGACTCCAGCGCCGCCTGCGCCAGCAGCCCCGCCGCCGCGTACGCCTCCGGCGGTATCGGGGCCGCCGCCAGACCGGCGGCGTCGCGGTCCACCAGGCCCGTGTCCAGATCGCCCGACGCCACCGCCGGGTGCGCCAGCAGCCGGCGCAGGAAGCCCGTGTTCGTGTCCAGGCCCAGCACCACGGTGTCCGCCAGCGCCGCCCGCAGCCGGCGCAGTGCCGCGGCGCGGTCCGGGCCCCAGGCGACGACCTTGGCCAGCATCGGGTCGTACGCCGTACCGACCTGCGTGCCCTCCGACAGACCCGAGTCGACCCGCACCCCCGGCCCCGACGGCTCGCGCAGCAGCCGCACCCGGCCCGCCGACGGCAGGAAGTCCACCCGCTCGCCGCCGTCGGCCACCCGCGCCGTCTCCGCGCAGATGCGCGCCTCCACCGCGTGCCCCTTCAGCGGCACCTCCCCGGAGGCGAACGCCAGTTGCTCCCCGGCGGCCACCCGAAGCTGCCACTCCACCAGGTCGAGCCCCGTGACCAGCTCCGTGACCGGGTGCTCGACCTGGAGGCGGGTGTTCATCTCCATGAAGTAGTACGCGACCGGGCCCCCGCCCCCGCCCGGCACGATGAACTCCACCGTCCCCGCGCCCGCGTACCCGCACGACCGCGCCGCCTCCACCGCCGCGGCGCCCATGGCCGCACGCGTCGCCTCGTCCAGCAGCGGCGAGGGCGCCTCCTCGACGATCTTCTGGTGCCGGCGCTGAAGCGAGCACTCCCGCTCCCCGAGGTGCACCACGTTCCCGTGGCCGTCCGCCAGCACCTGGATCTCGATGTGCCGCGGGCGGTCGATCCACCGCTCCACCAGCAGCGTGTCGTCGCCGAACGAGCCCTGTGCCTCGCGCCGCGCGCCCGCGATCGCGTCCGCCAGCGCGCCCTCGTCCCGTACGAGCCGCATGCCCTTGCCGCCGCCGCCCGCCGAGGGCTTCAGCAGCACCGGCATGCCGATCTCCCGTGCCGCCGCGGCCAGTTCACCGTCCGACAGACCGCTGCCCGACGAGCCCGGCACGACCGGCACACCGGCCGCCCGCACCGTCTCCTTCGCGCGGATCTTGTCACCCATCAGCTCGATCGCCCCGGCGGGCGGGCCGGCGAAGACGAGCCCCGCCGCCACGCACGCCCGCGCGAACTCGGCGTTCTCGGCGAGGAAGCCGTACCCCGGGTGCACCGCCTGCGCGCCCGTCTCGCCGGCCGCGCGCAGCAGCTCGTCGATCGACAGGTAGTTCTCGATCCGCACGGCGGTGCCCCCGGCCGCGGCGGCTTCGCGCACGTGCCGCCCGTCCGCGTCCGCGTCGGTGAACACCGCCGCGGGGCGGATGCCGAGCGCGCGCAGAGTACGGATGACCCGTACCGCGATCTCACCCCTGTTGGCCAGCAGAACGGTCTCGAACATCGCCACCCTCCCCCTCACATCCGGAAGACGCCGAAGCCCTGCGCCGCGCCGTCCCGGGCGGGCAGCGGCGCGTGGGCGCAGGCGGTCAGCGCCAGCCCGAGCACCCGGCGGGTGTCCAGCGGGTCGATGACGCCGTCGTCCCACAGGCGGGCGGTCGCATAGTAGGCGTTGCCCTGCGTCTCGTACTGCTCGCGGACGGGTGCCTTGAAGGCCGCCTCCTCCTCCGCCGGCCACTCCTCGCCGCGCGCCTCCACCTGGTCGCGCTTGACGGTCGCGAGGACGGACGCGGCCTGCTCGCCGCCCATGACGGAGATCTTCGCGTTGGGCCACATCCACAGGAAGCGGGGGGAGTACGCCCGGCCGCACATCGAGTAGTTCCCGGCCCCGTACGAGCCGCCGATGACGACGGTCAGCTTCGGCACCCGCGTGCAGGCCACGGCGGTCACCATCTTCGCGCCGTGCTTGGCGATGCCGCCCGCCTCGTAGCTGCGTCCGACCATGAAGCCGGAGATGTTCTGCAGGAAGAGCAGCGGGATGCCGCGCTGGTCGCACAGCTCGATGAAGTGGGCGCCCTTCTGGGCGGACTCGGAGAACAGGATGCCGTTGTTGGCGACGATGCCGACGGCGTGACCGTGGATGCGGGCGAAGCCGGTGACGAGCGTCGTGCCGTACTCGGCCTTGAACTCCTGGAAGCGCGAGCCGTCGACCACCCGCGCGATGACCTCGCGCACGTCGTACGGCGTCCGTGAGTCGACGGGCACGACGCCGTAGAGGCCGGCCGGGTCGTACGTGGGTTCCACGGCGGCGCGTACGGACCAGGGGGGCGGGCCGGGCTCGGGGAGGGTGTCGACGATGCCGCGAACGATGCGCAGCGCGTGCGGGTCGTCCTCGGCGAGGTGGTCGGTGACGCCGGAGGTGCGCGCGTGCACCTCGCCGCCGCCCAGCTCCTCGGCGGTGACGACCTCGCCGGTGGCGGCCTTCACCAGGGGCGGGCCGCCGAGGAAGATCGTGCCCTGGCCGCGGACGATCACGGCCTCGTCGCTCATCGCCGGGACGTACGCGCCGCCGGCGGTGCAGGAGCCGAGGACGGCGGCGATCTGCGGGATCCCGGCGCCGGACATGCGGGCCTGGTTGTAGAAGATCCGGCCGAAGTGCTCCCTGTCGGGGAAGACCTCGTCCTGCATGGGCAGGAAGGCACCGCCGGAGTCGACGAGGTAGACGCAGGGCAGCCGGTTCTCCAGCGCGATCTCCTGCGCGCGCAGGTGCTTCTTGACGGTCATCGGGTAGTACGTGCCGCCCTTGACGGTGGCGTCGTTGGCGATGACCACGCAGGCCCGGCCGCTGACCCGGCCGATGCCGGCGATGACGCCGGCGGCCGGCGCCCCGCCGCCGTACATCCCGTCGGCGGCGAGCGGCGCCACCTCCAGGAACGGCGAACCGGGATCGAGCAGGCCGTCGACGCGGTCGCGGGGAAGCAGCTTGCCGCGGGCGGTGTGCCGGGCGCGGGCCTTCTCGCCGCCGCCGGCGCGGGCGGCGGCGAGCTTGTCGTGCAGCTCGGCGGCGAGCGCGCGGTGGGCCGCCTCGTTGGCCCGCCAGGCGGCGCCTGCCGGGCCGGCGGGGTCCGCGGCGGTCGTCAGCACGGGTGCGTGGTCCACGGGGGCGGCGCCCTTCCTCGATGATCCGTTCGGCCGTCCTGGCCGACAAGCAGGTTAGCTGTCGTTAACGCCGTATGCCCAAGGTTAACGCTCACTAACCGGGCTGTCTACAATGGTCCTCATGAGCACCGAGGCGGCCCCCGCGCCCACCCGACGCGAGCAGATCCTGAAGGAGGCCGCGCGTCTCTTCGCGGACCGCGGCTTCCACGGGGTCGGCGTGGACGAGATAGGTGCGGCGGTCGGCATCAGCGGCCCCGGCCTCTACCGGCACTTCGCGGGCAAGGACGCCATGCTCGCGGAGCTGCTGGTCGGCATCAGCGAGCGGCTGCTGGCGGCGGGCCGCGCCCGGGCGGCGGTGCGCGGGCCGGGCCCGGACGCGCCGCTGGACGCGCTGATCAGCGGCCACATCGACTTCGCGCTGGACGACCGTCCGCTGATCACCCTGCACGACCGGGAGCTGGACCGGCTGCGCGACGAGGACCGCAAGCTGGTGCGCCAGTTGCAGCGGCAGTACGTCGAGCTGTGGGTCGACGTCGTCCGGGATGCCTACCCGGTGCTGACGGAGGGGGCGGCCCGTACCGCGGTCCACGCGGTCTTCGGCCTCCTCAACTCCACCCCCCACCTCGGCGCCCGCGGCACCCTCCCCGACCGCGCCGCCACCGCCGCCCTCCTCCACCGCCTCGCCCGCGGCGCCTTCGCGGCGGCGCCCCAGCCGGAGCTGTGACCCCCGCCGCAGGGGTGCGGCCTGGACAGCCGTGGTGACCCGCAGGTAACTTCGAGGCAAGCGCGCTGAGCAAGCGCTTAGTCGGAGTTCCCCCGGGAGGCGAGGACCATGCGGCGGACGGTGTTCAACGAGGACCACGAGGCGTTCCGCGAGACCATCCGGGACTTCATCGCCGCCGAGGTCGTGCCGTACTACCACGAGTGGATGGAAGCCGGCGCCGTCCCCCGCGAGCTCTACAAGAAGCTCGGTGAGCTGGGCGTCTTCGGGATCGAGGTGCCGGAGGAGTACGGCGGGGCAGGGGAGCGCAGCTTCAAGTTCAACGCCGTCATCAGCGAGGAGTGCGCCCGCGCCGGCGTCTCCTTCGGCGGCTCCTCCGTGCACACCGCCCTGTGCCTGCCCTATCTGCTCAAGTACGGCAGCGAGGAGCAGAAGCGCCGCTGGCTGCCCGCCTTCGTCTCCGGCGACATGATGACCGCCATCGCCATGACCGAGCCCGGCACCGGCTCCGACCTCGCCGGCATGAAGACCACCGCGAAGCTCTCCGACGACGGCACGCACTACGTCCTCAACGGCGCCAAGACCTTCATCACCGGCGGTGTCCAGGCCGACCGCGTCCTCGTCTGCGCGCGCACCGCCCCGCCGGCCCCCGAGGACCGCCGCGGCGGCATCTCCATCCTCGTCGTCGACACCTCCTCGGCCGGCTATGCCGTCGGGCGCAAGCTCGACAAGCTCGGGCTGAAGTCCTCCGACACCGCCGAGCTGAGCTTCACCGACGTCAAGGTGCCCGTCGACGACCTGCTCGGGGAGGAGGGCAAGGCGTTCACGTACCTCACCCACAACCTCCCGCAGGAGCGCCTCGGCATCGCCGTCGGCGCGTACGCCCAGGCCGCCGCGGCCGTGCGGTTCGCGGTGGAGTACGTCAAGGAGCGCACCGTCTTCGGCCGCACGGTGGCGGAGTTCCAGAACACCAAGTTCGTCCTCGCCGACTGCAAGGCCGAAGTCGGCGCCATGGAGGCGTACGTCGACCGCGCGCTGGACGCGCACGACGCGGGGGAGCTGAGCGTCGCCGACGCCGCCGCCGTCAAGCTCTTCTGCACCGAGCGCGCGGCCGTCGTCATCGACAAGTGCCTGCAACTGCACGGCGGCTACGGCTACATGAACGAGTACCCCATCTCCCGCCTCTACGCCGACACCCGCGTCACCCGCATCTACGGCGGCACCAGCGAGGTCATGCGCTCCATCGTCGCCAAGTCGATGGGCCTGTAGGGCCGCCGGCTCTGCGAGACTCGCCCCATGGACGACGCCGCGCTCACCGAACTGGTCGACCTGCTGGACCTGGAGCAGATCGAGCAGGACATCTACCGCGGCCACTCCCGCACCGCCGTCGTCCCGCGCGTCTTCGGCGGGCAGGTCGCCGCGCAGGCACTGGTCGCCGCCGGCCGCACCGTGCCCGCCGACCGGCCGCCGCACTCGCTGCACGCCTACTTCCTGCGCCCCGGGGACCCCGGCGCCCCCCTCGTCTACACCGTCGACCGCATCCGCGACGGCCGCTCCTTCACCACCCGCCGCGTCGTCGCCGTCCAGCACGGCCAGCCGGTCTTCCACCTCTCCGCGTCCTTCCAGCTCCACGAGGAGGGCCTGGAGCACCAGGTGCCCATGCCGCCCGCCCCCGATCCGGAGACGCTGCCCACCGCCGAGGAGGCGATGCCGCGCTACGCGGTCAACTTCCTCGATCCCGCCCTCGCCGGCCGGATGCTGGAGGCGCGCGCGGCGGTCGACCTGCGCTACGCCGCGCCGCCGCCGTGGGGCGGGGAGCCCGGGGTGCCGCGGGAGCCGCGCTCGCAGGTGTGGTTCCGTACGAACGGCAAGCTGACCGGCGCCGTCGACACCCCGCTGCTGCACGTCTGCCTCATGACGTACGTCTCGGACATGACCCTGCTCGACTCGGTGCTGCTCGCGCACGGCCGCGGCGGCTGGGCCGTCGGCGATGTCGTGGGCGCCAGCCTGGACCACGCGATGTGGTTCCACCGGCCGTTCCGGGCGGACGAGTGGCTGCTGTACGACCAGGAGTCGCCGACCTCGCAGGGCGGGCGGGGACTGAGCACGGGGCGGATCTTCACCCACGACGGGCGGCTGGCGGCATCGGTGATCCAGGAGGGCGTGATCCGCGTCCCGCGCGCCTGACCGGCGCACCGGGCCACGGCCCGGGGCCCGTGCTGCCCCCGCCCTCCGCTACGGCAGCTCCAGCCCCGCCGCCGCCAGCAGGTACGCCGTCATCAGCCGGTACGCCCCCGGGTCCGCGACATGGTCGTCCAGCGGCACCGCCACCGCGAGCGTGCCCTCGGCCTCGCCGAGGAAGAGCGCCGGGTCGTTGCAGTCCGCGTACCCCACCGCGTGCACGCCGCGCTGGGCCGCGCCGCCCGCCCAGCCGTGGTCGGCGACCACCAGGTCCGGCTGCGGCTCGCCGGCCCGCTCCAGCGCGTCGAGGATCTGCCGCACCGGCTGCGGCGCGTGGGTGTGCCACAGCGTCGCGCCCCGCTCCAGCACGGCCACGTCGCAGAACTGCTGCACGTTGCCGTACGAGCCGTCGTCGCCCTCGCCCGTCCGCAGTCCCGGCGGCACCGTGACGATGTCGCAGCCGGCCGCGCGCAGCGCCGCCGCCGTCGCGCTGTGCACCTCCAGCAGCCCGCCGGGGTGGCCGGTCGCCAGCAGCACCCGCTGCCGGCTCTCGGCGGCCTTGCGCAGCTCGGCCGCCATCCGGTCCAGGCCGTCGACGGTCAGTTCGGGGTCGATGCGGTCCTGGCCGTGGGTGTGCGCGGGATCGGCGACGACGCCGACGCGCTCGGCCATGACGGCCAGCACGTCGCGCTCGTCGGTCCAGCGGTCGCCGAGGTCGAGGCCGAGCCAGAAGCGCAGGTTGCCCTGGCTCAGCTCGCGGTAGTGGCGCAGGTTTCCCTCGCGGGGCGTGGCGACGTCGCCCGCGATACGGGTGCGTATGAGGTGGTCGACGAGGTCGGGGCGGCTGGGTGCGTCAGGCAGGGACATGAGGGCCATGGTGTCATTGTCACCCGGACACATGTGCGGGGACGCAGGTGTCCACTCTGTACAGCGACCACCGCGCTGCCCTGCGCCTATCGTCGAGGCATGAGTACCACCGGCACCCCTCGCGGCCCCGTCGACTCCTCCCGCGTCCCGCGCTACGCGGGCCCGGCCACCTTCGCCCGGCTGCCCCGCCTGGACGAGGTGGGGCGTACGGACGTCGCCGTCGTCGGCGTCCCCTTCGACAGCGGCGTCTCCTACCGCCCCGGCGCCCGCTTCGGCGGCAACGCGATCCGCGAGGCGTCGCGGCTGCTGCGCCCGTACAACCCGGCGCAGGACGCCGCGCCCTTCGCGCTGGCCCAGGTCGCGGACGCGGGCGATGTCGCGGTCAACCCGTTCGACATCGGCGAGGCGGTGGCGACCGTCGAGGGTGCCGCCGACGAGCTGCTGGCGACCGGCGCCCGGCTGATGACCCTCGGCGGCGATCACACCATCGCGCTGCCGCTGCTGCGTGCGGTCGCGCGCCGGCACGGGCCGGTCGCCCTGCTGCACTTCGACGCGCACCTGGACACCTGGGACACCTACTTCGGCGCCGCCTACACCCACGGCACGCCCTTCCGGCGCGCCGTGGAGGAGGGCGTGGTCGACACCGCGGCGCTCTCGCACGTCGGCATCCGGGGGCCGCTGTACGGGCGCAAGGACCTGGACGACGACGAGAAGATGGGCTTCGGCATCGTGACCTCGGCCGACGTGATGCGCCGGGGCGTGGACGAGGTCACCGACCAGTTGCGGCAGCGGATCGGGGACCGGCCGCTGTACGTCTCCGTCGACATCGACGTCCTGGACCCGGCGCACGCCCCGGGCACCGGCACTCCGGAGGCCGGCGGGCTCACCTCGCGCGAGCTGCTGGAGATCCTGCGCGGGCTGGCGGGCTGCCGGCTGGTCTCCGCGGACCTGGTGGAGGTGGCGCCGGCGTACGACCACGCGGAGATGACGTCGGTGGCGGCTTCGCACACGGCGTACGAGCTGACCACGCTCATGGCGCGGCAGATCGCCGGCGAGGGCGCGCCGGAGTGATCGCCCGGCGTCACGGTGGAGCCGGCGGGACCGGTGGAAAGGGGCGGGAGTCCGTCAGAACTCGTCGGCGAGCTGCTCCAGTATCCGCATGCTGCCCGCGTGGGTCTCGGCGGTGGCGCAGAGCCGGTCCATGACCAGCTTGTAGTTCTCCACCTCGTCCGGCTTGTCCAGGTAGAGCGCGCTGGTGAGCTGCTCCAGGTAGACGACGTCGGGCAGATCGGGCTCGGTGAAGCGCATGATGTGTATGGGCCCGCCGGCCGCCGCGAGGCCACCGATGTCGAAGGGGGCGATCTGGATGGTGATGTTCTTCCGGGTGCCCATCTCCAGCAGGTGTCTGACCTGGCCCCGCATGACGTCCGCCCCGCCGAGCGGACGGCGCAGCGCGGCCTCGTCGACGACGACCCACAGCTTCGGCGCGTCCGGCCGGTCCAGGACCTCCTGGCGGCGCAGCCGCACGTCGACCTTGCGCTGGATCTCCTGCTCGGGCGCGCCCGCGTTGGCCAGCAGGGTGACGGCGCGGGCGTAGTCCGCGGTCTGCAGCAGCCCGGGGACGAACTGGACCTGGTAGTTACGGATCAGCCCCGCGGCCTCTTCGAGGCCGAGCAGCGTCTCGAACCAGCCCGGCAGCACGTCGCCGTACTTCTGCCACCAGCCCGGGGAACTGGCGCGGCGGGCGAGGGCGAGGAACTCGGAGCGCTCCTGCTCGTCCGTGACGCCGTAGAGGGTGAGGAGGTCGGAGACGTCGCGCTCCTTGTAGCCCACCCGGCCGAGTTCCAGGCGGCTGATCTTCGCGTGGGACGCCCGGATCGCATCACCGGCTGCCTCACGGGAGACGCCGGCCGCCTCCCGGAGCCGACGCAGGTGTGTACCCAGCAGGATGCGAAGAACCGTGGGCCCTCCATGCTGCTGAGAGAGTGCCCTGCGTACCGATGAAGTCTGCTCCGGTGACGCTGACATCTGGCCTGACCCCTGTCCCGCGGTGTGTGAATCGACCGCTCAGTCTCTCATTGTGAAGGGTTCGGTGTACAGCTACTACGGAGTTCAACCAGGGCCTCTCGCGCTGCCGTTGACGATCAGATCGTCGAACTGGCCGTCCTTCGCGCCGAGCAGGAAGGCGGTGATCTCCGCCTGTGTGTAGATGAGGGCCGGTCCGCCCGGATCGCGTGAGTTGCGCATCGCGATGTCCCCGCCGGGGAGCCCGGCGACCTCCACGCATTCGCCGTTGGGATTGCTGAACCGGCTCTTCCGCCAGGTGATTCCGGCCAGTTGATCCGCCGGTACACCGTTCGTGACCTGCTGCATCCTGTCCCCTTCTGTGAGCGCGACACCAATGTACGTGCACCTGTTCTTGCGAATGAAATTGCATCCGTACTTGCAGCGGCAAGTGCACATCGATCACTATGGCATCGCAACCTGTTTCATCAACGTGCACGTGAGACTGGGGAGTTGGAGATGACCGCACCGGCTGAAGGGTGGGTGACCGCCTCCGAGTTCGCAGCGTGCACGCTCGAGGACGACCCCCGGTCGATATCCATCGCCCGCAACGTCGCCCGGGCCACGCTGCGCGGGTGGCTGCTGGAGGACCGCGTCGACGACGTCGCCTCCGTCGCCTCCGAACTGGTGGCCAACGCCCTGCGGCACGGTCTGGGCGAGCCGTCCTGGAGCCAGGCCCCCCACCCCGTCGTCCTCAGCCTGCTGCGCCGTGGCCCGGAGGTCGTGTGCGCGGTCTTCGATCCCGGGGCCGGCGTACCGCGGGTGTGCCGTGCCGACCCGTTCGCGGAGTCCGGCCGCGGGATGCAGATCGTGGAGTGCCTCAGTGACAGTTGGGGCTGGAGCGAACCGGGCCCCTACGGCAAGGCCGTCTGGGCCCGCTTCTCCGAGGGCGGCAGACCCGCGGCGCCGGGGGAGGAGCAGGGCGTCGAACAACCCCTCACCCGGCTCCTGGTACTCGTCGAGGTGCTCACCGGCAGCAGCCCGCCCCAGTTGCAGGCGGTCGCCTGACCTGCGCTCGGACGCCCGCGGACGGCCGCGGGCAACATTCCGTTCGTACCCGAGAAACAAAACCCGGCGCCCGTAGGTTGTCGATCCTGGACCAGGACGATCGACACTGAGGCGGAGGCGGCCGGTGGCGGAACCATCGGGGAAGATCCCTGCGGCACGGACCCCAGCGGACGAGACCCCACCGGAGCGGAAGCCTTCGCGGAGCGAGCCCGACGGCTGGGCGCGGCGACTCGTCCGCCAGTGTCTGCGCTATCGCCGCAACGTTCTGCTCTCCCTCGGCGCCTCCCTCGCCGGGATGGGCATCATGGCCCTGGTTCCGCTCATCCCCAAGCTGATCATCGACGACGTGATCGTCTCCGGCGACCGGCCGCTCGCGCCCTGGGCCGCCCTCATGGTCCTCGCCGCCCTCGCCGTCTACGGCCTCACCTACGTCCGGCGCTACTACGGCGGCCGGCTCGCCCTCGACGTGCAGCACGACCTGCGCACCGAGATGTACGACGCGATCGTCAGGCTCGACGGCCGCCGCCAGGACGAGTTGTCCACCGGCCAGGTCGTCGGCCGCGGCACCACCGACCTGCAGCTCGTCCAGGGCCTGCTCTTCATGATCCCGATGATGATCGGCAACGTGCTGCTCTTCGCGGTCTCCCTGGTCGTCATGCTCGTGCTGTCCCCGACGCTCACCCTCGTCGCCCTCGGCGTCGCCCCGGCCCTGTGGTGGATCGCCAACCGCAGCCGCACCCGCCTCTTCCCCGCCACCTGGTACGCCCAGCAGCAGGCCGGCAGCGTCGCCTCCGTCGTGGACGGCGCCGTCGGCGGCGTCCGCGTCGTCAAGGGCTTCGGCCAGGAGCGGCAGGAGACCGGCAAGCTCCGTGCCGTCAGCCGCAAGCTCTACGCCGCCCGGCTGCGCACCGTCCGCATGAACGCCCGCTACACCCCCGCCCTGCAGGCCGTGCCCTCCCTCGGCCAGGTCGGCATGCTCGCGCTCGGCGGCTGGATGGCCACCCGCGGGCAGATCACCCTCGGCACCTTCGTCGCCTTCTCCACCTATCTCGCGCAGCTCGTCGGCCCGGTCCGGATGCTGGCGATGATGCTCACCGTCGGGCAGCAGGCCCGCGCGGGCGTGGAGCGGGTCTACGAGCTGATCGACACCGAACCGGAGCTGTCCGACCGGCCGGGCGCCCACGAACTGCCGGCCGACGCCCCCGCCGACGTCGAGTTCGACGGCGTGACCTTCGGCTACGACCCCGGCCACCCGGTGCTCGACCGTCTGACCCTGCGCGTCGAGCCCGGCGAGACGATGGCCGTCGTCGGCGCCTCCGGCAGCGGCAAGTCGACGCTGTCGATGCTGATACCCCGCTACTACGACGTCGCGCCGGACGGCGGCGCCGTCCGCATCGGCGGCCACGACGTACGCGACCTGACGCTGCCCTCCCTGCGCGCGGCCATCGGGCTCGTGCCCGAGAACAGCTTCCTGTTCTCCGAGTCCATCCGGGACAACATCGCCTACGGCAAGCCCGACGCGACCGACGAGGAGATACGCACCGCCGCCCGCGCCGCGCAGGCCGACGGTTTCATCACCGCGCTCGGCAACGGCACCGCTCCCGCCGACGGCGGGGACGCCGGTGCCGGCGCCACGGGCGCGGGCCTCCCCGAGGGCTATGACACCGTCGTGGGTGAGCAGGGCATGACCCTCTCCGGCGGCCAGCGCCAGCGCGTCGCGCTGGCCCGCGCGATCCTGACCGACCCGCGGCTGCTGCTCCTGGACGACGCCACCTCCGCGGTCGACGCCCGCGTCGAGCACGAGATCCACGAGGCGCTCAGGAGCGTCATGGCGGGCCGCACCACGGTGCTCATCGCCCACCGCCAGTCCACCCTGGCACTCGCCGACCGCATCGCCGTCCTCGACGGCGGGCGGCTCGCCGACGTCGGCACGCACGAGGAGCTGCAGTCCCGCTGCCCCCTCTACCGCAGGCTGCTGACCGACCCGGACGAGCTGGCGGACCGCGAGCGCGACCCGGCCGGCCAGGTCGCCGCGGACACCCACGCCAGCGTCGACGGCATCACCCCCGAGCTGTGGGTGCGCAGGGAGACCGGCGAGAAGAGCGAGGCGGCCGGCGGCAACTCCACGGCCTCCGCCGGCGACCCGTCCGGCTTCGCCGGCATGCTCGCCGGCTCGCCCGGAAGCCCCGAACTGCTGGCCAAGGTCGCCGCCCTGCCGCCCGCCACCGACACCCCCGGGGTGGACGAGGAGCACGCCGAGGCGCCGGAGGTCTCGTACGGCCTGCGCCGCCTGCTGCGCGGCTTCGGTGCACCGCTCGCCGTCGCCCTGCTCTTCGTCGCCGGTGACGCGATCGCCGGGCTGCTGCTGCCCATCCTCATCCGGCACGGCATCGACGACGGCGTCCAGCGGCTCTCCCTCGGTGCCGTGTGGACCGCCGCGGGCCTCGCGCTCGCCGTGGTGCTCGGTCAGTGGGCCGCCCAGGTCGGCGCCACCCGGCTCACCGGCCGCACCGGCGAGCGCGTGCTCTACGCCCTGCGCGTCAAGATCTTCGCCCAGCTCCAGCGGCTCGGCCTCGACTACTACGAGCGGCATCTCACCGGCAAGATCATGACCCGGATGACCACGGACGTGGACGCGCTGTCCACGTTCCTGCAGACCGGCCTGGTCACCGCCGTCGTCTCGCTGCTCACGTTCTTCGGCATCCTGGTCGCGCTGCTGGTCATCGACCTCCAGCTCGCCCTGATCGTCTTCGCCACCCTGCCGCCGCTGATCGTCGGCACGTTCTTCTTCCGCCGGCAGAGCGTCAAGGCGTACGAGCTGGCGCGCGAGCGCGTCAGCGTGGTCAACGGCGACCTGCAGGAGTCGGTCGCCGGCCTGCGCATCGTGCAGGCGTTCCGCCGCGAGGAGGGCGGCGCCGCGCGGTTCGCCCAGCGCAGCGACGGCTACCGCCGGGCCCGGGTGCGCGGGCAGTGGCTCATCTCCGTCTACTTCCCGTTCGTGCAGCTCCTCGCCTCCTTCGCGACCGTCGGCGTGCTGTGGGCCGGCTCGGACCGCGTGGCCGCGGGCACGCTCACCGCCGGCGCACTCGTGGCCTACCTGCTGTACATCGATCTGTTCTTCGCCCCGGTGCAGCAGCTCTCCCAGGTCTTCGACGGCTACCAGCAGGCGTCCGTCGCGCTCGGCCGCATCCAGGAACTCCTGCACGAGAAGCCCTCCACGCCGCCGCCCGCGAAGCCGCGGCCCGTCGGGCCGCTCCGCGGCGAGATCGTCTTCGACGACGTGCACTTCGCGTACGACGGGCAGGCCGGGGGCGCCGCCGAGGCGGCGCTGACCGGGCTGGACCTCACGATCCCGGCCGGGCAGACCGTCGCGTTCGTCGGCGAGACCGGCGCCGGCAAGTCGACGCTGGTCAAGCTCGCCGCCCGGTTCTACGACCCGACCAGCGGCGCCGTCCGCGTGGACGGCACCGACCTGCGCGAGCTGGACCTCACCGGCTACCGCCACCGCCTCGGCGTCGTCCCCCAGGAGTCGTACCTCTTCTCCGGGACCGTGCGCGACGCCATCGCCTACGGGCGCCCCGACGCCTCCGACGCCCGGGTCGAGGCCGCGGCGCGGGCCGTCGGTGCCCACGACATGATCGCCTCGCTGCCCGGCGGCTACCTCCACGACGTCGCCGAGCGGGGCCGCAACCTCTCCGCCGGCCAGCGCCAGCTCATCGCCCTGGCCCGGGCCGAGCTGGTCGACCCCGACATCCTCCTCCTCGACGAGGCCACCGCCGCGCTCGACCTCGCCACCGAGGCCGCGGTCAACAGCGCCACGGACCGCCTCGCGGGCCGCCGCACGACCCTCGTCGTCGCGCACCGCCTGACGACGGCCGCCCGCGCCGATCGCGTCGTGGTCCTCGACCACGGCCGCGTCGCCGAGGACGGGACCCACGAGGAACTGCTCGCCCGCGGCGGCCGGTACGCGGAACTGTGGCGGACCTACGCGGGCTCGGTGGAACCCGCGGCGGCCTAGGAGGCGGAGTTCCCGGAGCCTTCGGAGGCGACGGCGCAGCAGACGGAGCTGTCGTCGCAGCCTGCGGAATCCTCCCGGGCGGTGCCGCACCATCGATACCATCGCCCGGCCCTGCCTTCCCCGTCCCAGACCCACCCTGTTCCGCTACTCAGAGTAATCGAGGCAGCGCAATCCGTGGAAAGTTATCCACAGGGAGGTCGGCGTTCTTCTCCGGCGTGGCCAACGCGGCTAGGTTCCGAGGGTCATTGTGAACCCGGGGAGGGAAGATGCGCAGGACGCTCGGATGGCTGCTGAGTCTGGCCGTGCTCAGCGGCACGGTGGGGCTGGGCAGTTCACCGGTCGGTGCCGCCACCGCGGACGAGGCCGACATCAAGGACCGGCTCCTCTCGATCGAGGGCATGAGCCTGATCGAGGAGAAGCCGGTCGACGGCTACCGCTACTTCGTACTGAACTACACCCAGCCGGTCGACCACCGGAAGCCGCACGGCCAGACCTTCCAGCAGCGGCTCACCGTGCTGCACAAGGACACCGACCGGCCCACGGTCTTCTCCACCGGCGGTTACGGCGTCTCCACCACGCCCTCGCGCAGCGAGCCCACGCAGATCGTGGACGGCAACCAGGTCTCGATGGAGTACCGGTTCTTCACCCCGTCCCGGCCCGACCCCGCGGACTGGAAGAAGCTCGACATCCGGCAGGCCGCCGGCGACCAGCACCGCATCTTCGAGGCGCTGAACGACATCTACGACGAGAACTGGCTGGCCACCGGCGGCAGCAAGGGCGGCATGACCGCCACGTACTACGAGCGCTTCTATCCGCGCGACATGGACGGCGTCGTCGCCTACGTGGCGCCGAACGACGTGGTGAACGAGGAGGACGCGGCCTACGACCGGTTCTTCGAGCAGGTGGGCCCGAAGGAGTGCCGCGACGCGCTCAACGCGGTGCAGCGCGAGGCGCTGGTGCGGCGGGACGCGCTGTCGGAGAAGTACGCGGCGTGGGCCGCGGAGTCGGGCGCGACCTTCGCCACGATCGGCAGCCTGGACAAGGCGTTCGAGGCGACCGTCCTCGACCTCGTGTGGGGCTTCTGGCAGTACAGCTCGGCCGCCGACTGCGCCGACGTGCCCGACGCCGCCACCGTCTCCGACCAGGAGCTGTACGACTACGTCGACGCCATCGCCGGCTGGTCCTTCTACACCGACCAGGGGCTTGAGCCGTACACGCCGTACTACTACCAGGCGGGCACCGAGCTGGGCGCGCCCACCATCCGGCTGCCGCACCTGGCGGACCTGAGCCGCTACGGCTACCAGCCGCCGCGGAACTTCGTGCCGCGCGACATCGACATGCGCTTCAAGCCGGCGGTGATGAAAGACGTCGACAAGTGGGTGCGCACGAACGCCCACCAGATGCTCTTCGTCTACGGCGAGAACGACCCGTGGGGAGCGGAGCCGTTCCGCCTCGGCAAGGGAGCGGACGACTCGTACGTCTACACCGCGCCCGGCGCGAACCACGGCGCCCGGGTCGGCCAGCTCCCGGAGGAGCAGCGCGCCAAGGCCACCGAGCGGATCCTCGACTGGGCCGGTGTCGGGTCCGAGGCGGCCGCCACGAGGGCCAGGCCGCTGGCCGCGTACGACAGCGGGCTGGACAAGGTGACGAAGCAGGAGCTGCGGGAGCGGTCGCTCCGGCCGTGAGCCGGGACCGCTGAGCCGCACGGGCCGCGCCCGCGGGTGTCACCGCCCGCGGGCGCGGCCGTGCGCGGGACCGGCAGACCCGTCCCGGCGCGCAGGGGACCGCCCCGGGTCGCCGCCACGCCGTCAGCCGCCGACGCGCTCTTTCCACTCCCGCTGCAGCAGCCGCACGGCCTCCCGGATCGCCGGCCGGCGCGCGGCGCCCGTACGCCACACGGCGTACACCTGCCGCACCGGCACCGGCTCCAGCGGCACCGCGACCACCCCCGCCGGCAGCGGTCCGCGGCCCAGCCGCGGCACCAGCGCGATGCCCAGGCCGGCGGCGACCAGCGCGAGCTGCGAGGCGTACTCGGCGACCTGGTAGGCGAGATCCGGCTCGTGCCCCGAGGTGCGCAGGGTGCGTACGAGCCAGTCATGGCAGGTCGAGCCCGGCGGCTGGCAGATCCAGCGCTCGCCCACGAGATCGGCGCGGACGAGTGCCGTGCGCTGGGCGAAAGGGTGCCCCACCGGGACGCAGATGTCGCACAGGTCGTCGCCGAGGGGCGCCATTTCCATGCCGTCCGGGGTCGGCAGCGGGGCGATGTCCCAGTCGTGCGCGACGGCGAGGTCGGCCACACCGCGGGTGACCAGGCCGGGGGAGAGGTGCGGGTCGGCCTCCAGCATGCGGGTGTCGAGCGCGGGATGCTCCGCCGCGAGCGCGGCCAGCGCGGCGGGCAGCAGGCCGCGGGCCGCGGTCGCGAAGCAGGCCACCGTCAGCCTCCCCGTGGGCCGGCCGCGGCGCTCCTCCAGCGTGGTCTCGGCCTCCTCGACGATGGCGAGCAACTGCTCCGCCGTGGCGGCGAGGTGCTGGGCGGCGTCGGTGAGCGTCACCCCGCGACCGCTGCGCTCCAGCAGCGGCGTGCGCGTCTCCCGCTCCAGCTTGGCGATCTGCTGGGAGACGGCGGACGGGGTGTAGCCGAGGGCGGCGGCGGCGGAGCCGACGGAGCCGTGGACGGCGACGGCGTGCAGTGCGCGGAGCCGGGACAGATCGAGCATGGCCACCCCCAGGTTTCAGTGTTCCTACATCCAATCATGAAGTAATACGCGCTAGTGCTTTACGGTTGCCGCCCCGATCCTGGGTGGATGCGCCCGTTGCACATCGCACTCGCCGTCCTCGTCGCCTTCCTGTGGGGCCTGAACTTCGTCGTCATCGACGTGGGTCTCGACCACTTCCCGCCGCTGCTCTTCACCGCCCTGCGCTTCCTGGTGGCGGCGCTGCCCGCGGTCTTCCTCGTCGGCCGGCCGCAGGTCGCGTTCAAGTGGATCCTGGCGGTCGGGCTGGTGCTGGGGGCGGCGAAGTTCGGGCTGCTGTTCCTCGGCATGGAGCAGGGGATGCCGGCGGGGCTGTCCTCGCTGGTGCTGCAGATCCAGGCGGTCTTCACGGCGTGCATCGCGGCCGTGGTGCTGGGGGAGCGGCCGGGGCGGGTGCGGCTGGCGGGAATGGCGGTGGCGCTCTGCGGGGTGGGGCTGGCCGCGGTGGACGAGGGGGGTTCGGGCCCGCTGGGGGCGTTCGCGATCGTGCTGACCGCGGCCCTCTGCTGGGGTGTCGCGAACGTCATCATGCGCAAGGCGGCGCCGCCGGACGGGCTGCGCTTCATGGTGTGGGTCTCGTGCATACCCGTGCTGCCGCTGCTCGCGCTGTCGCTGGTGTTCGAGGGGCCGGAGCGGGACTGGGAGGCGCTGCGGTCGCTGGACTGGGCGGGCGCCGGCGCGGTCGTCTACATCGCGTGGGTCGTCACGATCTTCGGCTTCGGGGTGTGGGGCTACCTGCTGCGTACGTACGACGCCTCGACGGTGGCGCCGTTCTCCCTGCTGGTGCCGGTCGCGGGAATGTCCTCCGCGGCGCTGTTCCTGGGCGAGGAGATCACCGGGCTGCGCTGGGCGGCGGCGCTGCTGCTGGTCGGCGGGGTGGCCGTGACGTCGCTGGGCGGCGGGCGGCGTGGTGCGCGCACGCACGGGAGCGGGGACGGGGACCGCCGGGGCGGCCCCCGCCCGCCGCGGGACGACGTCAGGCCGGCGCGGGTGCCGGCCGGTTGACGAGCGTGGCGACTCGGAGACATCAGCCCGCCGGGGCGGCCGATGTGACACGGGCCGGCGCGCCGCCCCGGGTGACGACCGCCGGCCCCGTCTCAGCCGCTCAGCGCACCACCGTCTGGATCTCCTTGACCGTCACCGGGATCTCGGTGGTCGACCGGCCGTCGGGGAAGTCCTCGTACACCGGCGTCCCGTCCGGGCTCCCGCTCGGGTTCCAGGTGACGTCCCAGGTGAGCGAGGCTTCCAGCTCGTACGTGCCCTCGCCGGAGGACCTGCGGTACGTGATGTTGCAGCCCGCGTCCTCCGTGTCCACGGCGAAGCCGCCGCCCCTGCGCACGAGGTCGTACTCGCAGACGTTCGGATCCGCATCCTCCGTGCCGGCCTCCAGCCGCAGCCGCTGCGGGGTCGCGACGGTGGTGGCGGAGATCCGGTCCGCGCCCGGCGGGTCGATGAAAGCGGTGACCCAGACGCGCCGCAGCTCGGCCGGGTCCAGCACGGCGCGGGTCTCCAGGTTCACGACCTGGCGGTCGGGGTCGGGCTTCAGATCCACCGGCGGGGCGGGCAGTTCGGTCTCGTTGTACGCGAGGGCAGCCAGGGTCTCTGGGTCGATCACGTCCGTGTTCGGCTCGGCGGGCTCGTCGGGGCCGACGAACATGAAGGACTTCGTCGCCGGGCACGCCTCGGCCGTCACCCCGTCGTCCTGGTAGACGAGCTGCCACCACAGCCCTTCCTTGTCCTTGCGGAGATCGAAGGTGCTGTCGTCGGTGACGAGTTCGGAGATGGCCGCGGTGGCGTTGTGCTCGGCGTTGAAGTTCTCGTGGACGTACTCGTCCATCTGGTCCGGCGTGTAGCGCGGCTCGTACCAGCACACCGGCGGCGACCAGCTACCGCCGATCGGCGTCATGGGCGAGGTCTCGCCGGAGCCGGGGCTGCTGGCGCTGTACTGCACCCGGGAGCCGATCGAGTCGGACTCGCCCTGGCCGGTCCCGTCGCCGGCCGTCGCCGGTCCGGTCGCCGCGAGGAGCAGGGCGGCACCTGCCGCGGACACCGCCGCCGTACGCCGTCTGCTCAGGAGGTTCCGCACTGCGCTGCTCCCTGTTCGTCGGACTCGTGCACCATCTGCCAGAGGCCGTCCGCCGTCTTGCGCATGGTCGAGACGTGCCGGATGAAGTCGTCGGGGCTCGGTTCGGTCCTGAGCACCCTGCCGGTGTCGGCGATCTTCGCGTACGAGTTCGTCTGGTCCTCGCAGTACACGACGGACGCCACGTCGCCCTTGTGCGAGGTGACGTCGCGGTCGTAGTACCGCACGGTGCCGGTGACGGTCTTGCCGTCCGCGACGAACTCGTCGATGCCCGCGCGCCAGCCGGCGAGCGCGTCGCCGGCGAGGTACCGCTCCAGGACGTCCAGGCGCGGGTCCTGCTTCGCGTAGCCGAGGCGGATCGACTGCACGGCGTAGCCGTGGTCGCGCAGGATCGCGTCCTCGGCGGCGTCACCCGTCGGCTCGCTCTCCACCTCGACCGTGACGTCCTCGGGGAAGGCGAACCTGGGTGCGTCGGGGTCGTCGTCGGCGGCCGGGGACGACGAGGCCGCGGGTGACTCCTTCGCGTCCCCGGCGGAGTCCTTCGCGCCCGTGATCCGGTCGGGCCCGTCGTCGGACGATCCGCACGACGTCAGCAGCGTGACCGCCGCGGCCAGTGCCAGGGCACTCGCCGGTGCGCAGAGCTTCATGGCGGATCGGACCCCCGTTTTCCGTGTGACATGTCCAAGCCGGGCCTCAGCGTAGGCAAGAGCGCAAGGATGAGGCCAGTCGGCTCCTTGTCTTCACAACCGACCTGTGACAAAGGACAGTCGGCCACCGCGGCCTCGGGAGCCGCTCCGACGTGCGCAATCGCGCGGTCACCGCTGGTGCGGGCGGGCCGGGGCCCCGGGCGGACACGCCGTGGGGCGCGGCGGGTTCAGGCCACGTCGGCGAGCAGCCGCAGCAGGTGCTCGCGTCCCCCGGCCAGCATCGGCGCGAGCTCGCGGGCGCCGGGGAACCAGCGCTTCTCGTACTCCCAGCACAGCCAGCCGTCCCAGCCGGCCTCCGTCAGCACCGCCAGGCACTCTGCCAGCGGGACCGTCCCCTCGCCCAGCGCCAGCGGTGCCAGATCCTCCCGGGACGCCGCGTCCTTGACCTGCACGTAGCCGAGGTACGGGGAGAGCGCCGCGAACGACTCCTGCGGCTCCTCGCCGCCGAGCCAGGTGAGCATCACGTCCCACAGGGCGCCGGTGCTCTTGTGCCCGACGAGGTCCAGGATGCGGGCGACGTCGGCGCCGGTGCGGTGCGAGTCGTGTGTCTCCAGCAGCACCCGCACACCGAGGTCCGCGGCGTACGGGGCCACGGCGCCGAGCCGCCGGGCGGCGGTGGCGTCGGCCTCGGCGGCCGGCTGCTCGCCTCCGCGGGGGAACACCCGGACGTGGGCGGCGCCCACGTCCCGGGCGAGCGCCAGCAACTCGCGCATCTCGGTGATCACCGGCTCGTCGTCCCCGGGCGCGGCGACGCCCGCGTAGCTCGCCAGCGTGAGGATCTCCACCCCGGCCGCGGCGAAGTCCTCGACCACGTCCGCCCGCTCCCCGATCCCCAGCCCGGTGTGCACGGGCTCCTCGGGGTGGCACCGCAGCTCGACGCCCTGGTAGCCGCCGTCGGCGGCGAGCCGGGCGACTTCGGCGACGGGGAGCTGGGGCATGCCGAGGGTGGAGAAGGCGAGTCGCATGCCGTGAGTCGATCAGACCCCACAGCACCTGGCAACCCCGCGGCCGGCGCCCCCGGAGCGCGTGGCAGGCACCGCGCGCACACCTCTCCCCGCGCGCCGGCGCCCGGCTTCCGCGCGCCCCCCGCCGCGGGTGTCCGCCGCCCGGGCGGGAGCAGCCGCGCTACCGCCCCGTTCCGCACCCCGATCCCGGCCCCGTCCCGGCACACCCGGCTCGCATACCGCCGGCGCCGTGTCCGGGCGCCCGTGCCGCCTCTGCACCACTGGGCACCGGTACCGCCGTCCGGGGAAGCATCCGCGTCGTGGCTCTCTCCCGGCGGCCGGAGCCGCCGCCCCGCCCCCGCCTGCGCACAGCCGTCCGGCGGGATCCGTCAGAGCGTCAGCCGCCAGTCCTGGCCGACCAGATCCGCCCCGTAGCTGTGGTGCGGCTTCTCGGCCACCAGCTCGAACCCCGCCCGCTCGTAGAGCCGGCGGGCGGACTCCAGCACCGAGTTCGTCCACAGGACCAGCTCGCGGTATCCCGCCTCGCGGGCGAAGCGTACGCACTCGTCGACCAGCCGCGCCCCCAGCCGGTGCCCCCGCACCTCCGGGTCCACGAGCAGCAGCCGCAGCCGCGCCGTATCCGGGGCGTCGTCCCGCACACACATGACCGTGCCCACCGGCCTGCCGCCCAGGTCCGCTATCCACGTGCGCTCACACGCGGGGTCCCGCTGCGCGGCGTGGTCCGCGACGATCCGGGCCACCAGCGCCTCGAAGTCCGCGTTCCACCCGTACTCCTGCGCGTACAGCTCGCCGTGGCGCTTGACGATCCAGCCCAGCTCGCCCGGCCCCGGCTCGCGCAGCTCGGCCTCCCCGACCGGGCCCGGCACAGCCGACTCGGACAGCAGCTCCCGCACCGTGCCCATCGCGGCGGCCAGCCGGGGCCGCTGCTCCAGCGGCACCTGCGCCAGCAGCGTCCCCACCTGCTCCCGCGAGCGCTCCTCCAGCAGATGGGCGGCCTCCCGCCCGCGCGGGGTCAGCGACACCCGCTGGCGCCGCGCGTCGGCGGCCGACGGCCCGCGGGTGATCAGGCCGTCCTTCTCGAACCTGCCGAGGAGCCTGCTCAGATACCCCGCGTCCAGCGTGAGCGCCCCGCGCAGGTCGGCGGCGTCGGCCTGCGGGGCGGCACTCAGCTCGTAGAGCACGCGGGCCTCGGTGAGCGTGTACGGCGTGTGGAGCCGGCGGCTGTAGTCGAGGGCGCCGATCAGATTCGTATAGAAGCGGTTGAACGAACGGATGTCCTCGATGGTCACGGGACCCCACCTCCTGCGCTTTTCTTTGACTGAGTCAAAGTTACCCTCAGGGGCGGACCCCGCGCAGAGTTATCCACAGGCTGTCGCGTCCGGTCGGCCGATCGCCGCGGGACCCGGCCGCCGCTACGTCCGCGGGGCCGCCGTCGACGCCCGGGCCACCAGCTCCGCCGGCACCATGTCGCGCCCGCCCGCCGGCGTTTCCTCCCGTCCCAGCGCCAGCCGCGCCGCCCGCGCCGCCGCTTCCTGCAGCGGCAGCCGCACGGTCGTCAGCGCCGGGGTCGCGTCCGCGCTGAACGGCAGGTCGTCGAAGCCCGCAACGGATACGTCGCCGGGGATGCCGATGCCCTTTTCGCGCAGCGCGGCGCAGATGCCCAGGGCCACCGCGTCGTTCGATCCGACGATGGCCGTCAGCCCGGGCTCGCGGTCCAGCAGTTCGAGCGCGCCGTCGTAGCCGGACTGCCGGGTGTACGGGCCGTGCACCGTCAGCCGGCCGAGCTCTCCGGCGTCGCCGCCGAGACCGTGGGCGGCGAGCGCGGCGCGATGGCCTTCGAGGCGGTGTCGGGTGGTGGTGCGGTCGGCGGGGCCGGCGACGTAGCCGATGCGGCGGTGGCCGAGGGAGACGAGGTGCTCGGTGAGCCGGCGCCCGCCCTCGCGGTTGCCGAACTCGACGGCGACCGCCGAGCCTTCCGGCGCGGCGCTCGCCGGGCGGCCGAGGAGGACGACCTGCGTGCCGTTCGCCGCGAGTCTGCCCACCTTCGCCGCGCTGGCCTCCGCGTACTCGGGGGTCTCGACGGCGCTTCCGGTGATCACGACGGCGGCGGCCCGCTGGCGCAGCAGGAGCGTGAGGTAGGTCAGCTCGCGCTCCGGGGAGCCCCCGGTGTTGCAGACGACCGCCAGCTTCTCGCTGCCCAGCTCGGACTGCACGGCGCTGGCCATGATGCCGAAGAAGGGGTCGGCGACGTCGTTGACGAGGACGCCGACGAGGTCGGAGGTGGCGGCGGCGAGCGCGCTCGCGGGGCCGTTGATGACGTAGTCCAGCTCGTCCACCGCGGCGAGCACACGCGCGCGGGTGGCCTCGGCCACCGGATAGTTGCCGCTGAGTACCCGGGAGACGGTCGCGGCGGATACGCGCGCGCGTGCCGCGACGTCCGCGAGGGTGACTGCCATCGCTCTGCCTCCCGTTGGGTAGGACGTCCCGGCCCCCGCGGCCGGGATCCCCGGGGCCCGTGCGGGCCCCGGCCGGCGCCGTTCGCCGGTCGAACTGTGAGCGGAAGTCTTGCACGTCGCGCCGTCCGCGTCGCGAGAGTGGCAGGAGTGTGCACACCTTTGTCCGTACCCGGTCGGGCTCTTGCGCTGCAGGCCGGGCGGGGATAACTTTCTCCCGGGGCAGAAAGCGCTTACTATGGGAGACCAGATGCCACGTAGGACGCTCCGTATCGCCATGAACGGCGTCACCGGGCGAATGGGGTATCGCCAGCACCTCGTCCGTTCGATTCTTGCCATGCGCGAGGAAGGCGGGCTGGACCTCGGCGGCGGCGACGTGCTGTGGCCCGAGCCGGTTCTGGTGGGCCGCAGGGAGCACGCTCTGGAGGACATCGCCCGCCGGCACGACCTGCCGGAGTACACCACCGACCTCGACGCCGTGCTCGCGGACGACTCCGTCGAGCTGTACTTCGACGCCCAGGTCACCTCCGCCCGCGAGGAAGCGGTGAAGAAGGCCGTCGCCGCGGGCAAGCACATCTACGTGGAGAAGCCGACCGCCGCCTCCGCCTCCTCCGCCCTCGAACTCGCCCGGATGGCGCAGGACGCCGGCGTCAAGCACGGCGTGGTGCAGGACAAGCTCTTCCTGCCGGGTCTGCTGAAACTCAAGCGCCTCATCGACGGCGGCTTCTTCGGCCGCATCCTCTCCGTCCGCGGCGAATTCGGCTACTGGGTCTTCGAAGGCGACTGGCAGCCCGCCCAGCGGCCTTCCTGGAACTACCGCGCGCAGGACGGCGGCGGGATGGTGCTGGACATGTTCCCGCACTGGGAGTACATCCTGCACGAGCTGTTCGGCCCGGTGCGCAGCGTGCAGGCGCACGTCACCACGCACGTGCCGCGCCGCTGGGACGAGTCCGGCGAGGCGTACGAGGCGACCGCGGACGACGCCGCGTACGGCATCTTCGAACTGGCCGCGCCCGGCGGCCCCGTCGTGGCGCAGATCAACTCCTCCTGGACGGTCCGCGTCCACCGCGACGAACTGGTCGAGTTCCAGGTCGACGGCACCGAGGGCTCCGCCGTCGCGGGCCTGCGCGGCTGCCGCGTCCAGCACCGGGCGGCGACCCCGAAGCCGGTGTGGAACCCGGATCTGCCCGTCTCCGAGCCCTTCCGCGACCAGTGGCAGGACGTCCCCGACAACGCCGGTCCGGCCGGGTTCCCCAACGGCTTCCGGGCCCAGTGGGAGCTGTTCCTGCGGCACCTGCTGCTCGACGAGCCGTACCACTGGGATCTGTTCGCCGGCGCGCGCGGGGTGCAGCTCGCCGAGCTGGGCCTCAAGGCCGCCGCGGAGGGGCGGCGCGTCGAGGTGCCGGAGCTGGCGCGATGACGACGATCCCGCTGCCCGGGCCGGGGGGCGTACTGGAGCCGTACGAACCGCGCGCGGAGCCCGCTCCGGCGCTCACGGCCGGCGGTCCGCTCCCCTCCTGCCGCACGGTCTTCGCCGCCGCGCACGTCGTCGCCGACCCGTACGCCGACGCCGATCCCGGCGACCCGGACAGCCCCGCCGCGGTCGACTGGGACGCCACCCTCGCCTTCCGCCGCCACCTGTGGTCGCACGGCCTCGCCGTCGCCGAGGCCATGGACACCGCGCAGCGCGGCATGGGCCTGGACTGGCCCCGCGCCGCCGAGCTGATCCGCCGCTCCGCCGCCGAGGCGCGGGCCTGCGGCGGCCGCGTCGCCTGCGGCGCCGGCACCGACCAGCTCGCGCCCCGGGGTGCCGGCCTCGCCGGTGTGCGGGCCGCGTACGAGGAGCAGCTCGCCCTCGTCGAAGAGGCCGGTGCGCAGGCGATACTCATGGCCTCCCGCGCGCTGGCGGCGTGCGCCCGCGGACCCGCGGACTACGTGGAGACGTACGGCGCGCTGCTGCGCCAGGCGCGCGAGCCGGTGATCCTGCACTGGCTGGGCGACATGTTCGACCCCGCGCTCGCCGGCTACTGGGGCAGCTCCGACCTCGACGCCGCCACGGACACCTTCCTCGACGTCATCGCCCAGCACCCGGACAAGGTCGACGGCGTCAAGGTCTCCCTCCTCGACGCCTCCCGGGAAGTGGACCTGCGCCGCAGGCTGCCCCGGGGGGTGCGCTGCTACACCGGCGACGACTTCCACTACCCGGAGCTGATCGAGGGTGACGAGCAGGGATTCAGTCATGCGCTCCTCGGCGTCTTCGACCCGCTCGCTCCGCTGGCCGCCGAGGCGGTGCGGACCCTCGACACCGGCGACGCGGCCGGCTTCCGCAAGGTCCTGGACCCGACCGTGCCGCTCGCCCGTCACCTCTTCCGGGCCCCGACGCGCTTCTACAAGACGGGTGTCGTGTTCCTGGCGTGGCTCGGCGGTCACCAGAGCCACTTCACGATGGTCGGCGGGCAGCAGTCGGCACGTTCCCTGCCGCATCTCGCGCGCGTGTACGAACTGGCCGACCGTCTCGGCCTGTTCCCCGACCCGCAGCTCGCCGCGCAGCGCATGACCTCCTTTCTCGCCGTCCACGGAGTCGCCCTGTGAGCACCGGACAGCCCGCCGGCGCGCCGGCCCGCCTCAGCCTCAACCAGGAGACCATCAGGCAGTGGTCGCTCCCCGACCTCGCGGACGGCTGCACCGCGGCCGGGGTGCGCGGCGTGGGGCTGTGGCGCGCGCCCGTCCAGGAGTTCGGGGTGGAGGCCGCGGCCGAGCTCTTCCGCGACGCGGGGCTGACGGTGACGAGCCTGTGCCGCGGCGGCTTCTTCACCACCGGCGACCCGGGTGAGCGCGCCGCCGCCCTCGACGACAACCGCCGCGCCATCGACGAGGCCGCCACGCTCGGCACGGACACGCTCGTGCTCGTCTCCGGCGGTCTGCCGGCGGGCAGTCGCGATCTGTACGGCGCGCGGGAGCGGATCGCGGACGCGCTGAGCGTCCTCGCGCCGTACGCGGCGGAGCGCTCCGTGCGGCTGGCGATCGAGCCGCTCCATCCGATGTACGCCGCCGACCGGTGCGTGGTCTCCACGCTGGCCCAGTCGCTGGACCTGGCCGAGCGTTTCCCCGCGGACCGGGTCGGCGTGGTCGTGGACACGTACCACCTGTGGTGGGACGACACCGTCGCGGCGCAGATCACGCGCGCGGGGGAGTCCGGCCGGATCGCGGCCTTCCAGTTGGCCGACTGGGTGACGCCGCTGCCGGAGGGAGTTCTGCTGGGGCGGGGTCAACTGGGCGACGGGAGCGTCGACCTGCGCTGGTTCCGCGAACGGGTGGACGAAGCGGGGTATGAGGGCTTCGTCGAGGTCGAGATCTTCAACCCGGCACTGTGGGCGCGCGACGGGACGGAGGTGCTGGCGGAGATCGTCGAACGGTACGAGCGGCTGGTCGTGCGCTGAGCGACCCGCCGGCGTGCCGTGCGTCCCGGCGGCGGGTCGCGGGGCCTCGTCGCGTACGGGCCGGTCCCGGCCGTGCCGTCAGGCCCGGTGGCGCCCGCCGCCGTAGGACTGCCCGCCGCCGAACAGCCGCGCCAGCGCGCCGAGCGCACCTCCCGGCCTGCGGGCCGCCTGCTGCTCCTCCGCAAGCATCTCGGACAGCCCTTCCGCCCGGACGTTGCGGTTCTTCGCGGTCCGGGAGACGGCGGTCATCGCGACCGGCGTGAGGATCTTCAGCGCCCGGGACACCTGCGCCATCGGGATGCCCGTCCGCTGCGAGACCGCGCGGGCCACGGGCATGCTCGTCCTGCCGACGATGGTCGCGAGCATCCCGCCGCCGAACGCACCCCCGGTGAACGGTGCGGCGCCGACGAGGCCGGACGAGCCCTTCACCGGCCGCACGCCCGCGCCGGCGCCCGCGGGCGCCGCCCCCTGGGCCTCGTCGAGCGCCTGCTCGACCTCGTGCGCCCCGTGCGGGGAGGAGGCTTCCTCGGCGAGCGAGCCGGTGAGGGCGGCGACCGTCTCGCCGACGACCCGCTTCGCGCCGCGGCTGCCGGTGCCCAGCTCGTCGGCGATGTGGTGCAACTGCTCCGGACCGAGGTCGTCCAGGACAGCTTTGTGTATGGTTTTGCCCTTCATGCCCGAAACGTTACGACCGATCACCGATGTCGGCACCTCGGATTACAGATCGATAAAGCGCCGAAGCCCGTGCAACCCTTCGCCCTCGATCGGGGTCGTATAGGGCATCGGGCTTCCCGGGGGGAGTACCAGGGGGGTGGGGGAGCCTAGTGGAGGGGGACGCGAGGGGCCCGGCCCGCAAGGGCCGGGCCCCCTCGCTGCGCCCGCCGGAGGCGAGGGCGCAAGCCGTCCGCAACCGCCGGCCGTCGACACCCGGCCGCGCGATGTCGGGGCCCGGCGATAGCGTCGTTCCCATGACGCAACTGGCGGTGGTCGAGGGAGTCCTCGAACGGATCACGTACGCCAATGAGGACAACGGGTACACGGTCGCCCGCGTCGACACCGGCCGCGGCGGCGGGGATCTGCTCACCGTGGTCGGCGCCTTGCTCGGCGCCCAGCCGGGTGAGTCGCTGCGCATGGAGGGCCGCTGGGGTTCCCACCCGCAGTACGGCAAACAGTTCACCGTGGAGAACTACACGACGGTCCTCCCCGCGACCGTCCAGGGCATCCGCCGCTATCTCGGCTCCGGGCTGATCAAGGGCATCGGCCCGCGCATCGCCGAGCGCATCGTCGACCACTTCGGCGTCACCACGCTCGACGTCATCGAGGAGGATCCCGCCCGGCTCATCGAGGTCCCCGGCCTCGGCCCCAAGCGGACGAAGCTGATCGGCACCGCCTGGGAGGAGCAGAAGGCCATCAAGGAGGTCATGCTCTTCCTCCAGGGCGTCGGTGTCTCCACGTCCATCGCCGTTCGGATCTACAAGGCGTACGGGGACGCCTCCATCTCCGTGGTGAAGAACCAGCCCTACCGGCTCGCGGCCGACGTCTGGGGCATCGGCTTCCTCACCGCCGACCGCATCGCGCGCTCCGTCGGCATCCCGCACGACAGCCCGGAGCGGGTCAAGGCGGGCCTGCAGTACGCGCTCTCGCAGTCCTCCGACCAGGGCAACTGCTTCCTGCCGGAGCAGCAGCTCATCACCGGGGCGGTCAAGCTGCTGCAAGTCGACACGGGCCTGGTCATCGACTGCCTGGACGAGCTGGTGAAGGAGGAGGGCGTCGTCCGGGAGACGGTTCCCGGACCCGCCGGGGAGGAGGACGTGCAGGGGGTCTATCTCGTGCCGTTCCACCGCGCGGAGGTCTCCCTGGCCGCCCAGTTGCTGCGTCTGCTGCGCACCGACCGCGACCGCATGCCCGGCTTCCGGGGCGTCGACTGGAGCCGGGCGCTGACCTGGCTCGGCGGTCGCACCGGCGCCGAGCTGGCGCCCGAGCAGGAGCAGGCGGTCCGGCTGGCGCTGACGGAGAAGGTCGCCGTGCTGACCGGGGGTCCGGGATGCGGCAAGTCCTTCACCGTTCGCTCGATCGTGGAGCTGGCCAGGGCCAAGCAGGCGAAAGTGGTGATGGCGGCGCCCACGGGCCGCGCGGCCAAGCGGCTGGCGGAGCTGACCGGAGCGGAGGCATCCACGGTCCACCGGCTGCTGGAGCTGAAGCCGGGCGGCGACGCCGCGTACGACCGGGACCGGCCGCTCGACGCCGACCTGGTCGTCGTCGACGAAGCCTCGATGCTCGACCTGCTGCTGGCGAACAAGCTGGCCAAGGCGGTGCCGCCGGGGGCGCACCTGCTGCTCGTCGGCGACGTCGACCAACTGCCGTCCGTCGGCGCCGGGGAGGTGCTGCGCGACCTGCTGGCCGACGGCGGGCCGGTGCCCGCGGTCCGGCTGACCCGTATCTTCCGCCAGGCCCGGCAGTCCGGCGTGGTGACGAACGCGCACCGCATCAACTCCGGGGTCCCGCCCCTCACCCAGGGCCTCACCGACTTCTTCCTCTTCGCCGAGGACGACACGGAGGCCGCGGGCCGGCTCACGGTGGACGTCGCGGCCCGTCGCATTCCGGCCAAGTTCGGGCTCGACCCGCGCCGGGACGTGCAGGTCCTCGCGCCCATGCACCGCGGCCCCGCGGGCGCCGGCGTGCTCAACGGCCTGCTCCAGGAGGCCGTCACCCCCGGCCGGCCGGGGGTCGCCGAGAAGCGCTTCGGCGGCCGTACGTTCCGCGTGGGCGACAAGGTCACGCAGATTCGGAACAACTACGAGAAGGGGCGCAACGGCGTCTTCAACGGCACCGTCGGGGTCGTCACCTCCCTGGACGCGGTCGAGCAGCGGCTGACGGTGCTCACGGACGAAGATGAAGAAGTGCCGTACGACTTCGACGAGCTGGACGAGCTGACGCACGCGTACGCGGTCACCATCCACCGTTCGCAGGGAAGTGAGTATCCGGCGGTGGTGATCCCCGTCACCACCGGCGCCTGGATGATGCTGCAGCGGAACCTGTTGTACACGGCCGTCACCCGGGCCAGGAAGCTGGTCGTGCTGGTCGGCTCGCGTAAGGCCCTGGGGCAGGCGGTGCGTACCGTTTCCGCAGGCCGGCGTTGTACGGCGCTGGACCATCGGCTGCGTGGCCGAGGGGGTCTCCCCTAACGCGCTCGGACAGGGCACGATGGTCCGTATGTGGCACGCAGTGCCGTATGTTGGTCCGGCAGCCGACCCCGAGTGCACGGAACAGCTCCGCATGGGGGAAGCTGGAGGGTAGTCAGGGCACCTCAAGCACACCTCAAAGAAGAGGCACGATACGTCGGGTGAGGACAGAGTGAGCGACAAATCTGCAGTACTTCGGTACGGCGACGGCGAGTACACCTTCCCGATCGTCGACAGCACCGTCGGTGACACCGGCGTCGACATCGGAAAGCTGCGCTCCCAGACCGGGCTGGTGACCCTGGACAGCGGCTACGGCAACACCGCGGCGTACAAGTCGGCCATCACCTATCTGGACGGCGAGCAGGGAATCCTGCGCTACCGCGGCTACCCCATCGAGCAGCTTGCCGAGCGCAGCACGTTCTTGGAAGTCGCGTACCTGCTGATCAACGGTGAGCTGCCCACCGTCGACGAGCTGTCGGTGTTCAAGGGCGAGATCACCCGCCACACCCTCCTGCACGAGGACGTCAAGCGCTTCTACGACGGCTTCCCGCGGGACGCACACCCGATGGCGATGCTGTCCTCCGTGGTCAGCGCGCTGTCGACCTTCTACCAGGACAGCCACAATCCGTTCGACGAGCAGCAGCGGCACCTGTCGACGATCCGGCTGCTGGCCAAGCTGCCGACGATCGCGGCGTACGCGTACAAGAAGTCCGTCGGCCATCCGGTGGTCTACCCGCGCAACGACCTCGGGTACGTCGAGAACTTCCTGCGCATGACCTTCTCGGTGCCGGCCGCGGAGTACGACCTGGACCCGGTCGTGGTCAGCGCGCTCGACAAGCTGCTGATCCTGCACGCGGACCACGAGCAGAACTGTTCGACCTCCACCGTGCGGCTGGTCGGCTCCTCGCAGGCCAACCTGTTCGCCTCCATCTCGGCGGGCATCAGCGCGCTGTGGGGGCCCCTGCACGGCGGCGCCAACCAGAGCGTGCTGGAGATGCTGGAGGGCATCCAGGCCACGGGCGGCGACGTCGACACCTTCATCCGCAAGGTGAAGAACAAGGAAGACGGCGTGAAGCTCATGGGCTTCGGGCACCGCGTCTACAAGAACTTCGACCCCCGGGCGAAGATCATCAAGGCGGCGGCGCACGACGTCCTCTCCGCACTGGGCAAGTCCGACGAGCTGCTGGACATCGCCCTGAAGCTGGAGGAGCACGCGCTCGCCGACGACTACTTCGTCGAGCGCAAGCTGTACCCGAACGTCGACTTCTACACCGGCCTGATCTACCGCGCGATGGGCTTCCCGACCGAGATGTTCACGGTGCTCTTCGCGCTCGGGCGGCTGCCGGGCTGGGTCGCCCAGTGGCACGAGATGATCAAGGAGCCGGGCTCCCGCATCGGCCGTCCCCGGCAGATCTACACCGGTGAGGTGCTGCGGGACTTCGTCCCGGTCGAGGAGCGCTGAGCCGCCGGCAACCCGCACGCCCACGGCCACGCGCAAGAACGCGAAGGCGCCCCGTCTGCGATCCCCCCACGGATCAGTCGACGGGGCGCTTCGCTCTCCCGGCCCCGGTAAGGGCCGGGCGCCTTCGTACCGCCGGGACACCGCCGCGGGAGGGGCCGCTCAATGCTCCTCGCACGTGCCGTCCCGGCCTCGTGCACGCCGACTCCGCCGGGTGTCGACGTCACCCGAGTAGACACGCGACCGGCGCGGATGGTTACCCCTGGATCGATGTGATCTAAGTCACTTTTCGAGGGCAACAGGTGTACGCGCCGATGCCGCCTCCCGTGCGGCGCGGACGGAGGCGGCGTTCGCGGGCCGGGCGGATCAGGCCCTGCCGACGAGCTCGTATCCGGCCTCGTCGACCGCGGCGCGCACCTTCTCCTCGTCGAGCGGGGCGGTGGAGGTGACGGTGACCTCGCCGGTGGCGGCCACGGCCCTGGCCGCGGAGACGCCGTCGAGAGCGGAGAGCTCGGCGCTCACGGCACCTTCGCAGTGACCGCAGGTCATGCCGGAGACCTGGTAGACGGTGGTGACGGAGGTCTGGGCGCTCATGGGAGTCTCCCTTGTCGACGGGGGCGCAGTCGTGTCCTGCCGCCCGCCTCAGACTATACCCCCTAGGGGTATTATTTTCCATCCCCTCCGCCGCTCACGCGGTGGGTGCGCCGGGGGTGTCGGTCCGCCAGGGTATGGCGTCGGCGCCGACGACGGGGGCGAGGTAGCCGAACAGCGCCCGCTTGATCTCCGAGCGGTACGCGTCCCGGTCGCCCTCCCCGGCGGCCATGATCAGCTCCAGGCCCGCCTTGAAGATGCCGAACGCCATGGTGGTGGAGCGGGCGACCTCGGTGGGCGACAAGTCCGGGGCGCGGAAGGTGAGCATGGCCTCCACGGCGGCCGCGATCACCGTGTGCGCCGCTTCGTGCTCCTCTGCGACCAGGTCCGGGGCGTCCGTGCTCCGCAGCAGCACCACGAAGCCGGGGTTGGCGGTGCAGAAGTCGATCAGCGGGTCGACGGTGGCGTCGAGCATCGCGGCGAGCGGCAGCGCTGCGTTCGCGGGCGTGAAGGCCCCTTTGTTCGTCTCGTGGAGCATATGGTTGTAGCGGCGGCCCAACTCGACGGCCAGCGCCGCCTTGTTCGGAAAGAACTGGTACAGCGTGCCGGGGGAGGCGCCGGCCTCGCGGGCGATGGCGTTCGTGGACGCGGCGGCGTATCCGCTGCGGGCGAAGACGGCGTCCGCGGCGTCGAGCAACTGCTGCGCTCGCCGCTCGCCGCGCGCCTGCCTGCGACGTTGCGGCCGGCCGGCGGGGGGGCGCCCGCCGGCGGCCGGTGCTGGGTTCGACACGGCTATCCACAGCCTCCGAATGGGCATTGACAAAGGCGAGCGCTCGCTCGCATTCTATGGGAACGTGAGCGGGGACTCGCATTTCGGCTCGCGTCTCATTCTATTGCGCTGTGCCACAAGGGGGGACCGATGGCCTGGGGGGCACAGGGGGGAACCGCCGTGGCGGGCCGCTGGAGGCGGTTCGTCACGGCGAGCCCCAGGGCCGGCCGGAAGACGGGGCCCGGCCCGGCGGAGAGTGCGGACCGCGCCGGGGAGGGCGAGACGTCCGCTGCCGCCGGGCTGCGGTCCGAAGGCGGCGGCGAGGCGCTTCTCGCCACGCGCACCGCCGGGGACGGGCCGCGCGCCGGCGGGGCCTTCGCCGGCCCCGCGTCGGAGGTCCGCGGTGAGCACGGCCCGGTCGGGGTGCGCCCCGGCGGGCGGGCCGTGGCCTGGGCGCCGGGCCGGGAGTATCCGCCGGCGGAGATATCCGGCGACCTCGCGCTTGCCGGGGGTCTTTGATACCGGCGGGGAACGGGGGCCCGCACGATCGCGGGGGCGGTCGTGCGGGGCCCTCCCCCGCGGACGTGCGGCGCCTCCCGACCGGGGGAGGGGAGGCGCCGCATGCGGGCCGGCCGTGGCCTCGGCCGGCCCGCGGGGACGCCGTCACCGGTGACCGCGACGGCCGCGGCTGCTGGGCCGCTGGGCGACCCAGCAGCGCACCGTGTCCGGGTACCAGTAAGGCTTGCCGTGCTCGACGACGTCGGGCGCCGGCAGCATTCCGTGCTTCCGGTAGGACCGCACGGTCTGGGTCTGCACGCCGATGTGGGCCGCGATCTCCTTGTACGACCACAGGCTGTCCGTCATCTCTGTACCTCCCGGCGGGGCGCCGGGGCAGCGCCCCGTGACCGGTGACCCTGTCCCCGCCGAGCCGCCCCGGCGACCACCGCCGGGCGCTGTCGAGCAGATGTGGTGGGGACCCGACGCAACCGTGACATTGGTGACGGGACACGCACGCGGCGTGATCCACGCACGATTGACACGGCTCCTCGGCGGCGGTTAGACCGAGACCGTTGCTGGACGAAGGGATTGCCCATGAAGACCATCGGCCACTGGATCGGCGGCAAGGCAGTCGAGGGCGCCTCGGGACGGTCGGGACCGGTCTACGACCCCGCCACCGGGGCGCAGGCCGCCGAGGTCGCGTTCGCCTCCGCCGCCGAGGTGGACGCCGCCGTCGCCGCCGCCCGGGAGGCGTTCGCGGAGTGGAGCGTGTCGTCGCTCGCGCGGCGCACCGCCGTGCTGTTCCGCTTCCGTGAACTGCTCGCCGCCCGCCGCGAGGACGTCGCCCGGCTGATCACCGCCGAGCACGGCAAGGTGCACTCCGACGCCCTCGGTGAGGTGGCCCGCGGGCTGGAGATCGTCGAGGTCGCCTGCGGCATCCCGCAGTTGCTCAAGGGAGAGCTGTCCACACAGGTCTCCACCCGTATCGACGTCGCCTCGATCCGGCAGCCCGTCGGCGTGGTCGCGGGCATCACGCCGTTCAACTTCCCCGCGATGGTGCCGATGTGGATGTTCCCGCTGGCCATCGCCTGCGGCAACACCTTCGTGCTCAAGCCGAGCGAGAAGGACCCGTCGGCGGCCGGGCTCCTCGCGGAGCTGCTGGCCGAGGCGGGGCTGCCGGAGGGCGTGTTCAACGTCGTCCACGGCGACAAGGAGGCCGTCGACCGGCTGCTGGAGCACCCCGACGTCGCCGCGCTCAGCTTCGTCGGCTCCACCCCGATCGCCCGGTACGTCTTCACCACCGGCACCTCCCACGGCAAGCGCGTCCAGGCGCTCGGCGGGGCGAAGAACCACATGCTGGTGCTGCCCGACGCCGATCTGGACGCGGCCGCGGACGCCGCGGTCTCGGCGGCGTACGGCTCGGCGGGGGAGCGCTGTATGGCGGTCTCCGCGGTGGTCGCGGTCGGCGGCAGCGGAGACGAGCTGGTGGCGAAGATCGCCGAACGGGCGCGCAAGGTCCGTATCGGCCCCGGCGACGACCCCGACTCGGAGATGGGCCCGCTCATCACCCGCGCGCACCGCGACAAGGTCGCCGGGTACGTGCGGGGTGCGGCGGCACAGGGCGCCGAGGTGGTCGTGGACGGCACGGGCTACACCGTCCCCGGCCGCGAGGACGGTCACTGGATCGGGGTCAGCCTGCTGGACCGCGTTCCGGTGGAGTCCGACGCCTACCGGGACGAGATCTTCGGGCCGGTGCTGTGCGTGGTGCGGGCCGACACATACGAGGAGGGCGTGCGGCTCGTCAACGGCTCCCCGTGGGGGAACGGCACCGCCATCTTCACCCGCGACGGCGGCGCCGCCCGGCGCTTCCAACTGGAGGCCACGGCCGGGATGGTCGGCGTGAACGTGCCGATCCCCGTGCCCGTGGGCTACCACTCCTTCGGCGGGTGGAAGGACTCCCTCTTCGGCGACCACCACATCTACGGCGAGGACGGCGTCCGCTTCTACACCCGGGCGAAGGTCGTCACCACCCGCTGGCCCGACCCCGAGGACGGCGGCGTCGACCTGGGCTTCCCGACATCCCGCTGAGACGGGCAGCGGCGTTGGGGAGGCAGATCGTGCGGTCGCGGGGTACTTTGCGGGTAACGGTGCGACTTGTCTGCGGCACCGGGATCCGGACGGTTCCGGTGTTCCGCACCGCCTCCACCATCAACCGTCGTGTGTGCGAGGAGCTGATGCCGTGTCACTGATGCCCCGGGCCGGAATCCGCGAGCCGACCGAGCGGTCGACGGAGTAACGGCACCGAATCGCCCCCTCCTTCGTCACAGTCCCGACAAGGACGGCACGAGGGAGGGGCGCGATGAGACGCGCGGTGCTCACGGGACTGGCAGGACTGGTCACGGTGCCGCTGCTGCTGACGGGCTGCAGCGGGGGCGGGGACGAGACGGACAAGAAGCAGGTTTCGCAGGACGTAGGCGGCGGGGCCGCGCCACCGCCGGCCGGGGCGGCCCCCGCCCCGGCAGCACCGGACGGCGCGCACGACGCCGCTCCGGAGGCCGCGGGCAAGGAGCGGGCGGACTCCTTCGCACCCGAGCCCGACATGGTCTCCACCTTCGCACTCGACGTGGACACCGCCTCCTACAGCTACGCCCGCCGCACCATCGGCGACGGTTCGCTGCCGCAGCCGGACACCGTCCGGCACGAGGAGTTCATCAACAGCTTCCGCCAGGACTACGCCCCGCCCGAGGACGACGGCTTCTCCGTCACCACCGACGGCGCACGGCCGGCGGACGACGGCTGGTCGCTGATGCGCGTGGGGCTGGCGACCCGCCCGGAGAGCAACGAGCACGGCACGCGGAAGCGCCGGCCCGCCGCGCTGACCTTCGTCGTGGACGTCTCCGGCTCGATGGCGGAGCCCGGCCGGCTCAGCCTCGTACGGGAGGCCCTGCACACCGCGGCGGACGAGCTGCGCGACGACGACGCGCTGGCGCTCGTCGCGTTCAGCGACGAGGCCCGTACCGTGCTGCCCATGACGGAGGTCGGCGGTGCGGAGGACCGCATCCACGACGCGGTCGAGGAGTTGCAGCCCACCGAGAGCACCAACGTCGAGGCCGGCATGGCCCGCGGCTACGACGAGGCGGTCGACGGCCACCGCAAGGGCGCCACCAACCGCGTCGTGCTCCTCTCCGACGCCCTGGCCAACACCGGCGCCACCGACGCCGACGCGATCCTCGACCGCATCGCCGCGGCCCGGGAGGACTACGGCATCACCCTCTTCGGCGTCGGGGTCGGCAGCGAGTACGGCGACGCGCTGATGGAGCGGCTGACCAACCAGGGCGACGGCCACACCACCTATGTCTCCGACACCGAGGAGGCCCGCAAGGTCTTCGTCGATGACCTGCCGCGCAACGTCGACCTGCGCGCCCGCGACGCCAAGGCGCAGGTCGTCTTCGACCCGGACACCGTCTCCGAATTCCGGCTGATCGGCTACGACAACCGCCAGGTGGCCGACGAGGACTTCCGCAACGACGCGGTCGACGGCGGCGAGGTCGGCCCCGGCCACACCGTCACCGCGCTGTACGCCGTCCGGCTCGCCGAGGGCGCCTCGGGCGGCGTCGCGACGGCCACCGTGCGCTGGCTCGACCCCGACACCCGCGCCCCGCACGAGGAGTCCAGCACCGTCGACGCGGCCGCCCTGACCGGCGACCTGTGGGGCGCGGCCCCGCCCCGGCTGCAGCTCACCGCGCTGGCCGCCTACTTCGCCGACGCCCTGCGGGGCGGCTCCGGCGCCGGCACCACCCCCGAGCCGCGCACGGACGGCAAGGAGAAGGGCGAGGCCGGCGGCACCGCCGGGGGGACGTACGCGCCGCTGCCCGGGGCACCCACGGTCGGCGAGCTCGCCGGTCACGCCGAGGACCTGGCCGCCGAGACCGAGGACCCGGCGGTGGGCGACCTGGCCGAGACCGTCCGGCAGGCGGTCGAGCTGACGGGCTGACCGGGCGGTGCCCCCCCCACACCGGCGGGCGGGGACGGCGGGAAGCGGATTCCCGCCGTCCCCGCAGCCGTACGGGGGCGCTTTCCCGCCCGCCGCCCCGTGCCGTAGCCTGGGCGCCACATTTCCGGGACCCGGCAGCGACAGCGGCGTCCCGTATCCAGGATCCGGCAACCGGGAGCGTTGGTGGCGCGAACGCGCATGGCGGGGGCACTCCCCGACGTCTTCGTGGGCTATGCGGAGCTGCTGGCCGACGTGTCCGCCACCGGCAGGCTGCTGCGCCGCCCCGAACTGGACGCGCTGCGCGAGCTGGGCGAGCAGGCCGCCGAATCCGGCCGCAGCCTGCGCGAGCTGATCGGCAGCCACCTCGCCGAGACCCGCCGCACCTGGACCACCCTGCCCGGCGTGGCCAGGGCCGCGAGCGCCACGGACCGCGCCCGCAGCGGCGACGCGGTGCTGGCCGCCGTCGAGGCGGCCGTCGCGGCGCTCGGCGAGGGCCACGAGCGCGCCCAGCGGCTCGCGGTCCGGCAGGAGGAGGCCGAGCGCCGCGAGTTCGTCGACGACCTGCTCTACGGCCGCAGCGACCTCGGCCGGCTCGCCGAGCGGGCGGAGCGCTTCGGGCTGCGGCTGGCCCGGGCCCACGCCGTGGCGGTCGCCGCCGGTGAGGAGCCCTTCGCCGACGTGCACCCCCTGGTGCGGCGGATCGAGCGGGAGCTGCTGGGCCGGTTCGGCGAGCGCGACGTGCTGCTGACCACCAAGGAGGGCCAGCTCGTCTGCGTCGCCGGCAGCAGTGAGCGCGCGCTGCTCGACACCTTCGCGAAGGTGGCCCTGGAGCCGGGCGGCGGGTACGCCAGCGCCACCCGCGTCGCCATGGGCCGCCAGCACGCGGGTCCCGGCGGCGTCGTACGCAGCTACGAGGAGGCCCTCGGCGCGCTCGACATGGCCGCCGCGCTCGGCCTCACGCAGCCGGTGCTGCAGGCCGCGGAGCTGCTGGTCTTCCCGGTCCTGCTGCGCGACCGGGCGGCGATGGCCGATCTGGTACGCACCGTCCTCGGCCCGCTGACGCAGGCCCGCGGCGGCGCCGAGCCGCTGCTCGCCACGCTGCAGACCTGCGCGGACGCCGGTTACGTCAACGCCGAGGCGGCCCGGCGGCTGGGCGTCAGCGTGCGGACGCTGTCGTACCGGCTGGACCGGATACACACCCTCACCGGCTACGACGTGGGGGACTCCCTGCACCGCTACACGCTGGAGACCGCCGCCATGGGCGCCCGCCTGCTGGGCTGGCCGGAGCGGCAGGTCTAGTCACTCACCGCGTCCGGAACCGCGCGCCCCCGGCTTGCGTTCTCCCCCGTAGGTGGCCCACTCTTCTCCCTGCCGCCCGTCCCGGATGTCTGGAGTCCCCATCCCATGAACACGCTCGCGCTCGGACCGGGGTGGCTGGATCCCGACTTCCTGATCGACAAGTTCGGCGTGCTCGGCGTGCTCGTGATCGTCTTCGCCGAGTCCGGGCTCCTCATCGGGTTCTTCCTGCCGGGCGACTCGCTGCTGTTCACCACCGGCCTGCTGATCACCTCGGACGTGCTCGACTTCCCGCTCTGGCTGATGTGCGTGCTCGTCGCCGTCGCGGCCGTCGCCGGCGACCAGGTCGGCTATCTCTTCGGCCGCAAGGTGGGCCCGGCCCTCTTCAACCGCCCGGACTCCAGGCTCTTCAAACAGGAGAACGTGCAGAAGGCGCACGAGTTCTTCGAGAAGCACGGCCCGAAGTCGCTGGTGCTGGCCCGTTTCGTGCCGATCGTGCGCACCTTCACCCCGATCATCGCCGGCGTCAGCCGGATGAACTACCGGCAGTTCGTCATCTTCAACGTCATCGGCGGCATCCTCTGGGGCGTGGGCGTCACTCTCCTGGGTGCCGCTCTGGGGCAGATCGACTTCGTGCACGAGAACATCGAGGCGATCCTCATCGCCATCGTGCTGCTGTCGGTGCTGCCGATCGCCATCGAGTACCTGCGCGCCCGCAGGCGCGCCAGGAACACGGCCCTGCCCGCGGACCGGCCGGCCGGCCACCCGGACGGCCCGGGGGCCCCCGCCCCCGACGGGGGCGACGGCGGCCCGCAGCGCGGGCGGCACGCCCGGCGTTAGGGCTGCGTCAAAACGGGGGCGCCGTCGCGGACAAAGCGCACTTCGCTGCCCAGAGCGGTATTTCAGATCACTTACGATCGCCCCGTGCCCAAGCTGACCGAACTGCCGAAGCGCATACTGATCGGCCGCGCGCTTCGCAGCGACCGGCTGGGCGAGACGCTGCTCCCCAAGCGCGTCGCGCTCCCGGTCTTCGCCTCCGACCCGCTGTCCTCGGTCGCGTACGCGCCGGGCGAGGTGCTGATCGTCCTGTCGGTGGCCGGCGCCGGCGCGTACACCTACAGCCCCTGGATCACGGCGGCCATCGTCGTGCTGATGGTGGTCGTCGTCGCCTCGTACCGCAAGACGGTGCACGCCTATCCCAGCGGCGGCGGTGACTACGAGGTCGCCACCACCAACCTGGGCCGCCGCGCCGGCCAGGTGGTGGCCAGCGCCCTGCTCGTGGACTACGTGCTCACCGTCGCGGTGTCGGTCTCCGCGGGTGTGGAGAACCTGGGGTCGGCCCTGGGGTTCGTCGCGGAGAACAAGGTGCTGTGGGCGCTGGTCATCATCGGCCTGCTGACCACCATGAACCTGCGCGGCGTGAAGGAGTCGGGCACCCTCTTCGCCATCCCCACCTACGTCTTCGTCGGCAGTGTCCTGATCATGATCGCCTGGGGTGCCTTCCGCGGTCTCGTGCTCGGCGACACGATGCGCGCCCCCACCGCCGATCTGGAGATCAGGACCGAGCACGCGGACGGCCTCGCCGGCTTCGCCCTGGTCTTCCTGCTGCTACGGGCCTTCTCCTCCGGCTGCGCCGCGCTGACCGGTGTCGAGGCGATCAGCAACGGCGTGCCGGCCTTCCGCAAACCCAAGAGCCGCAACGCCGCGACGACGCTGGCGCTGATGGGCACGCTGGCGATCGTCATGTTCGTCGGCATCATCGTCCTCGCACTCCGGACCGACGTGCGGATGGCCGAGCGGCCCGCCGAGGAGCTGGTGCGGCAGGGGGAGGCGGTCGGCTCGGGCTTCGTCCAGCACCCGGTGATCGCGCAGGTCGGCGCGGCGGTCTTCGGCGACGGCTCGGTGCCGTTCGTCGTCCTGGCGGCGGCCACCGCGCTGGTGCTGTTCCTGGCCGCCAACACCGCGTACAACGGCTTCCCCGTGCTCGGCTCGATCCTCGCCCACGACCGCTTCCTGCCGCGTCAGTTGCACACCCGCGGCGACCGGCTGGCGTTCAGCAACGGCATCCTCTTCGTGGCCCTGCTCGCCGGCGCCCTCGTCTACGCCTTCAAGGCCGACTCCACCCGGCTGATCCAGCTCTACATCGTCGGGGTCTTCGTCTCCTTCACCTTCAGCCAGACCGGCATGGTCCGGCACTGGAACCGCGTGCTGGCCACCGAGTACGCGCCCGCCGAGCGCCGCCGCGTTCTGCGGTCGCGGGCGGTGAACGGCTTCGGCGCGGTGTTCTGCGCGCTGGTGCTGGTGGTCGTGCTGATCACCAAGTTCAGCCACGGCGCGTGGATCGCGCTGGCCGGCATGCTCTTCTTCTACGCCCTGATGGCGGCCATCCGCCGGCACTACGACCGGGTCGCGCAGGAGGTCGCGGTCGCCGAGGGCGAGGAGGAGGACGCGATGCCGCGCCCCGGGCACGTGCACTCCATCGTGCTCGTCTCCCAGTTGCACCGCCCGACGATGCGCGCGCTGGCCTACGCGAAGCTCGTACGCTCCGACAAGCTGGAGGCGCTGACCATCGCCGTCGACGCCGAGGAGACCAGGCAACTGCGGCAGCAGTGGGTGGACAGCGAGCTGGACGTGCCGCTGACCGTCATCGAGTCGCCGTACCGCGAGATCACCAGGCCGCTGATCGAGTACGTCAAGCGGCTGCGCCGGGAGAAGCCGGACTCGGTGATCAGTGTCTACATCCCGGAGTACGTCGTCGGGCACTGGTACGAGCACCTGCTGCACAACCAGAGCGCCCTGCGGCTGAAGGCGCGGCTGCACTTCACGCCGGGGGTGATGGTGACGTCGGTGCCGTACCAACTGGGCTCCAGCGAGCGCGCCAAGCGGCGGGCGCGGCGCAGCGCCGAGTGGCAGGCGCCCGGTGCGGTACGGGGACCGGCCCCGGCGGGCGCGCGGAAGCGGCGGGAGACGGCGGGGAAGTAGCGGCGGCCGTCACGTACCGGCCGTGCCGCCGCGCTCAGAAGCCGCCGAAACCGCCGTCGCCGAAGCCCCCGCCGTCCCCGAAGCCTCCGCCTCTGCCGTAGTCGCCCCCGCCGAAGCCGCCGCCGAAGTCGCCGGGGTCGAAGTCGGCGCCCGCGTGGTCCCCGCCCTCGCCCATGCCGTCCGCCGCCGCCCAGCCGCCCGGGGCGGCCATGATCTGCCCCAGCATCGTGCCCGCCAGCAGCCCCGGGAGGAGTCCGCCGCCGAAGTAGCCGCCCGCCCAGGGGGCGTACACCGGGCCGGCGTTCCAGTACGGCTGCGGGCCGCGGGCGGTGTCGACCGTGCGGGCCATCGGCTCCTCGCCGGCGGCCAGCAGGTTCGCGTCCGCCGTGCACGCCGGGACCGTGCGCGGCGCGGCGCCCGGCGGGGACCACTCCACGTCGGCGGTCGACGGGCCGTGGCGGGGGTCGAAGAAGCACGGCGGGCGCCGCTCGGGGAGCGGCGCCCCGGTGCGGCGCGCCTCAAGCGTCGTCAGCGCGAACCGCCCCTCCTCCAGCGCCTCCGTCACCCCGCGCACGTCGCCGGGGGCACCGGCCGCGTCCATCCGGGACTTGGCCTTCTCGTACGCGTCGAGGGCCGTCCGGTAGTCCTCGTGCATCGCGTCGTCCGCGGCCGGGTCGGTGGGGTCGAAGGCGATACGGGTCATCTCCTCGCCGTACGCCGTGATGTCCTCGTCGACGACCGTACGCAGCCGCGCCAGCTCCGCCGCGGCCCGCTCCGCGCGGCGGCGCTTGCCGCGCTGCCGGACGAACAGGACGCCGCCCGCGAGCAGCAGGACCACGAGGCCGAGAGTGAGGGCCCCGGGCCCGCCGATGCCGGTGCTGTCGCTCCAGCCGGAGGGGGCCTTGCCGCCGGCCTGCCCGGCGGCGTCGTCGGCGAAGGTGACGAGCTGGTCGGTGGTGTCGCCCGGGTGGGCACTGATCGCGGCGCGGCGGAGGTTGTCGACGGCCCGGCCGGACAGCACGCGGGAGTCGGCGGCGGCGCCGAAGCCGTCGCCGAGGCGGACGGCGTAGACGCCGGCGATGCCGGTACGGGAGCGGAGGTTCGGCAGCACGTCGCGGGTGGCGACGCCGGGGCCCGCGGGGAGCACGGCGACGAAGACGGGGCGGCCCTCGTCCTTGATCCGGGCGGCGAGCGCGTTGGCGCGGGCGACGGACATCTGGCCCCGGACCCGGGGGTGGACGAAGACGGGGCGCTCGCGCAGCGCCTCGGCGGCGTCGCCGACGGGATCCTGGGCGTGCGCCGGGGAGGCCGTGAGGAGCGCGGTGAGGAGGGCGAGGAGCGGGGCCAGGAAGCGGTGCATACCTGACATTCTTCTCGCGGTGTGGGCGGGCGCCACCCGGGTTCCGGCCGTCGGGGACGCGGCGGCGCCGCGTGGGGGTTCGGTGGCGCCAGGGTGGGGGCGGCGGTGTCGCGTGGGGTGCGGCGGTGTCCCGTCGCTACGTCCCGACCGTCACCGCACCGTCCAGGTCGCACGCCTGCAGCCGGCCGCACATCCCGAACCGTGCCGCCGCGCCTGTCCGCTGGACCGACGCCGACCGCAGGTGGCCGCCGTCCGTGCGCAGCGCGTCCAGGTGCGCGTCCGTCGCCGCCGCGGCGGCTGCCGGGCCCTGTTCCCAGCGCCGGCGCCAGTCGTCCAGGTGCGGCCGTACCAGCTCCACCGCCCGTGCGTGGAACGCCGCCAGCGGTTCCGTGTCGCCCGCCCGTGCGGCTTCGGTCAGCTCGGCGAAGCCGGCCAGTGCCAGATCGCGGCGCGCCTGCGCGGACTTCTCCGGCTCCGCCGGGTCGAGGGCGGCGGCGCGGGCGTAGGCGTCGTCGTCGTACAGGACGCCGGGCGGGAAGGGGAAGGCGGCGTCGCCGGCCTCGGGCAGCCCGGCGTTCTGCATGACGACGAGGATGTCGAGGCGGCCGTCGGCGTTGACGAGCCGGTGGATGGTGCCGGGAGTGAACCAGACGACGGCGTCTTCGACCAGCTCGGTCTCGGCGTACCCGGTGGCGGTCAGGGTCTGCACGGCGCCGTGGCCGCCGAGGACGACGTACGCCTCGGTGCAGGCGAGGTGCAGATGCGGGGTGCCGCCGCGGAGGCCGTCGGGGGCCTGCCAGTCGTAGACGCGGAGCCGGGAGACGCTGACGCCGCCGGGGAGGGGCGGGAGTGCGGGATCGGCCATGGACACCAGCATGCCGCAAGCGCTTTCTACCCGCCAGACCCACGACCGGCCCGGCTGCGGGTCCCGCCGCGGCCCGGGCGACCGTCTCGTGGGTCAGGCCGGGGTCACCAGTCTGTATCCCTCGTCCAGCAGGCGCGGCAGGTAGTACTCCAGTGCCCGCACCGTCGCCCACCTGGTGCCCCCGCCGTCGTGCGCCAGCACGATCGCGCCCGGATGCGCCCGCCGGAGCACGGTCGCCTCGATGAACGCCTGGTCGCGGCCGGCCCAGTCGAGGGTGTCGATGTCCCACTGGAAGGGTTCCATCTGCAGTTGCGCGCAGATCTCCAGGCTCGGCCGGTGCCACATCCCGTACGGCGCCCGCGCCAGCCGCGGCGGCGTGCCCAGCTCCCTGGCCACCAGCTCGCAGGTCCGCTCCAGCTCCTCGCGTACCCGCGGGGTGCTGATCAGGTCGAGCTGCGGGTGGGTGTAGGAGTGGTTGCCGACGACGTGGCCGTCGGCGGCGATCCGGCGCAGGACGTCGCGGTTCCAGGGGATGTTCTCGCCGATGACGAAGAACGTCGCGCGCGCCCGGTGGCGCCGCAGGATCCGCAGGATCTCCGGTGTCTGCGTCGCGTGCGGGCCGTCGTCGAAGGTGAGCGCGATCTTCTTGCCGGTCTCGCGGAGCGTGGTGTGGGGTGCGGCGCGGGCGGCGACCGGCCGGGTCGGGCCGGCGATACGGGCCATGCCGCCGGACGTCGTCATCGGCGCGGCGCCGGTGCGTCCGGCAGCCGGGCGCAGCCGCCGCGGTGCGCGGTCGGGGGGCTTGCCGTCCGTCGTCCCCGCCCGGCCGGCCGCCCCCGGCCGGGGGGTGTGCAGGCCGGGTGCGAGGGCGGCCTGATACGCCCCCAGCAGGCCCAGGCAGACCACGGCGCGCCGGGAGGGCCCTCGTGCGGGGTATTTGTCATATTTCATGACCAACTGGTCTCACGAGGCCGTGCCCGGGCGGGTCAGCGACACGGGGCGCCGGGACGAAGCACCGGATCGGGCCCCGGCGAGTGGCGGGCCGGTCCGGAACGGGGTAGTCACGGCGGGCCGTTGCGTGTTTCCGCCCCCGGCGCGGGCCCGGGTGCGCGAGAGGCGTCCGCCGTGTGCGGGCGGGTCCGGAGCGGGCGCCGGCTCCCGGCCCGCCGGGGAGCAGGCGCCGCGCCGGCTACGCCGAATGGCCCAGGTGGCGGCCGTTCGGCAGCGTGCCGGGGCCCGGACCGGGCTTCACTGGAAGCGTCGAGGACGGAGCCGGAAGGCGGGACCACGGCCGGGAGCGCGGCCGGTGGCCGCGGCCCGCCGGTCCGTCCCGCGCCGGATGCGAGCGGAGGAGTGACGCTGTGCGGGCGACGTTCACGCTGGGGCGCATCGCCGGGATCCGCGTCGGCGTCCACTGGAGCGTGGTCCTGATCTTCGCCCTCATCGCCGTCGGCCTCGCGCAGGGCGAACTCCCGGACGCGGTTCCGGGCCGTGCCCGGGGGCTGTACTGGGTCGCGGGCCTGGCCGCGGCCGTGGTCTTCTTCGGCTCCCTTCTCGCCCACGAGCTGGCGCACGCCGTGGTGGCCCGGCGCAACGGCGTCTCCGCCGACGACATCGTGCTCTGGCTGCTGGGCGGGATGGCGCGGCTGAGGTCGGAGGCGTCGAGCCCCGGGGCGGAACTGCGGATCGCCGGTGTCGGCCCCCTGGTGAGCCTCGTGCTGGGCGGGCTCTTCGTCCTGGCCACCTGGCTCGTGCACGTGGGGTCCGGGCCCGAACTCCTGGTGCAGGTCCTTGCGTGGCTGGCGGGCATCAACCTGCTGCTCGCCGTCTTCAACTCCCTGCCGGCCGCGCCGCTGGACGGCGGCAGGCTCCTGCGGGCGCTGTTGTGGTGGCGTACCGGAGACCGGCTGCGGGCGACCGCCGGGGCCACCGCCGCGGGACGCGCCCTGGGCCTGCTGCTCATCGTGCTGGGATTCGTGGCGTTTCTGAGAGGCGGCGGGTTCGGCGGGCTCTGGCTGGCCCTGATCGGCTGGTTCCTCATCGGGGCCGCGACCGCCGAGGCGCGGCAGGCGCAGGTGCGCGGCGTGCTCACCGGTGTTCCCGTACGGAACGCCATGACACGTGATCCGGTCGTCGTGCCCGAGTCCCTGGACGTCGCGCACATGCTGGACAACCCGTTCTACCGGCACGCCGCGTTCCCCGTGACCGGCGCGAGCGGGGAGCCGGTCGGTCTGGTGACACTGCGCGACGCCCGGCAGGCCCGGCCGGAGGGCGGCGGGGCGGTGTCCGTGGGCGAGGTGATGGTGCCGCTGTCCCGGCTCGTCGTCGTCGGCCCGGACGACTCCCTGGCCGACCTGCTGCCCCGCATGGAGCCCGGTCCCGAGAACCGCGTCCTGGTGACGGAGGACGGCAGACTCTCCGGGATCCTGTCGCTGTCGGACGTCAGCCGGACCGTGAGGTACCTGGCGGAGACCGCCCCCCGGCCGGGACGGGGCCGCTGAACACCAAGCCGCGGAACCGGGCCGCGGTGGTGTCGCTCACAGTTCGGTACCCGCGGGACCGGTGCGGCGCGGCGGCGCGGTTACCCTGACGTCGCTCCCGTACCCCCTGACCGCAGGCGAGGCCGCACAGTGTTCCGGACGATGCTGAAGTCCAAGATCCACCGCGCCACCGTGACGCAGGCCGACCTGCACTACGTCGGGTCCGTCACCATCGACGAAGGGCTCATGGAAGCCGCGGATCTGCTGGCCGGCGAGCAGGTCGACGTCGTCGACATCGACAACGGCGCGCGGCTCACCACCTACGTCATCCCCGGCCCGCGGGGCAGCGGTGTGATCGGCATCAACGGCGCGGCGGCCCGGCTGGTCAGCCCCGGCGATCTGGTGATCGTCATCAGTTACGCGACGGTGGCCGACGCGGACGCGAAGGCGCTGCTGCCGCGGATCGTCTTCGTGGACGGCGACAACCGCCCCGTCCGGCACGGCTCCGACCCGGCCGAGGCGCTGCCCGGCACGGGAACGGTGCGGGGCGACTCCCTGGCCGGCGACTGAGTGGGCGTCACCGGCGCGGGCCGCCCCGCACCGTGGGGGGCACGGCGGGCGGCCCGGCGGCCGCCCGCCGTCGTGTGCGCGGGCTCAGGAACGGCCCGCCTCGATGTCCAGCGTGATCTTGATCTTGTCGCTCACCGCGGCGCCGGCCGCGCCGCCGGTGACGCCGAAGTCGCCGCGGCTGATCTCCGTGCTCGCGGAGAACCCGACGACCATGCTGCCCTCCTGCTGGCCCGGTGCGAAGCCGCCGACCTCGGTCTCCAGGGTCACGGGGCGGGTGACGCCGCGCAGCGACAGGTCGCCGTCGATCAGGTAGAGGCCGTCCTTCTCGCGGATGCCGGTGGACCGGAACGTCATCTCCGGGTGGTTCTCGACGTCCAGGAAGTCCGGCGTGCGCACGTGGTCGTCACGCATGTCGTTGCGGGTGTTGACCGAGGCGGTCTTGATCACCGCGTTGACCTCGGACTGCAGCGGGTCCTCGTGGGTCACGATGGTGCCCTCTACCTGGTCGAAAGTGCCGCGGACCCGCGTGACGCCCAGGTGCCGGACGACGAAGGAGACGTCGGAGTGCACCGGGTCGATGGTCCAGGTGCCGGTCTGGTAAGCGGGGATCCGGTCGGCGGGAGTGGTCATGGGGATATTCCTCTTCCGTAGCGGTGCCCACCGCAGGGGCGATTGGTTGAACTCTCACTCAAACCGTACCATGCTCTGGTTGAGGACTCAACTATAGGTATGCTGGACACATGAACGACGTACGCTGGCTCACCGATGACGAACAGCGGATATGGCGCCTCTTCATGGATGCCGTCCGCGACTTCAACGCGCATCTGGACCGCCAGCTCCGGCGTGACTCCGGGATGCCCGTGGCGTATTACGAGATCCTCGTGCACCTCTCCGAGGCCCCCGGGCGCAGCCTGCGCATGAGCCAGCTCGCCGAGCTGGCCCGCTCCTCGCGCAGCCGGCTGTCGCACGCGGTGGCGGCGCTGGAGAAGGCGGGGTACGTCTCCCGCTGCGCCACCGACGCGGACCGCCGCGGGTCCGTGGCGCAGCTCACCGACGCCGGGTTCGGCGTGCTGGAGGCGGCGGCGCCGGGGCATGTGACGGAGGTGCGCAAACACCTCTTCGATGTACTGACGCCCGAGCAGCAGCAGGAGCTCGGCGAGATCAGCGTTGCGGTGAAGGAGGGGCTGCGGCCGGTCTGCGCGCAGGTGCGGGCCGAGGACGCCGCGAGCGCGGGAGACGCCGAGGGCGAGGAGGACGCCGCGGCGGATGCCGGGGGTGAGGTGCGGGAAACCGCGGCCGGGGCCGCGGCCCGGGAAGCCGTCACAGAGGTCTGACGCGGCCGGCGCGTCCGGTCCCGCCGCCCCGCCGCCCCGCCGCCCCGACGCCCGGTGCCGGAGCGCGGGTGCCCGCCCCGCCGCGGGGTGGCGTGTCCGCCGGAGCGGAGCGGGCAGTGTGCGTACGGGTTACTCGGACAGCGTCCACACCGCGTGCGCGAGCGCGTCGCTGTTGCGGTCCAGCGCCGTGTCGTTCACGTTCGACGTGGTGTCGCACGGGGTGTGGTAGCACCGGTCGAAGGCCTGACCGGCCGTGCCGCCCCACTTCTCCGCCTGCTCCGCCGACTTCGCCCGGCTCGCGCCGGTGAACAGCCCGCCGACGGGCACACCCGCGCTCTTGAACGCCGCATGGTCCGAGCGGCCGTCGCCCTCGGTCTCGATCTCGGTGGGCACGCCGAGTCCGGCGAAGTAGTCCTTGAAGACGCCCTCGATCTCCGGGTCGTCGTCGTACACGAAGTACCCGGGGTTGGGCGAGCCGATCATGTCGAAGTTCAGGTAGCCGGAGAGCTGGGCGAGCTCGGCGGACGGCAGCTCCGAGACGTAGTGCCGGGAGCCGACCAGGCCCAGCTCCTCCGCACCCCACCAGGCGAAGCGCAGGTGTTCGCGGGGCTGGTAGCCGGACCGCGCGACGGCCAGGGCGGTCTCCAGGACGGCGGCGGAGCCGGTGCCGTTGTCGTTGATGCCGGGTCCCGAGGAGACGGAGTCGAGGTGCGCGCCGGCCATGAGGACCTGGTCCGGGTCGCCGCCGGGCCAGTCGGCGATGAGGTTGTATCCGGTGCCGCCGCTCGCGCTGAACTCCTGGATGCTGGTGGTGAATCCGGCGGCGTCCAGCTCGCTCTTCACGTAGTCGAGCGAGGCTTGGTAGCCCGGGCGGCCGTGGGCGCGGTTGCCGCCGTTGGCAACGGCGATGGACTCGAACTCGGACAGGTGCGCCCGGACGTTCGCCACGGGGATGTCCGGGGCCTGCTCGGGCGCGGGGCGCGCCGCGGGTTCCGCGGCGACCGCGACCGGCACGAGCAGGGCGGTCAGCAGCCCGCCGGCCAGGACCGCGGCGGCCGGCCGCGACCTGAGACGTGTACGACGGAGGGGCATCGGAGCTCCCAACTGTGGGGGGTTGTCGTGCACATGAGGCTGGCGGAGCCGGTCAGGCGCGTCAAGAACCCCTCCGGTCGCGGAACACCGGTTATCGGACAGTGGGCGTACGTGCCGCTCCCCGCCGTGCGCGGTCCCGCACCGCCGTACGCGCACGGGGCCGGCCCTCCGCGCCGCCGCCCCCGCCGCCTTTCGTACGACCCCTCCGGCCGTCCTGACCGGCCCCGGGTCCCCGCCGCCGTATCGTCTGTGGCATGGACATCATGGGAGTCGACATCGGCGGCTCGGGCATCAAGGGCGCCCCGGCCGACCTGGACACGGGCAGCCTTGCCGAAGAGCGCCACAAGGTTCTCACCCCGCACCCCGCGGTCCCCGACGCCGTCGCCGGCGGTGTCGCCGCGGTCGTCGAGCACTTCGCCGGCTACGAAGGGCCGGTCGGCGTCACCTTCCCGGGGGTCCTCACCGACGGCGTCGTGCGCACCGCGGCCAACGTCGACAAGAGCTGGATCGGCGTCGACGCCGCCGCCCTCCTCGGCGACCGGCTCGGCCGCCGCGTCCACCTCGTCAACGACGCCGACGCGGCCGGCATCGCCGAGCTGACCTTCGGCGCCGCCCGCGGACGCACCGGCACCGTCATCGTGCTGACCTTCGGCACCGGCATCGGAAGCGCCGTCTTCACCGGCGGCAAGCTGGTCCCCAACACCGAGCTGGGCCACCTCGAACTGCACGGCCACGAGGCGGAGAAGCGCGCCTCCGCCAAGGAGCGCGAGGAGAAGGATCTGACCTGGAAGCACTGGGCCCACCGGGTGCAGCGCTACCTCGCCCACCTGGAGATGCTCTTCACGCCCGAGTTGTTCGTCATCGGCGGCGGCGTGAGCCGCAAGGCGGACAAGTTCCTCCACGACATCACCGGCATCCGTGCCGACGTCGTCCCGGCCGAGTTGCAGAACAACGCCGGCATCGTCGGCGCCGCGATGGCCGCCGCCGCAGCCGCGCGCTGAGGTCCCCGGTCCCGGGCGCTCCGGTCCCCCTTCGCCTATGGTGAGTGGGTTCTGCACACGGAGCGTAGGGAGAGGGTGACCGTACGTGCTCGACGAACGGGCGGAGACGCCCGCGGAAGGCGGCGGTGGTCCGGGGCGGGCACCGCGTACCGACGCGGTGGTCTTCGGCGTCGCCGCCGCGCTGACGACGGCGTTCGTGGTCTGGGGCGCGGTGGCGACGGACTCCCTGGAGGACGTCTCGACGTCCCTGCTCAACGACACCATGCACTACGGCGGCTGGGCCTTCGTCCTCGCCGCCTCCGGCTTCGTGATCTTCTCGCTCTGGCTGGCCTTCAGCCGCTACGGCCGGATCACCCTCGGCAGGGAGGGCGAGCCGCCGGAGTTCCGCACCGTGTCGTGGGTGGCGATGATGTTCAGCGCCGGCATGGGTATCGGCCTGATGTTCTACGGTGTCAACGAGCCGCTGTCGCACTTCACCTCCCCGCCGCCGGACACCGTCCCCGGCGGGTCCGACACCGCCGCGCGGATGGAGACCGCGATGGCGACCACCCTCTTCCACTGGACGCTGCACCCCTGGTCCATCTACGCCGCCGTCGGCCTGGCCATGGCCTACAGCGTCTTCCGCCGCAACCGCAGGCAGACCATCAGCGCCGTCTTCACCCCGCTCATCGGCTCGCGGCACGCCAACGGCGGCGTCGGCAAGGTCATCGACATCCTCGCCATCTTCGCCACGCTCTTCGGCTCCGCCGCCTCCCTCGGGCTGGGCGCGCTGCAGATCGGCAGCGGCATCAGGGAGGTCGGCTGGACGTCCAAGGAGGTCGGGGAGGGGCTGCTGATCCTCGTCATCGCCGTGCTCACCGCCGCGTTCGTCGCCTCCGCCGTCTCCGGCATCGAGCGGGGCATCCAGTGGCTGTCCAACATCAACATGGTGCTCGCCGCCGCGCTCGCCCTGTTCGTCTTCATCGCCGGCCCGACGATCCTGATCCTCGATCTGGTGCCGACCTCGATCGGCTCGTTCATCGCCCAGCTACCGGAGATGATGGCGCGTACGGAGGCCAGCGGCGGCAACGACGTCGCCGGCTGGCTGTCGGCCTGGACGGTCTTCTACTGGGCGTGGTGGATCTCGTGGACGCCGTTCGTCGGCATGTTCATCGCGCGCATCAGCCGGGGGCGCACCATCCGGCAGTTCGTGGGCGGCGTGATCCTCGTGCCCAGCACCGTCAGCCTCGTGTGGTTCTGCATCCTCGGCGGCACGGCGATGCACCAGGAGGCCGGCGGTGCGGCCATCACCGAGGAGTCGACGCAGGAGGGGCAGTTGTTCGCGGTGCTGAACGCGTACCCGATCGCCGGCGTCACGACGCTGCTGGTGATGGTCCTGGTCGGCATCTTCTTCGTCTCCGGCGCGGACGCCGCGTCGATCGTGATGGGTGCGCTGTCGCAGTCGGGGACGCTGGAGCCGACGCGCATGGTGGTCGTGGTCTGGGGCGTGCTGACGGGCGCGGTCGCCGCCGTCATGCTGCTGGTCGGGGGCGGCGGGGACGCCGCGCTGACCGGGCTGAAGAACCTCACGATCCTCGTCGCCGTGCCGTTCACGCTGGTGATGATCATGCTCTGCGTGGCGCTGATGCGCGACCTGCGGCACGACGAGCTGATCCTCATCGAGGAGCGGGGCGAGCAGGTCGTCGAGACGGCGGTACGGGCCGGACACCGGCGCTACGACGGGGAGTTCGAGCTGCAGATCCGGGGGCTCGCGACGCGGCTGCGGGGCGGCCGGGGCGCGGGCCGGGACCGGAACGAGGACAAGGAGCCGGGCCCGCGGCCCGAAGAGCCCGGTCCGCCGGCGGCCTGAGGCGTCCGGGCGGGACCCGGGGGCCGGGGGCGTACGGGCCGAAAGCCGCCCGGTACGCGCCGGAGCGCCCGGCCGGGTCCACCGACCGGTGGACCCCCGGTTCCACCGGTCGCGGCTGTCGGGGACAGGGCCGCGCTCGGGAGCATTCCGGTCATGAGAAAACTCCCTGTACGCATGGCCCGCTGGAGCGCCCGGCACCCGTGGCGCGCGATCGTCGGCTGGTTCGTCTTCGTCGCGCTCTGCGTCGGCACCGGCTTCTCCGCCGGCGGCAACCCCGCCACCACCGAGGACTTCTGGGTCGGCGAGGGCGGTCGCGCCGAGCAGTGGGCGACCGAGGGCGGGCTGCAGCGCAAGCCCACCGAACACGTCCTCATCCGCGCCGAGCCCGGCGGACCCCTCGACCCCGCCGCCGCCCGCGCGGCGGCCCGGGACGTCACCGACCGGATGGAGCGGCTGCCCGAAGTGGCGGCCGTCGGCGCGCCCGTACGCTCCGCGAACGGCGGCGCGCTGCGGGTGCCGGTCGTGCTCAAGGGCGCCGAGCTGGACGGCAGGAAGAACGTCGGGCCGCTGCTGGAGCAGACCCGCGAGGTGGCCGCGGCCCACCCCGGCGTCGTCGTCGAGGAGACCGGCTCGCCCGCGATCAGCAAGGGGGTCAACGAGCAGCGCGGGGAGGACCTGGCGCTCTCCGAGCGCATCTCGCTGCCCGTCACGCTCGTCACCCTGCTCGTCGTCTTCGGGTCCGTCGTGATGGCCGGCGTGCCGCTGCTGCTGGCGCTGACGTCGATCGCCGCGGCGCTCGGCCTGTCGATGCTGGCCTCCCACCTGCTGCCCGACCCCGGCGTCGGCACCAACCTGATCCTGCTCATCGGCCTCGCGGTCGGCGTCGACTACACGCTCTTCTCCCTCAAGCGCGAGCGCGAGGAGCGCGCCCGTGCCAACGGCAGGCTGTCGTCGGCGGCCCTGGTCGAGCTGGCCGCGGCGACGGCGGGCCGGGCCATCGTCGTCTCCGGTCTCGCCGTCATCGTCTCCACCGCCACCCTCTACCTCGCCACCGACGTCATCTTCTCCTCCCTGGCCACGGGCACGATCCTCGTCGTGGCCGTCGCCGTCGTCAGCTCCCTGACGGCGCTGCCCGCGCTGCTCGTGACCCTGGGCCGCCGCGCCGAGCGGCGGGCCGCACGCCGGGAGGCACGCCACGAGGCCCGCGGGAACGCGTGGCGCCGGCGCCGGCAACGCCCCGAGCACGGGCGGGTCTTCGCGGCCCTGCTGCGGCCCGCGCAGCGGCGCCCCGTCGCCACCCTGGTCGTCTCCGTGCTGGCCATGCTCGCGCTCGCCGCGCCCGCGCTGGGGATGAGGCTCGTGGACCCCGGCAAGGACACGTTCTCCCGCGACATCCCGGCCATGCAGACATACGACCGGCTGACCGCCGCCTTCCCCGAGTTGAAGGTGCAGCACGAGGTCGTCGCCCGGTCCGCCGCGGAGCGGGCCCCCGAGGTGCGGCGGGCGCTGGCCGCGCTGGGCCGGCGGGCGTCCGCCGATCCGCTGTTCGTCCGCGACGCCGAGCCCGCGGTACGTACCTCACCCGACGGCCGGACCAGCGTGCTCGTGCTCTCCGTACCGCACTTCGCCAACTCCGGGCCCGCCCGGGACTCTCTGCGCCACCTGCGCGACGACCACCTGCCCGCCACCGTCGGACGACTGGCCGGCGTCGAGACCGCCGTCAGCGGGGACGTCGCCCGCGGCGCCGACTACGTCGCGCACGAGCGCGACAAGCTGCCGCTGGTCATCGGCGCCCTGCTGCTGGTCACCTTCGTGATGACCGTGGCCGCGTTCCGCTCGGTGGTCATCGGGCTTCTCGGCGTCGCGCTGAACCTGCTCTCCGCCGCCGCCGCGCTCGGCGCGCTCGTCGCCGTCTTCCAGGGCACCTGGGCCGAAGGCTTGCTCGACTTCGACTCCATGGGCGCGATCGCCTCCCGGGTGCCGCTGTTCCTCTTCGTGATCCTCTTCGGTCTGTCGATGGACTACCAGGTGTTCGTGGTCAGCCGGATCAAGGAGGCCCGGGACGCCGGGACGCCGGCGCGGGAGGCGGTCGTCGCGGGCATCGCGGCGTCGGCGAAGGTCGTGACCAGCGCGGCGGTCGTGATGGGCACCGTGTTCGCCGGGTTCGTCGCGCTGCATCTGACCGAGATGAAGCAGATGGGCTTCTGCCTGGCGTTCGCCGTGCTGCTCGACGCGGTGGTGATCCGGATGATGGTGCTGCCCGCGGCCCTGCTGCTCCTCGGCGAGCGCGCCTGGTGGCGGGCGCCGCGCCCGCCGGCCGCGGCCGAGCCCGCGGCGGCACCCACCGCGACCTGCGACGAAGCCGGGGCGCTCACGCGGACGTTCGAGGACGTACGCTGACCGCCATGCTCCCACGGCCACGGCGCGGCGACCCCTTCTGGATCTGGATGCTCCACGGCTGGGACGTCTTCTCCTGGGCGATCATCGCTCTGCTGACCCTGATCACCCTCCTGGGAGACGTCCCGTCCGGGGACCGCTACGGGTCGCTCGCGCTCGTGGCCGTGCTCGGCCTCGGATACGGAGTCGTGCGCAGCCGCCCCGGGAACCCGGTGCGGCTCGCGTACGGCTACCTGGTCCTGCTGATCCTCGCGCTGGGCGTGCTGGCGTGGCTCCGCGACGGATTCGGCGTCCTGTACACGGTGATGCTGGCGCAGTTCGTGATCTTCGTGGACAGCCTGCGGGGCGCCGTCCTCTGCAGCGGCCTCGGCGCCGTCGCGATCACCCTGGGCGGGGCCCTGCGCGAGGGCTGGAGCGCCGAGAGCCTCACCACCAACGCCGTCTCGTCCGTCGCCGTCTACGCGGTCAGCGTCGCCATCGCGCTGCTGACCCCCCGGGCGCTGGCGGCACGCGACGAGCGCGCCCGGCTGCGCAGCCGGCTGGCGGACGCCGAACAGCGGCTCGTGGAGGCGCAGAAGCGGCAGGGCGCCGCCGAGGAGCGGGAGCGTATCGCGCGGGAGATCCACGACACCCTCGCGCAGGGCTTCGCGTCGATCGTCGTACTCGCCGAGGCGGCGCGCGCCGGGCTGGCCGCCGAACCCGCGAAGAGCGCGCAGCAGTTGCAGTCCATCGAGCGCACCGCCCGCGAGAACCTCGCCGAGGCCCGCGTCCTCGTCGGGGCCGCTCCGCGCAGCGGGGTCGCCGCCGGTTCCGTCGCCGCCACGCTGCGTCGCACCCTGGACGCCTTCGCCGAGGACACCGGTCTGGTGGTCGAGGCCGAACTGCCGCATGTCGACTGCGACCAGCCGACCCGGATCGCGCTGCTGCGCTGTACGCAGGAGTCGCTGGCCAACGTGCGCAAGCACGCGGAGGCGTCGACCGTCGGGGTGGTGCTGGCGGCGGGCCCGGAGGGCATCGAGCTGGAGATCACCGACGACGGGAAGGGGTTCGCGCCCGGCGTGCCCGGGGCGGGCACCGCGGGCGGCGCCGGGCCGGACGGCGCCGTGCCGGCCGGGGGCTTCGGCCTCGACGGGATGCGCAGGCGGCTCGCCGAGTTCGGCGGCGAGCTGACCGTGACCAGCTCGCCCGGTGACGGCACCCGCATACTCGTCACCGTCCCGGCCGCCGGACCCGGTGCGGCAGACACCCTCCCGGACGCCACACACACGACCGGAACCGCCACCGACGGACAGGTGTGACATGACGACGCCCACGCCCGCCACGCCACTTCGCGTCGTCCTCGCCGACGACCACACCGTGATGCGCGCCGGTCTCGTCGCGCTGCTCGCCGCCGAGCCCAGCATCGAGGTCGTCGGCGAGGCCGGCGACGGCCGCGAGGCCGTCGCACTCGTCGCCCGCCTCGACCCGGACGTGGCCCTGCTCGACCTGCGGATGCCGCAGCTCGACGGCGTCGGCGCCACCGCCGCGATCGTCGCGATGGCGGCGCGTTGCCGGGTGCTGATCCTCACCACGTACGACACGGACGGCGAGATCGAGCGCGCGGTCGAGGCCGGCGCCACCGGCTATCTGCTCAAGGACGCCACCCGCGTGCAGTTGGTCGACGCCATCCACGCCGCCTCCCGCGGGGAGACGGTTCTCGCGCCCCGTGTCGCCCAGCGCCTGGTCGCGAAGATGCGCAGCCCGGCCCCGGTGACGCTCACGCCGCGCGAGGCCGAGGTCCTGGCCGGCGTGGCCGAGGGACTGTCGAACGCGGAGATCGGCAGGCGCCTGTTCATCGGCGAGGCCACCGTGAAGACGCACCTGCTGCGCATCTTCGCCAAGCTCGACGTCGGCGACCGGACGCGGGCGGTGGTCGTCGCGCTGGAGACCGGCCTGTTGCCGCGCGGTTGAGCCCCGGCACTTCCCGGCCGCCCACGACCGACCCCTTCCTGGTTCCGTGCGCCGCGAGCACAATGCGGTCGAGACCGTCGCCGCCCGGAAGGCAGGGACCCGTGAGCCGACGCCGTACCGCTCCTCCGTTACGCTCCTTCGCCACCGCCGCCGTGCTCGCGCTGCTCGGCACGCTGCTGACGGTGCTCGCCCCGCCCGCCCCGGCGCACACCGCCGCCGCGGGCGCGCTGCGCGGCGGGGACGCACTGTACGGCGCCGGGTTCTCCTGCACCCTGGGCTTCAACGCCGTGGGTGCCGACGGCGGCTCGTACGGCCTCATTCCCGGCCACTGCGCCAACGTGGGCACCCCGTGGGCCGCCGACGTGGAGGGCAGCCGCGTGTCTGTGGGCGTGACCGAGGGATCCAGCTTCCCCCGCGACGACTACGGCATCGTGGGCTACACCAACACCTCCGTGTCGTACCCCGGCGAGGTGAAGGGCAGCGGCGGCGCGCCGGTGGACATCACCGGCGCCGTCGACCCGTCGCCCGGCATGGCGCTGTGCCACTACGGGGGGGTCAGCGGCTACCACTGCGGCACCGTACAGGCGGCCAACCTCACCGTGAACTTCCCCGAGGGGGCCGTCTCCGGCCTGTTCCGCTCCACCATCTGCTCCGAGCCCGGCGACAACGGCGGACCGGCGTTCTCCGGCGGCAAGGCGGTGGGGATCATCGTCGGCAGCTCCGGCACCTGCGCCTCCGGCGGCGTGACCTACTACCAGCCCGTCAAGGAGATCCTGTCGGTCTACGGACTCACGCTGTCCTAGCCGCGGGCCTGCGGGCGAGGAGGTCGCGCAGCGCCGCGACCATCTCGTCCGGGGCCTCCTCGGCCATGAAGTGCCCGCAGCTCACGGTGGTGTGCCGCAGGCCGGGGGCCCAGGCACGCCACCGCGCGGCGGCGTCGAAGCCGAGGGCGGCCCCCCAGTCCTGCTGCAGGACCGTCACCGGCATGCGCAGGCGGTTGCCGGCCGCGCGGTCGGCGCCGTCGTGCTCGACGTCGACGCCCGCGGACGCCCGGTAGTCCGCCACGATCGACGGCACCGCGTCCCGGGACGCCGCCAGGTACGCGGCGCGTACCTCGGCGGGGAAGGCGTCCGCGCCGCCGGACCAGATGTCGAGGAAGTGGCCGAAGAACGCGTCCGGGGCCGCGGCGATCATCTCCTCGGGCAGGCCGGGCGGTTGCGCCATGAGGTAGAGGTGGAAGCCGACCGCCGCCGGCACCCCGTGCATCACGTCCCACATGTCGAGGGTCGGCAGCACGTCCAGGCACGCCAGGTGCGTGACCGCGCCGGGGTGGTCGAGCCCGGCGCGGAACGCCACCAGCGCGCCGCGGTCGTGGCCCGCCAGCGCGAAGCGCTCGTAGCCCAGCTCGCGGGCGAGGGTCACGACGTCCCCGGCCATCGTGCGCTTCGCGTACGCGCCCCCGCCGGCCGTCTCCGCCGGCTTGTCGCTGGCGCCGTAGCCGCGCAGGTCCGGGCAGATGACGGTGTGGTCGGCGGCGAGCCGCGCGGCGACGTGCCGCCACATGAGGTGGGTCTGCGGGAAGCCGTGCAGCAGCACGACAGGGCTGCCGCCGGGGTCGCCGCCGACGGCGGCGCTGAGGGCGACGCCGTCGGCGACGGGCACGCGGCGGTAGGCGAAGCCGGGGATGCGGGGGGACATCGGGGTTTTCCCTTCGTAGCCGAGCGTTGTCCCCAGCGTGCGCGGCGCGGATGAGCAGCGGATGAGCGCGCTGTACGGTGGCGCCCGGCGGGCCCCGTGCGGGGCGGGCGCGGGAGAGGTGGTAGGCGGTGCGGGTCCGGTTCGGCGTGCTGGGGCCGGTGACGGCCTGGGCCGGCGGCGGGGAGGGCGGTCCGGAGGGCGGCGGCGCGGAGGGCGGCGCGATCGCGCTGAAGGGGCCGCGGCACCGGGCGGTCCTCGCCCGCCTGATCGTCGCGCGCCGCCGCGTCGTCCCGGTCGGCCTCATGGTCGAGGATCTGTGGACCGACCCGCCCGCGGACGCCGTGGGCGCCGTACGAACCTTCGTGGCCGCGCTGCGCCGCGCCCTCGAACCCGCGCGCCCGCCGCGCGCGCCCGCGCGGCTGCTGGTCACCCGAGGGCCGGGATACGCGCTGCTGGCCGGGCCGGACGACGTCGACGCCTGGCGCTTCGAGACGGCGGTGGCCGACGCCAGAACCCTGCCCCCGCGGGCCGCGGCGGAGAAGCTGGCGGATGCCCTGGGCTGGTGGCGCGGCCCCGCCTACGCGGAGTTCGCGGACCTGCCGTGGGCCCGCACCGAGCGCTCCCGGCTGGCGGACCTGCGCCTGCACGCCGTCGAGCTGCACGCGCAGGCCCGGTTGTCCCTGGGCCTCGCCGCGGAGGCGGCGGCGGACCTGGACGCCCACGTGGCCGGGCATCCCTGGCGCGAGGACGCCTGGCGTCTGCTGGCGCTGGCGCTGTACCGGGCGGGCCGCCAGGCCGACGCGCTGGCGGTGCTGCGCCGGGCGCGCACGATGCTGGGCGAGCAGTTGGGCGTGGACCCGGGCCCGGCGCTGCGCAGGCTGGAGACGGACATCCTGGCCCAGGCGGAGCACCTGGAAGCACCGGGCCCGGGGCCCGGGGGCGGCGACGGCGGCGGGCCGGGCGGAGCGGCCGGGGCGCCGGGATCCGGCGTCGGCCGCGGTCGCGGCGGCGGTGAGGGGGACGAGGCCGGCGGCTCCGGTCATGGCGGGCGGGCGCCCGGCGGGCCGGGTGAGGGCGAGCGGGACGTTCCGGAGGCCGGCGGCGGTGGCGGCGAGGGCGGCGACGAGGCGCGGCGGGTGTGGGCGGAGGCGACGGCCGCGTACGACCGTGCCGTCGCCGGAGGTGCCCGCGCCCGGCTGGAGTCCACCGTCGGGCTGCTCCGCAGCCTCGCCGTCACCGGCGGGGGCGGGTTGCAGGCGGCCCGGCGGCACCGGGTGGCGGCCGTCGAGGCGGCCGAGGAGTCGGGCGACGCGGAGCTGACCGCCCGGGTCATCGGCGCCTACGACGTCCCCGCGGTCTGGACCCGCGTCGACGACCCGGAACAGGCCGCCCGCGTCGTGGCCGCCGCCGAACGCGCCCTGGTCGCGCTGCCGCCCGCCGAACACGCCGCGGTACGGGCCCGGCTGCTGGCCACCGTCGCCGTCGAGTCCCGCGGCACCCTGTCCGCGCGCGGGCCGCAGGCCGCCCGGGAGGCGGAGCGGCTCGCCCGCGATCTGGACGATCCGGCGCTGCTGGCGTTCGCGCTGAACGGCGTGTTCATGCAGTCCTTCGAACGCACCGGCCTGGCGCCGGAGCGGGACCGGACCGGCGCCGAGCTGGTCGGGCTCGCGGCGCGGCACGGGCTCGTGACGTACGAGGTGCTGGGCCACCTCATCCGGCTCCAGGCCCGCTCCGCGCTGGCGGACTTCGCCGGCGCCGACGCGCACGCCGCCGCGGCGGACCGGCTCGCCGAGCGGCACGAGCTGCCGCTGGTCGCGGTCTTCACCCGCTGGTACGCGGCCCTCCGCCTCGCCGAGACCGGCACCCCGCCGCCCTGCGCCGAAGCACTCGCCGGGACCGGGCCCGCCGGCGGCGAAGCGTCCGGGCCGCTCGCGGGGCCGGACCGCCCGCACGTCCCCGCCGAAGCGGCCGCCCCGCGCCCGTACGCCCAGACGCCCTTCGGTGCCCAGGCCGCCTACCGAGCCGCCGCGGTGCTCCTCGACGGGGCCGGCATGCCGGGTCTGCAGCGCGGACTGCTGCCGCTGGCGCTGCTCTGCCTGCGGCTGCGGCGCGGGCTCACCGCGCCCGCCGGACCGGCCGCCGCCGCCACCGACTGGGGCCCGTACGAGCCGTGGGTGCGGCCCCTCGTGCTGCTCGCCGCGGGCCGCCGCGCCGAGGCCGGGAAGGCGCTGCGCGCCGTGCCCGAGCCGCCGCGCGACCTGATGCAGGAGGCCGCGTGGTGCCTGGTCGCGCGGGCCGCCGTCGAACTCGGCGACCGCGAGACGATGGCGCGCGCCCGCGACCGGCTCGCCCCCGCGGCGGGCGAGATCGCCGGTGCCGGGACAGGGCTGCTGACCCTGGGGCCCGTCGCCGGCCACCTCGCCGCGCTGGGCGCCGCCCTGGGCGGCCCGCGGCCCGCGTAGCCCGCCCTCAGAGCCGGATCTCGCGGCGGGTGTCGACGCCCGTGCCGTACTTCGGATCGCGGCCGGGGACGTGGACCTCCCAGGTCGCGGCGCGGGCCCGGAACAGGTGCAGCCCGGCGTCGCCGCTCACCTCCGCCGGGGTGAACCGCGTCGCCGCGGGGTCCATGGCGCCGCCGAACGCCTCCTCGCACGCCGCCGGGAGCTCCGCCTCCGGGACCTCCTCCGCCGTCGCGCCGACGTAGACCGCGCGGCCGGCGCCGATCGGTGCGGAGGAGTCGTAGACGACGATCGCGACGCCCGGCCGGGCGGCGATGTTGGCGGAGTGCCGCGCGCGCGGCGACGAGACCCAGTAGAAGGTGCGGTAACCGGCGTGGGTGAAGAAGACCGGCGAGACCCGCGGCCGCCCGTCGGGCTCCGTGGTGCCCAGGGTGAGATAGCGGTTCGCGTCGAGCACGTCGCGCGCCATCCCGGCCAGGTCGTCGGGAAGTGCCATGTTCCTGTCCCCCTTCGCAGCGTGCGGGCCGCCTCCGGCCGCCGGGCGAGGCTATCGGAGGCGACTGACAGAGCCCGCCTCCACCGCGCCGCGCGGCGCGCCCGTCCGGTCGGGCTCCAGCAGTGACGTGAGTGCGGTGACGTCCGCGGCCGTGTCCAGTCCGTCCACCGCCGGCGCCGAGCCGGGCGATCCCGGGGTCGGTCGGGCGCAGATCGGTCAGATGCCGGCGGAACCGACGTGGCCGCGGTGGGCGGTGACGCCGGTCTCCGCGGCCAGGGCGTCGGCCATGGTGACGTTCGCTCGTACCCCTTGCTCAAGGCCCATTACTCAAAGGCGAAGATGCCCATGGCGTCGCAGCCGGCTACTCGTCACGCCCTGCCCAGGGTCGCCCGTCCCGCGAGGACCACGGCGGTGTGCCGCGCGACCCGTCCGCCGAGGCGCTCGGTGCTCGCGATGTCGGCCTCGTGGACGCCGTCGGTGCCGGCGCCGCCGGAGCGGCCGGGGGAGCGGCGGGCGCTCCCGCCGTCGTCGTCGGCGTGCCGCTCCCGGGCCGGGTCGGGGCTGACCCAGTACATCCGGTGCCGGTCCGCGAGGGTCGCGAGGTACCCGAGCGTGACGTGCTTGTCGCCGGCCGTGCCCGGCACGTGCGTGAACCCGGCCGCGATCTTGTCCTTCCAGAACTCCGTCTCCCGGCGCGCGCCGGCCGACTCGGCGAAGACCTGGAACGCGCCGGAGGCCGACCCCAGGAGCGTCGGCGCCCCGAACACGATCGCGTCCGCGGCGTCCAGGGTCTCCCAGTCGCTCTTCCGCATCTCCTCGACCAGGACCGCGGTCACCACGGCGCCTTCCGCCTCGGCGCCTGTCCGGACGGCCCGGGCCAGGGCGTGGGTCCCGGGGCGCGAGTGATAGGCGATCGCGATTCTGGGTGACGTCTTCATCGTGTCGTCTCCTGAGAGGCGGACCGTCCCGGCATCGCGCTGGCGACCCCCGTGCCGGTCTCTGGCCGATGATCCGGGGCGCCAGGATCTGCCCCGGAGGTTGGCCGGGACTATCCGGGGACTTGGCGCCGACTTGGCGCCGCCGGGCCGCCCGTGCCCCGCCGCCGGCCCGTACGGCCCTCCCGTGGAGTAAAACGGTTTACTTCCTTCCTTTCAGAGATCGGTCTACGATCCGTATCGAGCGCGGAAGTAACGGAACTTGACCGGTTTATGGACAGAGCTTCAGCGGAGCGCTAGCTTGCGCCGAGTCCCCCACGCGAAGGAGACAGCGATGCACATCGTCCGACCCCGCCGCAGACTCGGCGCGGTGCTCGCCGCGGCCTCGGCCGCCGTCGTCACCGCGGCGGCACTCCTGGCCGTACCGGGCGAGGAGGCCGAGGCGTTCCCGCCCGGCTCCCGCCAGCAGGTGCTCGACTACCTGCGATCCGTCACCGGTACCTCGGTCGTCTCCGGCCAGCACAACAAGGAACCCGCCGACCAGCCCGGCCAGTACACCCGGCAGGTGTACGACGTCACCGGCCAGTGGCCCGGGCTGTGGGGCGGCGACCTGATGTTCCGGGCCGAGGACATCGCCAACCGCCAGCGCGTCGCCGACCAGGCGCGGACCGAATGGAACAACGGCTCACTCGTCACCCTCACCTGGCACGCCTGCCCGCCCACCGGGCCCGCATCCTGCGAGTTCGAGGGCGGCGTCAAGTCGCACATCTCCGACGCGCAGTTCCGGGAGCTGGTCACCGAAGGCACCGCGCTGAACGGCGCCTGGAAACAGCGGCTCGACTCCGTCGCGCCGTATCTGCGCCAGTTGCGGGACGCGGGCGTGCCCGTGCTCTTCCGCCCCTTCCACGAGATGAACGAGTCCTGGAACTGGTGGGGCAACCGCCCCGGCGCCGACGGCAGCTCCAGGCTCTTCCGCCTCACCCGTGACTACCTCACCGGCACCCACGGCCTGGACAACCTGATCTGGGTCTGGAACGTGCAGGACAACCCGGCGGGCGACTGGAGCGCCTACTACCCCGGAGACGGCTACGCCGACGTCGTGTCCCTCGACGTCTGGTACAAGAACCATCCCAGCACCGGGGACTACCAGCAGATGCAGAACATCGCGGGCGGCAAGCCGATGGCCATCGGTGAGATGGGGAAGGTCCCCGACGCCTCGCTGCTGGACGGCCAGCCGCGCTGGAGCTACTTCATGATCTGGTCGGAGCAGTTGCGCGGCAACAACTCCAACGCCGAGATCCAGGCCGCGTACTTCCACCCGCGCACGCTCAACCAGGGAGAGGTCCGGCTTCCCTGACCGTCCGCGCTAGGCGTGCCCGGACTCGTAGTGCGCCCGCAGCAGGTCCAGGCCCCAGTCGTGGCGCACGTGGCGCCATACGGAGTGGGCGTGGTTGCCGTCGTCCTGGGTGTTGTCGTACTCGATGAGGAAGTCCGGGGCGCGCACGCAGTAGTAGTGCCGCTCGCCCGGGGCCGGCCCGCCGGCCCAGGCGAAGGAGAGCCGCTCCAGACCCCGGGCCACCGTCTCCGCCCAGCATTCCCGCGCGTACTCCTCGGGGGCCCGCGCCAGGTAGCGGCGAACCAGACGTTCCAGCAGCCCGCGCTGGCCGGGCGTCATGTCCCCGTACGGCAGGCCCGCCGGCAGCAGGCCCGGGTCGGCGAAGGGATCGGCGCGGGTGAGGATGTCGTCCGGGGGTTCGGCGGCGTACACCGCCGTGGCGCGGGCGGCGGTGTCCAGGCCGGTGACCAGCTCGCGGGCCAGGTCCTCCTCGGGGCCCAGCAGCCGGCCGGCGCGCGGGCCGGCCGTGACGAGCGCGGGCTCCGAGCCGACGAAGTGCGGGGTGACCCGCAGGCCGGCGGGCGTGATCAGCACGTGTACGGCCAGGTGGTGGCCGTTCATCCGCCAGCCCCACGGGCCCGCGCCGTCCGGGTCGCCGAGCAGCCGGAGCCAGTAGCGATCGGGTCCCGGGCGGCCGGCCAGCTCCCGGCGGTGGCGCTCCACTTCGATCGCCCCGGCCGCCAGCCGCCCGCCGTGCTCGCTGTGCGCCGCGGCGAGCAGCGCGTCGACGGCCGCGCGCTGCTCGTCGTTCAGCCCTTCGGTGGACAGGCCGGGGCGAGGGCCGGGCAGGTACGTCCACTCGCGCAGTTCGGGCACGTCCAGCCGGGCGGGCCCGGCGCGCAGCTCCCGTACCTGCTCCGGCTGAAGTACGGCCAGCAGCGCCCGCGCGGCCTCCCGCATCCGCGCCGCGGTCGCCGCGGCGGCCTTCTCGGCTCCCCCCATCCGTTCCTCCCCCACGTCGCCGGATCACCGGGGCGTCGCCCCGGCGATCCATAGTGCAGTACGCGCGCTGGGGGCGGGCGTGACTCACTCCGTGTGGTGCGTCCCCTTCTGGTTCGCACCGCCCGTGCACGACCGGATCTGCGTCTTCGCGCCGTCCGCCGTGCCCGCGCCGGCGATGTCCGGGCACGCGCCGGCGATGCCCGTCAGCGTGCCGGTACCGGTGCCGCGGCCGCCGCTCCGGCCCGGTTGTCAGAGGCCGGTTCTAGGGTGGCGGGGACGGCCGGCCGACCGGGCCGTGCGACCGCCTGACACACGGAGAGACGAGCATGGCCACCAGGAAGGACACACCGGCGCCTGCGCGGCACGCCGCGGACAGCCACGACCTGATCCGTGTGCACGGCGCGCGTGAGAACAATCTGCGGAACGTCGACGTGGAGATCCCCAAGCGGCGGCTGACGGTCTTCACCGGCGTCTCCGGCTCGGGCAAGAGCTCGCTGGTCTTCGACACCATCGCCGCCGAGTCCCAGCGGATGATCAACGAGACCTACAGCACCTTCGTGCAGGGCTTCATGCCCACCCTCGCCCGGCCCGACGTGGACGTCCTCGAAGGGCTGACCACGGCGATCATCGTCGACCAGGAGCGCATGGGCGCCAACGTGCGCTCCACCGTCGGCACCGCCACCGACGCCAACGCGCTGCTGCGCATCCTCTTCAGCCGTCTGGGCGAGCCGCACGTCGGCCCGCCCAACGCCTTCTCCTTCAACGTCGCCTCCGCCCAGGGCAGCGGGGCGGTCACCGTCGACCGCGGCGCCGGCCAGACGGTCGACGTGGCCTTCACCGGCACCGGCGGCATGTGCCCGCGGTGCGAGGGCATGGGAAGCGTCTCGGACATCGACCTGCGCGAGCTGTACGACGAGACCAAGTCGCTGGCCGAGGGTGCGATCACCATCCCCGGCTACAAGCCCGGCGGCTGGATGGTGCGGATGTTCGCGGAGTCCGGCCTCCTCGACCCGGACAAGCCGATCGGCAAGTACAGCGAGAAGGAGCTGTACGACTTCCTGCACCACGAGCCGGCCAAGCTCAAGATCAGCGGCATGAACCTGACCTACGAGGGCCTGGTGCCGCGGGTGCAGAAGTCCTTCCTGTCCAAGGACCGGGAGTCCATGCAGCCGCACATCCGTGCCTTCGTGGACCGGGTGGCGACGTTCACCGCCTGCCCCGCCTGCGACGGCACACGGCTCAGCGAGGCGGCCCGCTCCTCGAAGATCGCGGGCATCAGCATCGCCGACGCCTGCGCCATGCAGATCAACGACCTGGCCGAGTGGGTGCGCGCCCTCGACGCGCCGTCCGTGGCACCGCTGCTGAAAACGCTGCGGGACACCCTCGACTCGTTCGTGGAGATCGGCCTCGGCTATCTGTCGCTCGACCGCCCCTCGGGCACCCTGTCCGGCGGCGAGGCGCAGCGCACGAAGATGATCCGCCACCTCGGCTCCTCGCTCACCGACACCACCTACGTCTTCGACGAGCCCACCACCGGGCTGCACCCGCACGACATCCGGCGGATGAACGAGCTGCTGCTGCGGCTGCGTGACAAGGGCAACACGGTGATGGTCGTCGAGCACAAGTCGGAGGTCATCTCGATCGCCGACCACGTCGTGGACCTCGGCCCCGGGGCCGGCACCGACGGCGGCACCGTCTGCTACGAGGGCACGGTGGCCGGGCTGCGCGCCGCCGGCACCGTCACCGGCCGGCACCTCGACGACCGCGCCGCGCTCAAGGGCACCGTGCGCAAGGCCACCGGCGCGCTGGAGATCCGCGGTGCGAACGCGCACAACCTCCGGGACGTCGACGTCGACATACCGCTCGGCGTCCTCTGCGTGATCACCGGTGTCGCCGGCTCCGGCAAGAGCTCGCTGGTGCACTCCTCGCTCCCCGCCGACGCGGGCGTGGTCTCGGTCGACCAGGGCCCCATCCGCGGCTCCCGGCGCAGCAACCCGGCGACGTACACCGGGCTGCTCGACCCCATCCGCAAGGCGTTCGCGAAGGCCAACGGCCAGAAGCCGGCGCTCTTCAGCGCCAACTCCGAGGGCGCCTGCCCCGCCTGCAAGGGCGCGGGCGTCCTCTACACCGACCTCGGCATCATGGCCGGCGTCTCCACCACCTGCGAGGAGTGCGAGGGCAAGAGGTTCCAGGCGTCCGTCCTCGACTACCGCTTCGGCGGGCGGGACATCAGCGAGGTGCTGGCCATGCCGGTCGCGGAGGCCGAGGAGTTCTTCGCCGGGGGCGAGGCCCGCACGCCCGCCGCGCACCGGATACTGCGGCGGCTGTCCGAGGTCGGCCTCGGCTACGTCAGCATCGGGCAGCCGCTGACCACCCTCTCCGGCGGCGAGCGGCAGCGGCTCAAGCTGGCCACGCACATGGCCGGCAAGGGCGGGATCTACGTCCTGGACGAGCCGACGACCGGCCTGCACCTCGCCGACGTGGAGCAGTTGCTCGGGCTGCTCGACCGGCTGGTCGACGCCGGGAAGTCGGTGATCGTCATCGAGCACCACCAGGCCGTCATGGCGCACGCCGACTGGATCGTCGACCTCGGCCCCGGTGCCGGCCACGACGGCGGCCGGATCGTCTTCGAGGGCACGCCCGCCGACCTGGTCGCCGGCCGGTCGACGCTCACCGGGGAGCACCTCGCGGAGTACGTCGGGGCGTAGCGCGGCACGCGGAGCCGGCCGGCGAGGGGTGCTGTGGCATGGTGAAGGAGTGAGGCTGGAGGATCTCGCCCGGCTGCGCCGGGCCCGGGACGCGATGGACCGCGACTACGCCCTTCCGCTGGACGTGGCGGAGCTGGCGCGCGTCGCGCTCATGTCGCCGGGCCACTTCTCCCGCAGCTTCCGTGCCGCCTACGGGGAGACGCCGTACAGCTACCTGATGACGCGCCGGATCGAGCGCGCCAAGGCGCTGCTGCGGCGCGGCGACCTGACGGTGACCGAGGTGTGCTTCGCGGTCGGCTGCTCCTCGCTGGGATCGTTCAGCACGCGCTTCACCGAACTGGTCGGAGAGAGCCCCGGCGCCTACCGGGCCCGCAGCCACGACCAGGGTGCCGCCATCCCGGCGTGCATCGCCAAGATCCGCACGCGGCCGGTGCGGCGGCGGAGCGCGGAGGACACCCTGCTCCGGTAGCGTGAGCCGCATGGGAATCGTGCTCTCGCAGTGCTTCATCGCCGTCGACGACCACGACAAAGCCCTCGCCTTCTACCGCGACGTCCTGGGCCTGGAAGTCCGCAACGACGTCGAGTTCGAGGGCATGCGCTGGGTGACCGTGGGGTCGCCCGAGCAGCCCGGCGTGAGCATCGTCCTCGAACCCCCGCTGGCCGACCCGCACGCCCTGCCCGCGGACCGCGAGGCCATGGAGCGGCTGCTGGCCAAGGGCCTGCTGCGCGGCGTCATCTTCGACACGGACGACTGCGACGCGACCTTCGAGCGCATCCTCGCCTCCGGCGCGGAGGTGCTGCAGGAGCCGGCCGACCAGCCCTACGGGGTACGGGACTGCGCGTTTCGCGACCCGTCGGGCAACCTGCTCCGCTTCAGCCAGCCGAGCGGTTCCTGACCCGCGCGGCTCCCGGCCCGGGCGGTGCCCGGCCCCGCTCCCGCCCCCGGGCGGCTCACGGCGACTGCCCGGCCCGGCGGCTCCTACCGTGCCCCTTCCAGCCGGGCCGAGCGTGCCGCGGCGGCGTCGGCGACCCGGCGGCTCTCCCGCGCGGTGCGCTCGGCCTCCGCCACCCGCCCGCGGGCCTTCTCCACCTGCCACTGGGCCGCGTCCCGGGCCGCCCCCGCCGCCTCCATCTCGCGCTCCAGGACGCCGATGTACTCCTGCGCCTGGCGCAGCCCGGCCTCGGCCCTGACCTGCTGCTGCTCGGCCTGCCGCACCTCGCCCTCCAGACGGACGGCCTGCCACTGCGCCTCCTCGGCCTCCTGGCGCGCGCTGAGCATTTCCAGAAAGCCCGCCAGGTTCCGTACCGCTCCTGCCATCTGCTGCAGCAGGTAGGCGGCGGAGGCCACGTCGTGCACCTCGAAGTTGTTCGCGCTGTCGGCCTCGTCCGACACCCGCAGGAACGGCCGCCCCGGGCGCCCGTCCGTCATCGAGTACGCGCACAGATCCACGTCGAACCCCACTGTCTGGCGGGGGTCGCCCCGCCCCTGAAACATCGCCCCGGCATTCCAGCCCAGGTGCAGCACCCGGGACAGGTCGTCACCGAGAGCCCCGAAATGGTCTTCCGGTGAGTCGGCCATGTTGCACCACGGCGGACAGACGAATTGGAGGCACTCATCCATGACGGTCACCCTCCTCATATCGTCACGAGCCGCCCCGGACTGGAGCGTTGATCACCCGCAGGAGGGACAGGGGGCGGGGGAGACGACCCCGGAGGGTGGTGAACTCGGCGCGCACGCACCGGTGATGACGATGCCCGCGGCCCGGGACACACCTGCCTGCGCACGCCGTACGCTGCAGTAAGTCCCGTGCCACGGGCCGGAGTTACTTGTCGGCGAGCGCCCGGTCCACCAGTGCGCCGGCCGCGCCGGTGTACGAGGCGGGGTCGAGGAGCGCCGCCAGAGCAGGTTCGTCGAAGTGTTCGGCGATCGCGGGCACTGCCGCGAGGATCGCCGGCAGCCCCCGTCCCGTACGCTCCGACTCCGCCGCGGCGTCGGTGAGCAACTGCTTCGCCCGCGCCTTGCCGAGCAGCGGGGCGAGGACCGCCGCCAGCCGCTCCGAGGTGACCAGGTTCTCCGTCATCCGCATGTTGGCGCGCATGCGCTCGGGCCTGACCTGGAGCCCTTCGGCCAGTTCGGCCGCGGTGTGCGCGGCCCCGCCCGCCAGGCGCAGGCACTCGCGCAGCAGGTGCCACTCGGCGTGCCAGGCACCGGCGGAGCGCTCGTCCTCGGTGACCATGCACTGGGTCACCGCCGCGGCCAGCGCCGGGACCTGGAGGGAGGCGCTGCGCATGAGGGTGGCGAGGACCGGGTTGCGCTTGTGCGGCATCGCCGAGGAGCCGCCGCGGCCGGCCACCGCGGGCTCGGCCACCTCGGCGACCTCGGTCCGGCCGAGGGACTGCACGTCGACGGCGATCTTGCCGAGCGCGCCGGCCACGACGGCGGTGGCGGCGGCGACGTCCGCGACGGGCGTGCGCAGCACGTGCCAGGGCAGGACGGCGGGCGCGAGCCCCGTCTCGTCGGCGAAGGCGGCGGTGAGCCGCTCGACGTACCCGCCGGAATCGCCCGTGCCGCCGTCCAGCGCCGCGTACTCCAGATACCCGGCCAGTGTCCCCGCCGCCCCGCCGAGCGACACGGGCAGCCCGCCCGTCAGCACCCGGTCCACCCGCCCGGCGGCGTCCAGCACCAGCGCCCGCCAGCCGGCGGCCTTGAGCCCGAACGTCGTCGGCACCGCGTGCAGCGTCAGCGTCCGCCCGGCCATCAGCGTGTCGCGGTGCGCCGCCGCCAGCCCTTCCAGGGCGCGGGCGGTGCGCAGCAGGTCGGCGTGGACGAGGCGCAGCGCCCGGTCGCACACCAGCATCGCGCCGGTGTCGAAGACGTCCTGGCTGGTCGACCCCCGGTGCACGTACTCCGCGGCTCCCGGGTCGCTCTCGGCCACGACCGCCGAGAGCGCCTTGACCAGACCGACGACCGGGTTGGCCGTCTCCCGCGCGGCGCACGCGAGCGCGCGCAGGTCGAGCAGGTCGGCGCGGGCCGCGGCGGTGATCGCGGCGGCGGCGCCGGCGGGCATGGTGCCCGTACGGGCCTGGGCGCGCGCCAGCGCCGCTTCGGCGTCGAGCATCGCCTGCAGCCACGCCCGGTCCGAGACGGCGGCTTCGACGGGGGTGCCGGCCCGTACGGGCGAGAGGAGGCCGGCGTCGGGATCGGCGTCGGGGGGTGCGGTCACGAAAGCTCCTCGGTGAGAGGGGGGCGGGGGCCGTCCGCGGCGGCCGTGAGAGCGAGGACGGCGCGGGCGATGGCGTCGGAGTCGCCGAGCGTCACGGAGTTCACCCCGGGGCGTATACCCGCGGCGGTCACCCAGTGCACGGCCTCGGTCGGCACGCCGTAGGCGAAGCGGCGGGGGTGTTCCCGGCCGGCGGCGTCGATCACCCGGTACGGACGCTCGCCGACGGCGAGTCCGCCGGTCACCACGTCGGCGCCGGAGTCACTGGAGATGCGGTACGGGCTGCACTGGCCGGTGGCGAGGAGGTGGGTGAGCAGCGGGTCGGCGGTGCGCCGGATGTCGGGCTCGGGCAGCCGCGCCTCGATCAGCGCTCCGGCCCGCACCGGGGGGCCCTGCACCCGGCTGGACTCGGCGACGAACGCCGGTTCGTCGCCCGTACGGTCGATGCGCACGCGCAGTTCGGGGCCCATGAACTCCAGGACGCCCGCGTGGGCCAGCGCGATGGTCTCCTCGATCCGGGAGGCGGGCGGGCCGATGGACAGATAGGCGTTCAGCGGCGTGTACCAGTTCTGCAGGTCGTCGCGGTACGAGATGCCCTCCAGGCCGCCGTGGTCGACCACGAGGCGGATCTCGTTGCGCAGGTCGCGCAGCACGTCGAGCGCCGCCTTGAGCGGCCCGCTGACGTTGCCCTCGCGTGCCTCGCGCACGTCGTTCGCGAGGTGGCCCAGCAGCCAGTCGCGGAACTCGGCGCGGCTGTGGAACTCGCGTGTCGCGTACGGGCGGTCGATACGGGCCCAGTTCCAGCGGTCCCCGGCGGGGATCCCGTGTGCGTCGAGCAGCGCGGCCTCCACCTCGGCGCTGGGCGCGGCGAGGTACTCCGCGACGAACGCCTCCCGTTCCTCCTCCTCCCGGCCCCGCGCCGCGAGGAGGGCGCCGTAGTAGACGCTCGCGACCTCCTTGGCGATCAGCGGCCACAGGTCGACGGCGAAGTACACGCGCCGGCCCGCGGCGCCGCGCTCGCGCAGCCGGGCGATGACCTCGGGGGTGAGCAGCCGCGGTTCGTAACGGCCGTGCGCGCCCTTCTCGTTGTGGCCGCGGGCGTGGTACGGAACGCCGCGCCGGGAGCCGGCGAAGAGCCGGGGCTCGCGGCCGGACGGCCGGTACACCAGCCGGTCGCCGCTGCGCTCGAACCGTCCCCCGCGGCCGGTGGTGAGCAGGGCGAGGTGGTCGAAGAAGTTCAGTCCGAGCCCGCGCAGCACCACGTTCTGACCCGGCCGGATCCCGGAGAGGTCGGCGTCGGCGGGGTTGACGGGGGTGACGAGCACGAGCCCGCACTCCTCGGCCTCGCGCGCCAGTTCCTTCTCGCGCTCGGTGGCGCGCGCCGGCAGGTGCCCCTGCGCGAGGACGACCGCGTCGAGGTGGCGTAAACGGGTGCCGTCGTCGAGGGTGAGGCACTGGCCGGCACCGCCGCCCTCCTCCTCGTCCAGCGCGACCGCGGTGGACCGGTGCACCCGCACGGTCACGTGGTCCGGGGCGCCGTCCACCACCCGGTGGAAGGAGTCCCCCAGGTAGTGCCCGTAGAACGCCCGTGTCGGATAGTCGTCCGGCCCCAACTGCCGTGCCTCGGCCAGCGCGCCGCCCGGCAGGGCCGGCCCGGCCCCCTCGCCCCGTACGGCCTCCCGCGCCCACTCGTACAGGCTGGGCCCGGCCTCGATCGGGCCGTCCATCTCCACGCTGGCGTCGGTGTAGACGGTGACCTGGGAGGCGACGGTGTTCATCAGCAGCAGATCCGGCTGGTCGGTCCGCCAGACCCGGCCCGCGCCCGGGGGGTGCGGGTCGACGACGTGGAGGTGAAGCTTCTCGTGGGCGGGGGACTTGCGCTCGTTGGCGCAGATGCGCTCCAGAACCGACAGGCCGCGCGGCCCGGCGCCGACGATGCAGACGTTCAACTGCCTGTGGGACATGGACACCTACTCCTCGGAGGCGACGTACAGGACCCTTCCGGAGGAGAATTCCACAATGCCCGACCTCACAGCGATGACAAGTTCCTGTGAGGCGAACTCCGATGCAGCACCGAGACCGGTGCTGACGTGCACTTTCGCGTGCAGTCGCGGGCGATGAGGCAGGCCGGTTCGGTCGGACCGGCCGGCCAGGCCCGTGCGGGCGGCGCGTGCGGGGGCCCGCGGGGGAGCCGCCGGGCGGAGGAGGGCCGGGAGGTCAGGGGCCGCCCGGTCCGGGGGCGGGTGCGAGGAGGGCCCGGAGCCGGCCCGGGGGGAGCCCGGACTCGGCGCGTACGACGTGCGTCATGTGCGCCTGGTCGGCGAAGCCGAGTTCGGCGGCGAGGCCGCCGAGGTCGCGTTCGCCGCCGGCCAGCCGTTCCAGCGCCCGCGCGGCGCGCAGCCGGTTGCGGTAGCGGCTGAGCGTGGCGCCGGTCGCCGCCCGGAACACCCGGCTCAGGTGGTGCGGCGAGCAGCCCAGCTCGGCGGCGAGGGGGAGCAGCCCGAGCCGCGGGTTTGCGGTCAGTGCCTCCCGGGCCCCGTCGGCGAGCCGCCGCCGGGCCGAGGCCGTGGCCGGAGCGCCGCTCGCCACCCGGCGCGCGTCCAGTTGGGCGAGCGCCGCCGCGACCAGGGCGACGGCGGACTCGGCGGCCCCGAAGGCGTCGGTGGCGGCGTCCGTGACGGCGTTCCCGGGGGCGGCTGCGGAGGCCGTGCCGCCACCGCGGGCGGACGCCGCGCACAGCAGCCGGTGCCGCAGCGCCATCGCGGGCGTGGTGAACACCAGCCCCTCCGGCACGGCGGGATCGCCGCCCAGCAGCGAGGCGAGCAGCGGTTCCGACGGAATGAGCTCCGTGTAGCGGTCGGCGCCGTGCGGGTGTGCGAACTGCTGCTCGCTGCCGAGCCGTTCGACGTACACCGACGCGGGGTCCATCGTCTGTTCCACGCCGTCCACCCGTGCCCGTACGACACCGTCGCGAACGAGGACGAGCCCGAAGACCTCCGCGGCGCGCACCGGCGTCCACCCGGCGGGCGGATCACCGCAGCGCACGTCCGCGACGTAGAGATCGTCGCCGGTGAGGATCGCGTGCCGGGTCGCGGCCATGGGGGTGAGCCTTGCACACGGCGCGTGGATCGCGCACGAACTTACAAGCGCGGGACCGGGAGGGGAGGGCAGCGTGACCGTCGTGCAAAGGACGACGAGGGAGCGGTGATGGGACGGACGTACGACGGGCGCGGGGGAGCGGGCACCGGGGCGGCCGGCGGGCCGGGTGGCCGGCCGGCCGGTGACACGGCGCGCGGGGACGGCCGCGGGGGCCGGCGGGCCGCCGCCGGAGGAGGCGCCGCGGGCGCGTGGGGGCGGCGGCGGGTGCTGCGGGGCGCCGGGGCGGTGGCCGCGGCGGCGGTCGTCGGGGCGGGGGCGGACAAGGCCGCCGCCGCGCCCGGGCCACGCCCCGCCGGGGCGGATGCCGAGGCCGACGGCGCGGTGGCCGGGCCGGAGGCGTCCGGGCTGGCCGTGTGCCGGGCCGGGCGGTTCGAGGTGGTGGCGCTGCTGGACGCACACGGGACGTTCCCGATGCCGCGCGCGGAGGCATTCCCCGGCGCCTCCGCCCCCGCGTGGGCCGCCGCGCGGCGCGTCGACCCGCGGGCGTTCGGGCCCGACGGGGCGTGGGAGCTGGACTTCCGCTGCTTCGCCGTACGGCGGCCCGGCGGCCGGGTCGTGCTCGTCGACTCCGGCATCGGCCCGGCCGGGAGCCCCGCCGCGAGCTGGGCGCCGGTCCCGGGCCGGCTGCCCGAGCGGCTGGCCGCCGCCGGCATCGCGCCGGCCGATGTCGACACCGTCGTGCTCAGCCACCTGCACGAGGACCACTACGGCTGGTCGGTGACCCCCGACGGCGTCCCCGTCTTCCCGGACGCCCGCTACGTCGTCCAGGCCGCCGAGCTCGCCGCCCTCGCCCCCGGCGACCCGGCCACGACGTACGCCGTCGACCCGCTGCGCGCGGCCGGACGGCTGCACGTCGTCGACGGCGGCACCCGGCTCGCCGTTCACCACGGCGGGGACACCGTCACGCTCGTCCCGACGCCCGGCCACACGCCCGGACACCAGTCGGTGGTCGTCGACGGCGGGAACCGGCGGATCGTCATCGCCGGGGACGTCGTCGTGCACGCGGTGCAGCTCGTCGACCCGGCCGTGCGGTACGTCTTCGAGGCGGACCCGGACCTCGCCCGTCTCACCCGGCGGCTGCTGCTGGAAGGGGCCGTGGAACACGGCGCGGTCCTCGCCACGGCGCACCTGAACCGCCCGTTCGTCCCCGTGCGCTGACCGGGCGCGCGCGTCCGGGCCCGGCCGGGTGACGAACCGTCTGCCTGTCACCCGGCCTGGTCCCTCCCTCGCGCGGGCTCCCTGTCCGGAACGCTGATACCGGGCGATCCGCGAGATGCACCTGGCCGGACCGTCAGCGGCCTGGGGCTCGCGTGGCCGTGGTGCGGGAGTGGGCCTCGTCCAGCAGGGTGCGCAGGAGCAGGGAGTCGGGGGCGACGGCGGTCGTGAGGGTGGCGGGGCCGGCGAGGGGGGTGATCGCGGCGAGGGCGGGGGCGAGGACGTACGGCTTGGCCGGGGTGCGGGCGAGCTCGGGAGCGGCAACGAGCAGTTGCCCGGACGCGCGGTTGTCCGCGAGGACGGCGGGGCCGTCCCACGCGGGGGAGCCGGGGCCGTAGTCGGTGGTCTGATGGAGGAGGGGCCGGCCGCCGCTGCGTACCGTGAGGCGTGACAGGAGCCGGCCGGGCGGCTCGCCGGTGCGGCCGAGCACCTGCTCTTCGCGGAAGACCAGGCGGGCGGTGGGGGCGAGGTCGACGCGGTACGTCACGTGGAGCCTGCTGCCGCGCACGGAGATCAGCGGTTCGGGCAGCCAGCGCAGTTCGGCGCCGTCGCCGACGGTGAGGCACACCTCGTAGCGGGCGGGCTCGCCGGTGGCGCCCGGCAGGGCCAGGGTCGCGGCGGCGCCGGTGACGCAGAGCGCGGCACCGTCCTCGACACGCACGTCGAGCCGCAACCGGTCGCCGCCGAGCGGCCCGGCCATGGCCCCGACCAGGCATATCCGCGCCTCCCCGGCGCCCGCCCGGACCCGGCGCAGGGCGAGCGGCCCGTCCCCGGCCAGCTCCGGCAGCGCGGTGCCGCCGCGCGCGTGGGGGGCGGCGGTGATACGGGCGTGGGCCTCGACTCCGCCGGCGGGCACGCGTGCGGCGGGCGCGGCCGGGCCGTCCGCCCCGTCGTGCGCCGCGCCGTCACTCACGCCGTGCGCCACGCGGCGACGCGTGCACGCAGCCAGTCCGCGACCGGCCGCACCCCGCCCTCCCGCGCCAGCGAGGTGAACACGACCGGCTTGTCACCGCGTTGGGCCCGCGCGTCGCGTGCCATGCGCGCCAGGTCGGAGCCGACGTGCGGGGCGAGGTCGGTCTTGTTGACGACGAGCAGGTCGGCCGTGGTGATGCCGGGCCCGCCCTTGCGGGGGATGTCGTCACCGCCCGCGACGTCGATGACGAAGAGCTGCACGTCGGCCAGGCCGCGGGAGAAGGTGGCCGTGAGGTTGTCACCGCCGGACTCCACCAGGACCACGTCCAGCGGCCCGACCGCCGCCTCCAGGTCCTCGACGGCCTCGACGTTGGCGGAGATGTCGTCGCGGATGGCGGTGTGCGGGCAGGCGCCCGTCTCCACGGCGGTGATCCGCTCGGGCGGCAGCACGGCCTCGCGGAGCAGGAACTCGGCGTCTTCGCGGGTGTAGATGTCGTTGGTGACGACGGCCAGCGACAGCTCGTCGTGCAGCAGCCGGCACAGCGCGGCGACGGTGGCGGTCTTGCCGGAGCCCACCGGGCCGCCGAGTCCGACGCGCAGGGCGCGGCGGCGGGGCGCCGGGGCCCCGGGCGCGCCGGGGCGATGCGTGGCGGTGCCGTAGGTGAAGCGCTGCGCGGGTGTCCCGGAATGGTCGAGGTGCATGCCGTCTCCCTGTGCGTACGAGGCCACTGACACATCTGTCTACGAGGCGAAGAGCCGCGCCGCCCGCACGGCGTGCTCCTCGGCGGCGATGTCGGGGAGCGGGGCGCTCCCAGCGGGCAGCAGCTCGCCGGGGTCGGCGCCGGTGCGGCCTTCGGCGGCGGCGCGTACACCCGCCGCCGCGGCCCGCGCGGCCACGTCGTCCAGTTCGGGGGCGAGGCGGGCGAGAACGGCGGTGGCCTCGAAGGGGTCGAGACCGAGGAGTCGTACGGTCGCGGTCGCCGGCCCGGAGACCGCCTCGTAGCCGGCGGCGTGGGCGGCGTCCCCGGGGCCGAGGCGCGCGGCCCGCGCCGCGACGCCCAGGACGACGGGCTGGTGGACGCCGCGCGGACGGGCCTCGGCGAGGGCTTCCAGCTCCACGGCCGGCCAGGCGGCGCGGGCGGCCCGCAGTAGCTGGCGGCCCAGCCGGCGGGCGGTGGCGCGCAGGGCGGCCGACGGGGTGCGGGCGTCGGCGGCCTCGTCCAGGAGCAGCGGGTCGGCTCCGGCGCAGGCCGCGGCGGCCAGGGCGGCGGAGGTGAGCCCGGCGGTGTGCAGCCGTCCGCGGCAGTACCCCTCCAGACCCGCGGCGTCGGTGATCCGCCCGGCGGCGACGGCCTGTTCGGCGCCGCCGGAGTGGGCGTGGCCGCCGGCGGGAAAGCGGCCGTCGGCGAGGATGAGCAGCGCGGCGCGGGCGGCGGGCGGCGGCAGCGGCATGGCTCAGAACAGGAAGTAGCGCTGGGCCAGGGGCAGCTCAACCGCCGGGGCGGGCTCGACCACCTCGCCGTCGATGGTCACGGTGAAGCTGTCGGCGTCGACCCGTACCTCCGGGGTGGCGTCGTTCAGCTTCATGTCCGCCTTGGTCAGCGAGCGCGTGGAGCGGGCCGCGACCAGTGCCTTGCCCAGCCCGAGGCGGTCGCGGAGGTGGCCGTCCACCGCGAGGGCGGAGACGAAGGAGACGGAGTTGGCGTGCGGGGCGCGTCCGGCGGCGCCGTACATGGGGCGCGGCAGGACCGGCTGCGGGGTGGGAATGGAGGCGTTGGCGTCGCCCACCTGCGCGTACGCGATCTGGCCGCCCTTGAGCACCAGGTGCGGCTTGACGCCGAAGAACGCCGGGTCCCACAGGACGAGGTCGGCGAGCTTGCCGGGCTCGACGGAGCCGATCTCGTGGTCGACGCCGTTGGCCGCGGCGGGGTTGACCGTGTACTTCGCGACGTACCTGCGCGCCCGCACATTGTCGGCGCGGCCGTCGCCGGGCAGCGGGCCGCGCCGCTTCTTCATCACGTGCGCGGTCTGCCACGTGCGCATGACGACCTCGCCGATGCGGCCCATGGCCTGGGAGTCGGAGGAGATGACGGAGATGGCGCCGAGGTCGTGCAGGACGTCCTCCGCGGCGATCGTCGAGGGCCGGATGCGGGACTCGGCGAACGCGAGGTCCTCGGGCACGGCGGGGTTCAGGTGGTGGCAGACCATCAGCATGTCGAGGTGCTCCTCGACGGTGTTGACGGTGTGCGGCCGGGTCGGGTTGGTGGAGCTGGGCAGGACGTGCGGGGCGGAGACGACGGTGATGATGTCCGGGGCGTGGCCGCCGCCCGCGCCTTCGGCGTGGTACGCGTGGACGGTGCGGCCGGCGACCGCCGCGAGGGTGTCGCCGACGAAGCCGGCTTCGTTGAGCGTGTCGCTGTGGAGGGCGAGCTGCGCGCCGGTCTCCTCGCACACGGCGAGGCAGGCGTCGATGACGGCGGGAGTGGCCCCCCAGTCCTCGTGGATCTTGAAGCCGAGCGCCCCGCCGCGCAGTTGGCTGAGCAGCGCCTCGCTGGAGACCGTGCTGCCTTTGCCGAGCAGGCCGACGTTGACGGGGACACCGTCCATGGCCTCCAGCATCCGCGCCAGGTGCCACGGCCCCGGGGTGACGGTGGTGGCCTTGCTGCCTTCCGCGGGACCCGTGCCGCCGCCGATGAGGGTGGTGACGCCGGCGGCGAGTGCTTCGTCGGCGAGCTGGGGGCAGATGAAGTGGACGTGGGCGTCGACGGCGCCGGCGGTGAGGATCTTGCCGTTGCCGGCGATGATCTCGGTCTCCGGGCCGAGGACCAGCTCGGGGTGGACACCGTCCATGGTGTCGGGGTTGCCGGCCTTGCCGAGGGCGGTGACCCGCCCGTCACGGATGCCGACATCGGCCTTGACGACGCCCCAGTGGTCGAGGACGACGGCACCGGTGATCACGGTGTCGGGCGTGCCGTCGGCCCGGGTGGCGCGCGAGACGCCCATGGACTCGCGGATCACCTTGCCGCCCCCGAAGACCGCCTCGTCCCCCGCGCGCCCGGGGCCGCCGGAGCGGTCCTCCTCGATCTCGATCAGCAGGTCGGTGTCGGCGAGCCGGATGCGGTCGCCGGTGGTGGGCCCGAAGAGGTCGGCGTACGCGGCGCGGGACAGCTCAGCCATCGAGCGCCCCGCCCGTCTCGCCGCGCAGTCCCGGCACCACGCGCCGGCCGGCGAGCGGAACCAGCGCGACCTCCACGGGCACGCCGGGCTCGAAGCGCACGGCGGTGCCCGCGGCGACACCGAGGCGCCTGCCGCGGGCGGCGGCGCGGTCGAACTCCAGGCCCGGGTTGGACTCGGCGAAGTGGTAGTGGGAGCCGACCTGGACGGGCCGGTCGGCGGTGTTGAGCACGGTGAGCCGGATGACGTCAGCGCCCTCGTTCAGACGGACGGCCCCGTCGCCGTAGCGGATCTCTCCCGGTATCACGGCCGGTCCTCCCTCAGACGATGGGGTCGTGGACGGTGACGAGCTTGGTGCCGTCCGGAAAGGTCGCCTCCACCTGGACGTCGCGCAGCATCTCGGGAACGCCGTCCATGACGTCGTCGCGGGTGAGGACGGTGCGGCCGGAGGCCATCAGCTCGGCGACGCTGCGGCCGTCGCGGGCGCCTTCGAGTACATGGGAGGTGATGAGCGCGACCGCCTCCGGGTGGTTGAGCCGCAGCCCGCGCGCCCGGCGCTTCTCGGCCACGTCCGCGGCCACGTGGATGAGCAGCCGTTCCTGCTCCCGGGGAGTCAGTCGCACGCGTCCCACCGCCCTTCCGGCTCCAGTCCTCCGGGGCCGTCCCGGCCCGGAGTCCGGCCACGCTAGCCCGCGCTCTTTTCAGGCGCGTTACGCAGACGGCAGCGGACCGCCGCCGCCCCGGCCGGCGCGGCGGAGCACCCCGACGCCTGAACGCCGGCGGGAGCAGGAAAGCGACCTGGAGCGCGCGGCCGGGGGAGGGCGCACCCCGGACCGCTTCGCTGTGCCCTCCGTGGTGGGGTGGGGGCGGGGGAGGGTTGATGCCCCTCTGATATGCAGGTTGGGCCCTCCCTGGGGGAGGAGGGCAGCCCTGCGCCCCCGGCAGGACTCGAACCTGCGACCAAGCGCTTAGAAGGCGCCTGCTCTATCCGCTGAGCTACGGGGGCCGGTGTGGCGTGGAACGGTGGCCGGGCTCGGCGGATCCGTGACCTTGCCAAGGGCAAGGATAGGGCTCCGTTGAGCCACACCCGGTAGCTTCACTCCGGCACCACCTTGTGGAGGTTCAGTGAAGCGTCCCGATAATCGCAGGCGAGTGCGATTCACGCACCGCTTTTTTCCGTGTGGCGCCGGTGGTGTTGTGCAGTCGTTATCCCCGCGTGGCGGAAGCTTCCGGGTTGAAGAAGGCGCACTGCGGGGCTAAACGCTTTCAAATTCGGATGGAAGCGGGCATTCTTCGCATGTGGCGACCTCGGACGTACGGACCGACCTGCTGAGCGCACTCTCCGCCCTCCGCGAGTGCGTCGCCGCGGCGCGCTTTCCGCTGCCCCTGCCCGGGGCGGAGGGGGCCCGGCGGAGCAGAGCGGAACTGCTGGCCCAGCTCGACGACTATCTGGTGCCCCGGCTGCACCGCCCGGACGCGCCGCTGCTCGCGGTGGTCGGCGGGTCGACGGGGGCGGGGAAGTCGACACTCGTCAACTCGCTCGTCGGCAGATGCGTCAGCGAGTCCGGCGTGTTGCGGCCCACGACGCGGATGCCCGTACTCGTCTGCCATCCCGACGACCAGTCCTGGTTCGCGGGGCAGCGGGTGCTGCCGCATCTGACGCGGGTGTGGATGCCGCGTCAGGACGCCGCGCACGGGCGCGTCGAGGCGTACGAGTCGTACGGCGCGTACGAGGCCCAGGAGATGGCGGAGCCGTACCGGGAATCCGGGGACGCGGGGGACGGCGGGGGTTCGCGGAGGGCGTACGGGGGTGGTGGAAACGCCCGTACCCGGGAGGCGTACGGGGCGAACAGGGGTGCCTCCGGGACCTGCGGCGTGCCCGACCCCTACCGCAGCCGGCGCGGCGGCCCGGCCCGGGGCGGTCCGGGCCGGGGGGCCGCGACCTTCGGCGAGGGCGGAGGCGGGCCCGACGGTACCCTGCTGCGGATCGAGGTCGACGAGAACGTCCCCCGCGGACTCGCCCTCCTCGACGCCCCCGACATCGACTCCCTCGCCGGGCACGCCCGCGAGCTGGCCGCCGAGCTGGTGTGCGCCGCGGACGTGTGGGTGCTGGTGACGACCGCCTCCCGGTACGCGGACGCGGTGCCCTGGCACCTGCTGCGTACGGCGAAGGAGTACGACGTCAGCCTGGTCACCGTGCTCGACCGGGTGCCGCACCAGGTCGCGGGCGAGGTCTCGCTTCAGTACGCGACGCTGCTGCGCCGGGCGGGGCTCGGCGAGGTGCCGCGCTTCACCGTCCCCGAGCTCCCCGAATCCGCCGGCGGCGGCAGCGGGCTGCTGCCCGCCACGGCGGTGCAGGAGCTGCGCGACTGGCTCGCCCGCCGGGCCCAGGACCCCCGGGCCCGCGCGGACGCCGCCGTACGGACCGCGCACGGCGTGCTCGCGTCGCTGCGTTCGCGGGTCACGTCGCTGGCCGGGGCGTGCGCGGCGCAGCACGCGGCGTCGACGCGGATGGCGCACCGGGTGGAGCGGGCGTACGAGGAGGCCGCGGAGCAGGCGCACACCGACCTCGTCGGCGGCGCGGCGTTCGCCGGCGACGCCCTGGTGCACTACCGCAACCGTGCCCTCACCGGCGCCTCCGCCGACCTCCTCGACGCCCTGACCGGCAGCGTCGCCGCCGTCCTGTGCTGCGCCGTGGCCGCCGCGGACGAGCGGTTCACCACCGAGCTGCGCCGGGAGCCGGCCGCGGCGGCGGTGTCCTTCGGCGAGGCGGGCGCGGGAGCGCGGGAGCGGGTGGGGGTGCTCGTGCGGCGCTGGCAGCGGTGTCTGGAGGAACTGGCCGACGAGGCGCTGCGGGCGGCGGAGCGGCCGGCCGACGCGGAGCCGGAGGAGGTGGCGGCGCTGCTGGCGGTGGCGCTGCTCGGCGGCCAGGACGGGGACGGGGCGGCGGACGAACTGGCGGCGCTGCTGGGCGCGAAGGGCGGGCTGCGGTTGCGGAGCCGGGGCGGGCGGCTGCTCGGTACGTACTTCGAGCGGGCGCTCGACGGAGAGCGGGACCGCCGGCTGGCGGCGATCGACGCCCTGGAGGTGGAGCCGGGTCAGCAGGCCCGGTTGATCGCGGCCATGTCGGTGCTGCAGAGGGAGAAGTGACGGGAGAGGTGGGCGAGGTGGGCGACGTGCGCGCGGAGGAGATGCCGGGACACGGCGAGTCGGTGGAGGTTCCGGTTCCGATTGAGGAGACGGCGGAGCCGGTGGCGGCGGCAGGTGGCGGCGATGGGGTGGGTGAGGTGGCCGAGTTGTATGGGGTCGCGGGTGAGGAGGACGTCCCTGAGGAGGAGGCGTTCGCACGTGGTGCGGCCGGGGCCGGGGGCACGCAGGGCGGCCGGGCCGGGGCTCCGGTGAACGCCGGGGGCGGGATGTGGGACGACGGGCTGATCGCGCGGCGCTCGGCGCGGTGGGGTGTGCGGCGGGGACGGCGGCAGGCGGTACGGGCCGGGAGCGGCCCGGGCGTGGCCGGTTCCGTGCCGGGGCCGGGGGGCGAGGGGGAGCCGTGGGACGCGGATGACGGTCTCTCCGGGCGCCCGGTGGCGCCTGGCGCCGCGGACGGGAGTGCGGGGGCGGCCGGGGGTGCCGGGGCGGGTGAGACGGCGGGGGCGGCGGCCGCGGAGGCGGCGGTCCGGTCCCTGGAGGCCGCGAGGCCCTCGCCGGGGGCGGGACCCGGACCGGAGGCGGCGCCCGGACCGGAGGACGGGGGCGGGCCCGGCGCGGACGGCGGTGCCGAGGACGGTGCGGAGGACGGTGTGCGCCCTGACCCGGGTGCGGGTGGCGGTGCGGGTGCCATCGCCGCGTTCGACTCCGGTGCACGGCTCTGCGACGTCGCCTTCGGGGGCGGTGCGGGCGCCGGGGCGGGCCTGGCCGGCGGCGAGCCGGCGGATACCGGCGGGCGCGGCGGTGCGTACGACGGCGACGAGGCCGTGCCGCGTGCCGCGGGGCGGGGTCGCGGCGGGGCGCGCGCGGGGTACGGGGCGGAGGCGGGGGTGCCGGGAGGGTCCGTATCCCGTGCCGAAGGCCCTCTGCGCGGGCGGCTCGACGCCCTGCGCGAACTCGTCGGCCTCTCCCGTACGCGGCTCGACGGCCGCACGCTCGCCGAGGCCGGCCGGGTACTCGACGAGGCCGCCGACCGCACGCGGCTCTCCCTCGACCACGCGGTCGTGGCCATCGCCGGCGCCACCGGCAGCGGCAAGTCCAGCCTCTTCAACGCGCTCGCCGGCGCCCCGCTCTCCGACGTCGGCGTGCGCAGGCCCACCACCTCTCAGCCCTCCGCGTGCGCCTGGCGCGGCGCCGGGGACCACGCGCCGACGCTTCTCCTCGAACGCCTCGGGCTCCCGCCGCGCGCCGCCCGTCCGCTCCGCGACGACCTGGGGCTGCGCGGGCTCGTCCTCCTCGACCTGCCCGACCACGACTCGGCGGTGGAGGAGCACCGGGCCCGCGTGGAGGACCTGCTGCGCCGGGTGGACGCGGTGATCTGGGTGGTCGATCCGGAGAAGTACGCGGACGCCGCGCTGCACGAGCGCTACCTGCAACCGCTGGCCGGCTACGCCGAGGTGATGTTCGTCGTCCTCAACCAGGTCGACCGGCTGCCCCCGGACGCCGTCGGGCAGGTACTCGACGATCTGCGCCGGCTCCTCGACGAGGACGGCCTCGCGCTCGGCGAGCACGGCGAGCCCGGCGCGTGCGTGCTGTCGCTGTCCGCGCTCACCGGCGAGGGCGTGGGCGATCTGCGCGCGGAACTGGTGTCGTTCATCGCGGAGCGCCGTGCGGCCGAACTCCGGCTGACCGCGGACGTGGAGGAGGCGACGGCGCGGCTGCGCGAGGTCTACGTCGGGGACGGCGGCGCGGCCGGTCTCGGCGAACGGGTCACGGCGGAGTTCGAGGACCGGCTCGCGGAGGCGGTGGGCGCGGCGGCCACGGGGCAGGCGGCGGAGCAGTGGTGGCTGCGGGAGGCGGAACGGGCCTGCGGGGCGCGGCCGGTGGAGTGGTGGCGGCGCCGGCGGGCGGACGGGCGCGCGGGCTCAGGCGATGCGGGGGATCGCCCGGGCCGGCCCGGGCACGACGGGCGGTCCGGGCCCGTCGGCGCGCTGATGCCGGAACCCCGGGACGGGGAGCGGGAGGTGATCCCCGCGCGGGCGGTGGTGGAGCAGGCGGTACGGACCGTGGCCGACGAGGCGGGCGCCGGGCTGCCGGCGCCGTGGGCGAAGGCGGTGCGCGAGGCGGGGGTGCGCGGCGCGGAGGGCCTTGCGGACCGGCTGACGCAGCCGCCGCTGAACGCGGGCGCCGGGGTGTCCGGCGCCGGAGTCCCGTCTGTGGGCGGGTGGTCCGGCGATGGGCGGCCCGTGGCGAAGACCGCGGCGGGCGGGCCGGATACGGTCGCCCTGAGCCGGCCGGGCACTCTGCCGCGGCCACGGTGGTGGGCGGTGGTGGGCGCGGTGCAGCGCGGGTTGCTCGCCCTGCAGGTGCTGGCCGCGTTGTGGATGGTCGCGGCGCTGTCCGGCGTCACCGGCGTGCCGTGGCCGCTGCCGCTGGCCCTCGTGGCGATCGCCACCGCCGGCGGCCCCGGGGTGGCGCTGGCCTGCCGGTTCGCGGCTCGTGGCCCGGCGCGGCGGTACGGCGAGGAGGCGGAGCGCAGGCTGCGCGAGTCGGCGGCCGCGAACGGGCGGGCGCGGGTGCTGGAGCCGATGGCGGCGGAGCTGATGCGCTACCACGAGGTGCGGGAGCAGTACGCCGCCGCCTCGGGCGCCGCTGCACGGCTCTGACCTGCAACGACGTCGCCCGGCAGGGAGTTATCCACAGGGGTCGCGGGATGCGGCCGGGAGCGGGCAGCATGGGGGCAGCGGGCAGGTGACGTGCCCGGACGGGGGAGGTGCGTGGGAGATGAACGAGACGATGGTGACCGTGGTGGGGAACGCCGCCACGGGCGCGGAGTACCGCACGACGCAGTCGGGGGTGCCGGCGGTGCGGTTCCGCCTGGCGGCCACGGTGCGGAGGTTCGACCAGGCGAGCGGCGCCTGGACCGATGCGTACACGAACTTCTTCACGGTCTGGGCCTGGCGCCAACTGGCCGAGAACGTGGCCGCTTCCGTGGCCATCGGCGAACCGCTGCTGGTGCGGGGCCGGTTGCGGGTCAGGGAGTACGAGAAGGACGGCATGCGCTGCACGGACCCGACGATCGACGCGACGGCGGTGGGCCACGACCTCGGCTGGGGCACGACGGCGTTCCGCCGCAGGTCCCGGGTCAGACCATCGTTCGGGGACCCGTCCGTACGGGACCTGGACGTCGCGGTACGGGATACCCCGGCGCCGGCGGAAGGGGCGGCGGACGCGGCGGAGCAGGGGGAGCGCCGGCCGGTGCTGACGCCGGACCTGGGATGACGCGGAACGCCCGGGACGGGACCCGGCCCGGCCGCCGGGGGCCGGCGGTTCGCAGCCCGGACTCCGCCGCAACGGCGCCCGGTTCCCGGGCCCCCGGCGCTCGGACGGTCACGGGGCCGCCGGATGGTGACGGTTTCGAGACGATCAGTTCGAGCCAGGCGCGGGAACTTCGGCCGGTCCGCCGTGGTCTGCCCGAAATAGTCGTTGCCCGATGTAACGATTACGTTCTAAAACCCTGTTCTCTTGGGGCATTTGAGGTTCGCGGGACGAGGGGAGTCCATAGGATTCCGAGCGGCTCGACGAGCCCGGAGCGAAGGCGTTCTTACGGCGGGGGCAATCCGAGCCTTGACCAACCCGCCCGGAGGGGATTTTCGACCATGACTTCTGTTCGGAGGCCGTCACATCGGCGGTCTGCTCGGCTCACCGCGGCAGTGCTGGCCGCGGGCCTGGCCACCGCCGGTGCGATAGCCGGCGCCGGTCCCGCGGCGGCGCAGGACGCGCCGCCCGCCAACGGCGCCACCGCCACCCTGGGCGGACTCACGATCAAGGACACCGCGATCGTCCACGGTGACGGCGGTGACCACGAGATCGGTGCCGGTCTGTTCGAGATGGCCGTCGACCAGGGCGGCAGCATCCAGACCTACTGCATCGACTTCGGCAACCCCACCCAGCCGGAGGCCAAGTACCAGGAGGTGCCCTGGAGTTCCTCCTCGCTGCAGAACAACGCCGACGCGGGGAAGATCAACTGGATTCTGCAGAACTCCTACCCGCAGGTGGACGACCTGACCGCGCTCGCGGAGTCGGCCGGTGCGGGTGAGCTGACCGAGAACACCGCCGCGGCCGGCACCCAGATCGCCATCTGGCGTTTCTCCGACAAGGTGAACGTCGAGGCCAAGGACCCCGAGGCGGAGAAGCTGGCCGACTACCTGGAGGCCGGTGCCGAGGCCGTCGAGGAGCCCGCGGCCTCGCTGAACCTCGGTCCGACCGCCATCTCCGGCAAGTCCGGTGAGAAGCTCGGCCCGGTGACGGTGAACACCGACGCCTCCAGCGCCAACCTCTCGGTGTCGCCGGAGGCCGAGTCCGCCGGCGTCAAGATCGTCGACGCCAACGGCGAGGCTCTGACCAGCGCCGCCGACGGCACGGAGGTCTTCCTCGACGTGCCCGCCGGCACCCCCGACGGTTCGGCGACCCTGAGTGCCGAGGCGACCACCCAGGTGCCGGTCGGCCGTGCCTTCGCCGGCGTCGGCGAGCACGCGAAGAGCCAGACCCAGATCCTGGCCGGCTCCAGCGACACCACCGTCACCGCGCAGGCCACCGCCACGTGGGCGAGCGAGGGCCCGATCCCGGCGCTCTCGGCCGACAAGAACTGCGCCAAGGGCGGCGTGGACGTGACCGCCGAGAACAAGGGCGACCAGCCCTTCTCCTTCGAGCTGGCGGGCGAGTCCCACACCGTGGCGCCGGGCGAGTCCAAGACCGTGCTGGTCGAGGTCGCCGAGGACCAGGCGTACGAGATCACCATCAACGGTGACGACGGCTTCAGCGAGAAGTTCACCGGCGTGCTCGACTGCGACACCGCGGGCAACGACACCCCGGCGCCGAGCGAGCCGAGCCCGGCTTCCGCGGGCGGCTCCGCCGGCGGTGACGACTCCGACGGCGGCGACCTGGCGAACACCGGTGGCAGCAGCGCCACCCCGGTGATCGCGGGCGTGGCGATCGGCCTGGTCGTGGTCGGCGGTGCGACCGTCTTCCTGCTCCGCCGGCGCGCCGGCGGCGGCGACGTCGCCTGACGACGGCCCTCCGGCCGGTGCCGGGCGCGTAACCGCGCCGGGCGGCACCGGCCGGCGGACGCCGGCTGACGGCTGACGCTCCGCGGATTCAGGGGCCGGATCCTTCGGGATCCGGCCCCTTCGCGCGTCGCGGGGCGGCGGAGGCGGTGCCTGTGCCGCCCGTGCGCTCCACGCTCCGCCTGGTTCAGGGGCCGGGTTCTTCGGGGTCCGGCCCTTTCGCGCGCCCGCCGGGCCCGCCCGGCGGCGCGTGTCCGCCTTGTCCTCCGTCCCCTCGCCCGTCCCGCCCGCCGCGGGCGGCGGGCGGGACCGGGGGCGTTTTCGTCCGGGGCGGCGCGTGCGGCAAGATGGGTGCATCTGCCCACCTCGGATCTGCCGGACGGTTTCTCTTGGCTGAGTTCATCTACACCATGCGCAAGGCACGCAAGGCGCACGGCGACAAGGTCATCCTTGACAACGTCACCTTGAACTTCCTGCCCGGCGCCAAGATCGGTGTCGTGGGCCCCAACGGAGCCGGGAAGTCCACCGTGCTCAAGATCATGGCCGGTCTGGAGCAGCCGTCGAACGGCGACGCGTTCCTCTCGCCCGGCTACAGCGTCGGCATCCTGCTCCAGGAGCCCCCGCTGAGCGAGGACAAGACCGTCCTCGAAAACGTCCAGGAGGGCGTCGCCGCCACCAAGGGCAAGCTCGACCGGTTCAACGAGATCGCCGAGCAGATGGCGACCGAGTACACCGACGAGCTGATGGAGGAGATGGGCAAGCTCCAGGAGGAGCTGGACCACGCGAACGCCTGGGACCTCGACGCCCAGCTCGAACAGGCCATGGACGCCCTCGGCTGCCCGCCCGGCGACTGGCCCGTCACCAACCTCTCCGGCGGCGAGCGCCGCCGTGTCGCGCTCTGCAAGCTGCTGCTGGAGGCTCCCGACCTCCTCCTCCTCGACGAGCCCACCAACCACCTCGACGCCGAGTCCGTCGCCTGGCTGGAGCAGCACCTCGCGCAGTACGAGGGCACCGTCGTGGCCATCACCCACGACCGGTACTTCCTCGACAACGTCGCCGGCTGGATCCTGGAGCTGGACCGCGGCCGGGCCTACCCCTACGAGGGCAACTACTCCACGTACCTGGAGACCAAGGCCGCGCGGCTGAAGGTCGAGGGCCAGAAGGACGCCAAGCGGCAGAAGCGCCTGAAGGAAGAGCTGGAGTGGGTCCGCTCCAACGCCAAGGGCCGGCAGGCGAAGTCCAAGGCGCGTCTCGCCCGCTACGAGGAGATGGCGGCCGAGGCCGAGAAGATGCGCAAGCTGGACTTCGAGGAGATCCAGATCCCGCCGGGCCCGCGTCTGGGCAACGTCGTCGTCGAGGTCGAGAAGCTCAGCAAGGGCTTCGGCGAGAAGCTGCTCATCGAGGACCTGTCGTTCACGCTCCCGCGCAACGGCATCGTCGGTGTCATCGGCCCCAACGGCGCCGGCAAGACGACCCTGTTCAAGATGATCCTCGGCCAGGAGAAGCCGGACTCCGGCAGCATCCGGGTCGGCGACACCGTGAACATCAGCTACGTCGACCAGTCCCGCGGGAACATCGACGCCAAGAAGACGCTATGGGAGGTCGTCTCCGACGGCCTCGACTACATCAACGTCGGCCAGGTCGAAATGCCCTCGCGGGCGTACGTGTCCGCCTTCGGCTTCAAGGGCCCGGACCAGCAGAAGCCCGCGGGCGTCCTCTCGGGCGGTGAGCGCAACCGCCTCAACCTCGCGCTCACCCTCAAGCAGGGCGGCAACCTGCTGCTGCTCGACGAGCCGACCAACGACCTCGACGTCGAGACCCTGTCCTCGCTGGAGAACGCGCTGCTGGAGTTCCCCGGCTGCGCCGTGGTCATCACCCACGACCGCTGGTTCCTGGACCGCATCGCGACGCACATCCTGGCGTACGAGGGCGACAGCAAGTGGTTCTGGTTCGAGGGCAACTTCGAGTCGTACGAGAAGAACAAGATCGAGCGGCTCGGCCCGGACGCCGCGCGCCCGCATCGCGCCACGTACAAGAAGCTCACCCGTGGCTGACGAGGCCCGGCACGTCTACCGCTGCCCGCTGCGGTGGGCGGACATGGACGCCTACGGCCACGTCAACAACGTGGAGTTCCTCCGCTATCTGGAGGAGGCCAGGATCGACTTCATGTTCCGGCTGGCGCCTGCCGAAGGAGGGGACGCCGCCGGCGGCGGCACGTCCTTCGCGGGCGGGTCGGTCGTGGCCCGGCACGAGATCGACTACCGGCGCCAGCTCGTGCACCGGTACGAGCCCGTGACCGTCGAGGTGTGGGTGACCGAGATCCGGGCCGCGGCGGCGACGCTGGCGTACGAGGTGAAGGACGGGCCGGAGGACGGCGGCGCGGTGTACGCGCAGGCGTCGACGGTCATCGTCCCGTTCGACTTCGAAACCGGCCGCCCGCGGCGGATCACGGATGCGGAGCGGGCGTTCCTGGAGAAGTACCTGGGGCCGCCGCCCGCGGGCCGGGGCGCGCGGCGTGAGCCGGGAGAGGCAGCGGCGGCATGACGCGGCGGCTGGTGTTCGCCGAGGGACGGCAGGCGGAGGGCCTGACGGTGTTCCTGGGGCGGCTGTTGCGGTACGACAAGGGCGCGGCGGTACGGCTGCGGGTGGCATCCGGCGCGGGCGGCGGGACCGGGGCGGCGGCGCTGGCCGTCTTCGGGCACGCGCCGGCGCTGGAGGTGATCGTGGTCCGTACGGCGCTGCTGACGGCGGCGGCGGAGCTGGACGAGACGGTGTCGGCCGGCGAGCTGGCCGAGGCGATCGACGCTGCGGCGAGCGCCGGAGCGGGCGGCGCGGGCGGCGCGGGCGGCGCCGCGGACCCGGGGGCAGGGCAGGGCGGCGGCGGGCTGCCCGCCGACACCGGCGCCGGGTCCCCGCCGGCAGGCGGTGAGCTGGCCGTGGCGTTGCCGCAGCCGGTGAGCGGGCCCGGTTGGGCCGGGCTGCTGCCGCCGCGGGGCGGCTGGGAGCCGGTGGCCGGGCTGCCGTCGCCGGAGGAGCTGCGGGTCGCTGTGGTGGCGGGGGTCGAGGAGTTCAAGTCCCGGGTGGAGGCGCTGCCGGAGGAGAAGCGGACGCGGGCTGAGGTGGACCGCATAGGCGGCGACATCTGGAGCCGCCCGCTGGGCGAGACCCCCCTCCCGCTGCGCGCCGCCCACGCCGCCCGGGTCTTCGGCCTCCTGCCCGGTACCCGGGACCCGGCCGGCCCGGTGCTGCTGGCGGCGGGCAACTGGCTGCGCCTGCGCACCCCCTACGGCTCGGTGGCGCTGCGCCGCCAGGGCGGCCTGGGCCGCCTGGGCGTCACCCCGGTCTGACCCGGGCCGGCCGGGGCGGGCTCCCGCGAAGCCGCCCCGTGACCGGTCGGGCCCCTACTCCTTGCCCTCCCGGTCCGGGGTGACCCTGATGTGGTCCTCCTCCAGGTCCAGGACCACCCTGTCGCGGATGTCCAGGGCCTGGGTGTACTGCTGCGGCAGTTGCAGGCGGCCCGTGCGGTCGACCGCCGCGTACTCGCGGGCCACCACCCGTTCCCGGCCGGTCGCGTCGACCTCCGTGCGCCGCACCACCTCCGAGGCCATCCGGCCGTCGCGGATCGCGACCGTGCGCCGGACCTGCGTCGCCACCGCCTGGTCGTGGGTGACGATGACGATCGTCGTGCCCAGCTCCTCGTTCGCCGTGCGGAAGGCGGCGAAGATCTGCTCCGCCGTCGCCGAGTCCAGCTCGCCCGTCGGCTCGTCCGCCAGGATCACCGCGGGGGAGTTGGCCAGCGCCACGGCGATCGCCGCGCGCTGCTGTTCGCCCCCGGACATCTGCTGCGGGCGGCGGTCGCGGCAGTCGGCGAGGCCCAGGAGACCGAGGAGGTCCTCGGCGAACGCCACCCGGCGGCGGCGGGCGTGCCGGCCGCCGCCGCCCTCGCTGAGCTGCATCGGCAGCACGACGTTCTGCACGGCGGTCAGGTACGGCAGCAGGTTGCGCGCGGTCTGCTGCCAGACGAAGCCCACGACCTCCCGGCGGTAGCGCAGCCGCGACCGCGCGTCCATCGCCAGCAGGTCGAAGCCGGCGACCGTGGCGGTGCCCGCGGTGGGGACGTCGAGGCCGGCGAGGATGCCGAGCAGGGTCGACTTGCCGCTGCCGGAGGCACCGACCAGGGCCAGCAGCTCGCCGTCCGCGACGAGCAGGTCGAGGCCCTGCAGCGCCTGCACCTCCACCCCGTCGGTGCGGAAGATGCGCACGAGCTGGTCGCAGGAGATCAGCGCGTCGTGCCCGTACGCCGGTGTGGCGCGCTGCTCCGCCGCCCGCCGCTCCAGGTCCTCCAGGGTCGTACCGCTGCTCCTCATACCGCCCGTGCCCTCTCGCGTCTGGGCCATCTCACTCCCTCTCACCGGCACGCAGTTCCTGGACCGCCCGCCGTCTGCCGCCCCACCACGCCTGCACCAGCACCGCCGCCAGCGCCAGCCCCGGCACCGCCACCGACGGCAGCGCCAGCGCGAGCGGGTCCGCCCGCAGCTCCGCCCCGCCGGCGCCGAGCAGGTCCGGGCTCTCGTCGCCCAGCGCAAGCGCGCTCAGGTCGATGCCGGGACCCAGCAGCCGTACGGTGACCAGCCCCGCCAGCGCGCCGACCAGACCGGCCGCCACCAACTGCGGCAGCGCCTCCAGCACCAGCAGCCGCCGCCCGTGCCGCCGGCTGAACCCCATCGTGCGCAGCCGGGCCAGCAGGGCGACGCGCTCGGGGGCGGCCCGCAGCAGCGACAGCAGCACGGCGAGCAGGGCGTAGCCGGTGGCGGCGACGGCGGCCACCGCGTACAGCCGCTCCGCGCCGCGCTGGAGCTCCGAGGCGGCCAGGTCGTCCGTCACGTCGTCGCGCAGCATCAGGGTGGCGCCGGGCGCGGAGTCCCGGGCCAGGGAGCGCAGCGCGGTGCGGTCCGGGCCGCCGCCGTCGGCGGACAGCAGCAGCGTGTCGGGACGGGCCTCGGTCACCGCCTCGGTGCCGGGCAGATGCCGTGCCACGCTCTCGGCGTCCACCACGGCGAACTCGCCGCCCGTCAGTGCCGGCGTCACCTGCCGTACCGCGGCGACCTCGGCCGTGATCCGGCCCCGGGACGACTGCAGCCCCAGGGTGCCGTCGCCGATCAGGTCGGCGACGGCCGGCGAGACGAGCGCGGGCACCGCCCGGCCGCCGCCCTCGTCCCGCAGCCGGCCGGCGTCGAACGGGCCGAGGCCCAGGTCCTCGCTGAGCCGCGCGTACGCGCCGGCGTCGACCGTCAGCAGCGTGACTTCGCCGCTCAGCCCGATGACCTGGAGCCCGCTCTCGGTGCTCACCGCGGCCACGTGCCGTACGCCGTCGATCTCTTCCGCCTGCGCGGCGATCCCGCCGGGCAGCGGCGCGGCCGAGGTGAGGCGGGCGTCGCCGCCGACGGTGTGCAGCGAGGCCGTCCGGCGGGCGTCGGCCACGCCCGCGAGCACCGAGCCGCCGAACGACGCGGTGGTCAGTGCCACGAGCAGCGCCAGCAGCGGCAGGGCGGACGCCGCCGGGGCGCGCCCGGCGCGGGCCAGCGACAGGAAGCCGAGTGCCCCGCGCGCCCACGCGGCCGGGCGTGCGGCCAGCCGCAGCGGCAGCGGGTAGAGGCGTACGAACACGGCCGCGGCGACCACCCCGACGAGCACGGGCGCCGCGCTGACCAGCGCGTCGGCGCCGCCTTCCGCGCCGCCCCGGCGGCGCAGCGCCACCAGGGCGCCCACCGCCAGCGCCACCGCCGTCAGCTCCGCGACCAGCCGCTGCCGCGAGGGCCGCGCCCGGATCAGGTCGGTGCGGACCGGGGGCCGCGGCCGGCGGACGGCGGCCACCGCGAGGACCGGCAGCGCGCACAGGGCCACCGCCGCCGTCGCGCCCGCCGCGAGCAGCGCGGGCCCGTGCCGCCCGCCGGGCAGCAGCAGGGCGGCGAGGCCGTAGCCGGCCGCGGCGGCGGGCAGCACGGCCGCGGCGTTCTCGGCGAGGAGGCGGCGGGCGATGCCCCGCAGGGAGCCTCCGCGGGAGCGGAGCAGCGCCAGCTCGCCGCGGCGCCGGGAGGCCGCGAGGCCGCCGCTCATGCACAGCACCACGGTGGCGACGGCGCCGACGCCGAAGGCGGCGACGGCCACGACGGGCGTGACGGCCTCGCGTATCCCGGTGTAGCCGGCGAGCAGCCCGGTGACGCCGGTGGAGATGTCGAGCGTGCCGGTGGTCCGCCCGGCGAGCCGTTCGAAGCCGGGGCCCTCCTGGAGGGCCGACAGGGCGTCGAGCACGGCGGTGACGTTCCGGCCGCGGAGCGCACCGCCGGCCACGGGCACGTTCCAGTACGGCGAGGTGCCCCCGTCCTCGAAGGACGGGCCGAACGACTGCGTCCCGGCGAAGAGCGCGGGGCCGCTGTCGGGGTGGAGGAGGAAGGCGGCGGCCCAGTAGCGCTTCGGATCCAGCGACTCCGGCTTCTGGCGCAGTTCGGGCGTGCGCAGGAGCGGGTCGACGGACCAGTAGTCGCCGTCCGGCGCCTTCGGCTCGACGATGCCGGTGACCCGGACGACGACGGTGCCCTCGGAGCGCGGGATGTGGACGCGGGAGCCGACGCGCAGGTGCAGCTTGTCCGCGGTGGCGGCGGAGACGGCGGCCTCGAAGACGACGTCGCCGGTGTTCCCGGCCCCGAACGGCGTCGGCCCGGGCAGGTGTCCTTCGACGACCCGGGCGTGCTCCTCGACCCCGGCGCGCGCGTCGAGCTGCACCTCGGGGCGCTGCCCGCCGGTCTTCGGCAGCCACGGGTCGTCCGTGACGAGCACGGGCCCGGTCCGCACGCCGTACGAGACCTGCCCGCGCTCCGCCCGCAGCGGGTCGCGGAACTCCCGCAGCACCGGCGCCGTGAACCGCTCGACGGCCCGCCCGGTCATCGACTCGGCCTGGACCTCGAACCTCGTCTCCGGGTCCGGCTGCGCGGTCAGCGCCACGGTGCGCTCGGCGGCCGTGGCACCGTCGATCAGGCGGCGGGCCTCACGGTCCTCGTAGGTGTCGACGCCGCGCGGGAACGCGGCGGTGAGGAAGGCGGTGACGAGCACGAGCAGCGCGACCGCGACCGCACCGGCGGGTGCGGCCCGCAGCCGGGTCCGCACCCAGGGGGCGGCGCCGGGGGCCTTCGCCGCGGCGGGGGCGTCCGGGCTCTCCGCCGACTCCTGCGTCTCCGGCGGGTTCTGCGGGTCCCGCGGGTTCTGCGCGGCGGGCATGTCACCGACCTCCCGGGGTGTGCGTGGCCGGTCGGGCCGCGGCTCGTGTGGGCGGCATGTCACTCGCCTCCCAGACGCAGTGCCGTCGCCGGGTCGCCGCGGCGCAGCGCGACGAAGACGGTGATGAGGACGGGGACGACCGCGACCGCCGCCAGCAGGCCCGCCACGGACCCCGCCGGCAGCTCCACCACCACCGGCGGCACCGGCTGCGCGGCCCGGCCGGTGAGGGTGATGAGCGGGATGACGGCGCGGGCCAGCGCCCAGCCGAGCAGCGTCCCGGCGGCCAGCGCGAGCGTGATGAGCACGCTCTGCTCGGCCGCGAACGTACGCGCCAACTGCCGCTGGGGGGCGCCGAGTGCGCGCAGCACCGCGAACTCGCGGGTGCGCTCGCGTACGGACGCCGCCGCGCTGACGGCGAAGCCGAGCGCCGCCAGCACCGCCGCGGCGACGGCGGTGGCGGCGAGCGCGGCCTGCGGCCCGGCACCGAGCGGGTCGCTGCCGAGTTCGTCGGCGAGTTCGTCGCGTACGAGGACGTTGCCGGGGTCGGTGTCGGCGCGGTCGCGCAGCGCGGCGACGGTGGTGCCGGTCTCGCCGGGCCGCGTCGTCAGCCACCACTCGGAGAGCGGCAGCGTGGCCAGGCCGCGCTGGGTGAGCGCGGCGTTGGCGGTGGGCAGGTCGAGGAGCAGCGCGCCGCCGAACGTGGCGCGTGACGGCTCCGCGGTGGCGGCGGGGGAGCCGGGGCCGGTGGTCGGCAGCTCCCGCACCGCCCCGATGATCTTCACGGACAGGCTGCCGCCGGGCACGGGGACGCTGAGCGTGTCGCCGACCTTCGCGCCGGTGGATCCCAGCATCTCGTCGGTGGCCAGCGCGGTGAGCGGCGGGGTGGGGGGCGCGCGCGGCGGTGACGGTGAGGGTCACCAGGGGCGGCCCGCTCCAGGTGTCGTAGGTCTGGTCGCCGGTGTCGTAGCGCACGGAGAGCGCCGAACCGCCGGTGGTGCGCGGCCGGCCGACGACCGCGGCGGCGGTCTCCTCGGGCAGCGCCTCGGGATCGGAGACCGCGCGGCCGTGCCAGGTGAACCCGTCGGGCACGGGCACCTCGCGGACCCCGGCGTCCTCGCCGTCGCCGCCGAGGGGCCTGGCGACCTCGACGCGCTCGACGTCGAACCGCCGCTTCCCGCCGTCCTCCGGCTGCGGGTGCACGAGCCGGAGCCCGGTCAGCCGCAGCGGCCCCGCGGGCCGGCCGTCGGGGGCGCCGGAGGCGGCGGCGACGTCGGCGGTGAGGGTGTGCGTACGGCCGTCCGCGGGCAGGTCGCCGGCGGGCAGCTCGTACGCGGCCCCGTACCGGTCCCCGACGAGCAGGGTCACCGCGGCGCGCCCGCCCGCACCGGCACCGGCGCCGAGCCGGGCCACGACCCGCACCTCCCCGGGCGACCCGGGCAGTCGGAGCCCTCCGGCGCGCGCGGTCTGCTCCGCGAGGGCGGCGGGGGCTGCTGCGCCGCCGGTGCGCGGCGCGGCCGGGACCGCCCGGTCCGGCGCGGCGCGTTCGCCGTCCGGGGCGGGGGCGCGCACGGCGTGATCCGCGCGGGCGGCGGGGTGCGTCGTGCCGCCCGCGGTGTACGCGGCGGGGTCCGCGTCCGCCGAGCCCGTGGCCGGCTTCCGCCGCCCCTCCGCAGACTCCGGAGCCAGCCTGCGCAGCAGGTCCGCGCTCTCTGTGCCGGCCGCCAGGTCCGGCCGCAGGCGCAGGCCCTGCGCCGCCCGGGCGGTGTCCAGGGCCAGCACCTCCGCCGACTCGCCGCCCGAGAGGCTCATCCCCCAGCGGGCCGCCGGGGCGGCGGCGGCGACGCCCGGGACCTCCTCCAGCATGCCGCCCTGGCCCATCTCGGGAAGCCGGCTGGTCAGGACACGTACGTCCGTGCCCGCGTGGAAGTCCGCCTGGTCGCGCTGCGAGCGGTCCCACGAGGCGCCCTGGGCCAGCGCCAGCATCCCGATCGCCACCGCCAGCACCAGTAGCAGTACGGGCCCCGCGCCCCGCAGCGGGCGGCGGCTCAACTGCCAGCCGGCCAGTGCCGAGGGCAGCCCCCGGCCCGCCACCGCGCGGCGCTCCGCGAGCCGGGCGACGGGTGGCAGGAGGCGCAGGGTCAGCACCGTGCCGGCCAGCAGCGCCAGCGCGGGCGCGGCGACCAGCACCGGGTCGATGCCCAGCGTGCCGGAGCGGTCGCCGCTGAGCGCGCCGCTGCCGGAGGTCTGCCGGTCCAACTGCCAGTACGCCACGCCCGCCACCACCAGCAGCGCCCCGTCGGCGCCCGCCCGCAGCGGCGCGGGCAGCGGCCGGGCCCGTACCGTGCGGCCCGCGGACAGCACCCCGTCGCCGCCGCCGCGCAGCAGCGTCGGCGCGACGACGGCCGCCGCGCAGCCCAGCGCGCAGCCGGCGGCGACCAGCCAGGTGCCGTGGCCCGCCGCGGAGTCCGGGGTCAGCCCGGCCCGCTCCAGCGGGCCCCGCGCGGACAGCAGCCGGATCAGCGGCCCGGCGAGCAGCGGGGCGGCGATCGCGGCGGGCAGGGCGAGGAGCAGCGACTCGGCGGCGGTCAGGGCGCCGATGCGCTGCCGCGAGCCGCCGCGGGCGCGCAGCAGGTCCGTCTCACCGCGGCGCTCCGCGCCGAGCAGCCGGGCGACGAGCATCAGCGCGTACCCGGCGAGCAGCACGAGCTGCAGCGCGACGATCACCAGCGTCGACCGGCTGACGAGCAGGGCCCGTTCGGTGCCGTCGAGGAGCTGCGGCAGCCGGGTGGCGACCACCGCGCGGCCGTCGAAGACCGGCTCGTCCGCGAGCGCGCCGGACGCCTTCTTCACCGAGGCGCGCAGGGCGTCCGCGCGGCCGGCCGTCACCGTGCCGAAGTCGCCGCGCAGCACCCACGCGCCGGCGGCCTGCGCCACGCGGCCGGAGGCGAAGGAGCCCGGGTCGGCGAGGAGGGGGCCGTAGGTGGTGTAACCGCCCTGCTGGACGCCCTTGCCACGGAGTTCGTCGGCGAGCCAGTAGGGGGCGTTGCGGTCGCGGGGGCGGTAGACGCCGGTGATCTCGACGGGCAGCGGGGGGTCGTCGTCCCCGCGGCCGGCGAGGGTGAGGGTGTCGCCGGGGGCGAGGCCGAGCCGGTCCGCGGCGATCTGCGGCACGGCGACCGGCACCGCGCCGCCGCCCGGAGCACCCGGCGTGTCCGCGGAGTCCGGTGCCTCGTCCGCCGCCCCGGGCCAGCGGCCCGCGGCCAGGGCGACCTCCGAGCGCTCCAGTGCTCCCAGATGCGTCAGGTCCGGGTCCTCCCCGGCCCGCGCCGCCGGCGGCTGGAGCCGGCGCGGCAGCTCGTACGGGCCCGAGCGGTCCAGGCTCTGTACCCGTACCGGCAGCCCCGCGAAGGCGTCGTGCGCGTGCGCCTCGACCGCCTTGCCCGCCGCCGCACGGTCCGCGCCCGTCAGATACGGGACCTCCAGGGTCAGTGCCGCGTCGGCCGCCGCGTCACCCGCCAGCGTGCGGCGCAGCGCGGCGTCGCCGACGGTGCCGGAGAAGGCGGCGAGCGTGGCCAGCACCGCGGTGGTGAGCACCACGGCGAGGAGGGCGGCGGTGAGGAGCAGCCGGTGGGCGCGCGCCCGCAGCAGAACGAACCCCGTCACGCATCCCCCAGACGCCACCGTCGATTTGTCTGGATGCTGTCAGAGTGCATTCGCACGCGGTAGCGAAAGAAGGAGGAAATTGACCCGATTGTGACCGGCTGCCACCGCCGATCACGGCCGCACCCGCGCCACCGGCGCAGCGCCGGGCGGCGACGAGGACGCCGTGGAGATCGCGGGCTGACGCGCCGTCATACCCGGGGGAAGCGAACTCCCGCGGCCTGCTCCGGCACGGCCGACCCGGCGGCGGTCAGCCGGGGGTGTTGACCATCGAGGCCGCCGCGTACACCAGGTAGTCCCAGAGCTGCTTCTCCTGCGCCGGGGGCAGCTTCAGCTCGTCCACCGCCGTACGCATGTGGCGCAGCCAGGCGTCGTGTGCCGCGCGGTCCACCGCGAACGGCGCGTGCCGCATGCGCAGCCGCGGATGGCCGCGTTCCTCGCTGTACGTGCGCGGGCCGCCCCAGTACTGCATGAGGAAAAGCGTCAGCCGCTCCTCCGCCGGGCCGAGGTCCTCCTCGGGGTACATCGGGCGCAGCAGCGGATCCTCCGCCACGCCCTCGTAGAACCGGCGGACGAGGCGGCGGAACGTCTCTTCGCCGCCCACCTGCTCGTAGAACGTCCCCGGCGGCGGCGGTCCCACTGGAATCTCCTTCATCCTCTCCATCGTCTCATCCCGCCCGGCCGAGGACCGAAGTCGTAGGACCCCGGCCGCCGGCTACGCGGCGTCCCAGCGGAACAGCCGGTGCGCCAGCGCCGTGAACACCGCCGCCGTCAGCAGCAGCAGGCCCATCGCCGGCAACGCGTCCGACCAGCTCCCGCCGCGCGTGAGCACGTCCTGCGTCGCCTGCACCAGGTGCTTCAGCGGCAGCGCCTCGGAGACCGTCCGCACCCACGGCGGGGCCTCGTCGAGCGGGAAGAACGATCCGGACAGGAAGGCCATCGGCAGCACCACGATCTGCGCCAGCCCGTTCGCGGCGTCCTCGGTCTTCGCCCACGCGCCGATCGCGAAGCCGATCGACATGAACGCCAGGCTGCCGCAGGCCATCAGCGGGATCACCAGCCACCAGTCGCCGGTCAGCTTCAGCCCGTAATACGGCACCGTGGCCACCAGCAGGAAGACGGCGGTCTGGCCGAAGGCCAGCAGCATGTTGACCCCCAGGCGGGCGGAGATCACCGGGCCGGCGCGCACCGGCGCCAGCCACAGCCGGCGCAGGATGCGCTTCTTGCGCCAGTTGACCAGCCCGAGTGAGGCGCTGAACACCCCGCCCATCGCCACCGCCCAGCCCAGCAGCCCGGGGGTGAAGTACTGGATGGCCTGCAGCGATTCGTCCTCGACCTGCCCGCCGGTGAGCGTGTACGCGGGCTCCTGCCCGGTCGCCGCGATGCTGGCCTGGTCCACCACGGACCGCAGCACCCCGGCCACGCTGCCCGCCTGCACCGGGTCGGCGGCCGAGACGCGCATCTGCACCCTGCCGCCGGGCTCCTCCCACACGGCGGCGTCGGCATCGCCGTCGCGCACCTTCCTGAGCGCCCCGGCCCGGTCCCCGGACTTCTCGATCTCCAGCACGTCGTCGAGGCCGGCCCGCGCCTTCGCCGGCATGTCGTCGAAGACCTCGACGGCCCCGACCTGCACCACGGTGGCGCGCGAGATGCCCGCGTCCTTGAAGAGCACGCCGAACAGGGCCAGGAACATCAGCGGGAAGATCAGGATGAAGAACACCGAGGCGCGGTCGCGCAGCAGCCCCAGCGCCATGGCCTTCGACAGGCTGACGAACGGCTTCACTCGCGGTACTCCCGCCCGGTCAACTGCAGGAACACGTCCTCCAGCGAGTCCACGTCCAGCTCCGCGGCCAGCTCGGCGGGCGCACCGACGCGCAGGATACGGCCCGCGTCCATCACCGCGACGCGGTCGCAGAGCACCTCGGCCTCGTCCATGTAGTGCGTGGTCAGCACCACCGTGCGGCCCGCGTCGTTGATGCCGCGCAGCAGGTCCCACAGGTTGCGCCGGGCCTGCGGGTCGAGGCCGGTGGTGGGCTCGTCGAGGAAGACCAGTTCGGGGTCGTGGACGAGCGCGCAGGCGATCGACAGCCGCTGCGCCTGGCCGCCGGAGAGCTTGTCCTCGCGGGTACCGGCCTTCTCGGTGAGGCCGACCTCGGCGAGCATCGCGTCGGCCCGCTCGTCGCCGATGCCGTAGAGGGAGGCGAAGGTGCGGATCTGCTCGCGGGCGGTCAGCTTCTCGAAGAACGCCGACGCCTGGAGCTGGACGCCCACGCGCCGCAGCAGCGCCGGGTTGCGCGGCCAGGACGGCTCGCCGAGCAGCACCGCGCTGCCCTCGTCGGGGCGGCGCAGGCCCTCGACCATCTCCAGGGTGGTGGTCTTGCCGGCGCCGTTCGGCCCCAGCAGCCCGAAGAACTCGCCCTCGCGGACCTCGAAGCTCACGCCGTCGACCGCGCACACGTCGCCGTAGCGTTTGCGCAGGCCGGTGACGGATATCGAGGCGGTCATGGGGCCGACCCTAACCGCGCAGCGGCGGTTCCGGGAGAGGCGGGGGTGCCGTTCGTGCAGTTCGCGGCCGGTACGGGAGAGCGGAGGGGGCGGGTACGGGAAGGGTCAGCCGCAGACTCCCGTCATCCACGGTCGCCGCTTCTCGAACTCCTGCACCCGCTGGATGTCGTGCAGCCACGGCAGCGGATCAAGGCCGTCCGCGGCGAGGTACTGCAGCGCGGCGTCCCAGAACGCGTCGCGCACCGCGGGCGGCATCACGTCGGAGGCGTCCAGACAGCGCGGCAGCGCGGTGTCCTCCAGATCGCGGACGATCCGGAGCGTCACCGGATCGTCCGGACCCGACATGCTCGTGCCGCCCCGGGCCGCGTTGGCGCTGAAGACCGGCGACTTCGAGATCCCGGCCCAGGCCCGCTGACCCTCCTCGGAAGCGAGGAACCGCAGCACCTCCCGGGCCTTGGCCCGGTCGTCGAAGAGCGCCGCGAAGTCCCCGCTCACCTCGCGCCCGCGCGGCACCGTCGCACCCGGCAGGTACGGGGTCGAGGGCGTGTAGTCCGCGCGGCCGGCCGCGTCCCCGTACAGGTCGCGGGCGAACGAGCCCTGGTGCTCGGCCACGCACCGTTCGTCGGTCTCCGCCCGTCCGCCGAACAGCAGCCCGTCCTCGCCGGCGGCACCCCGGTAGTCGTTGAGCAGCGCCCAGCGCGGAGGGCCGGCCCCGCCCGCCTTCATCAGCGTGCCCCAGGCCGTCCATGCCCGGACGACGGCGTCCGCCGTCCACTCCAGTTCGCCGCGCGCCCAGCGCGCGTACGTCCGCGGCCCGGCGGTCTGGAGCAGCAGGTCCTCGATCCAGTCGCTGCCGGGCCAGCCCGCGGCGCCGTCGTCGCCCATGCCCACGCACCACTCCCCGGCCGCGACGGACTCCGGCCTGCCGCTGGCCGCCCGGTACCAGACGATGCTCTTCAGCGCCGCGCGCACCGGCACCCAGTACACGCGCCTGCCGGACACCCCGGTGGCCCGCGGAGTCCACGGCGCCCCGTAGTGCGCGGGCTCGTACAGCCCCCGGCCGTCGAGGGGTTCCAGCCGGCCCTCGGCGGCGTACTCCGCCAGCTCGCCCGTGCCCGGCATGATCACGATGTCGGGCGGGGTGCCGGCCAGCACCTGGGAGAGCAGCACCTCGCGCTGGGCGGCGGTGCCCTGGTAGACGTAGTCGAAGCCCTTGCTGTCCAGCAGCTCCTCGAAGGTGTCCTCCTGAGTGCCGGTCCACGGCCCGAGCACCGTGACCGGGCGGTCCGCCGCCTCGTCGACGGGCGGCTGGCCGCCGACGCAGCCGGCGAGCAGGGCGGCGAGAGCGGTCGTCACGAGGGCCCGGCGCAGCCGGGGCGTCCGGGGCACGGTCAGTCCCTTCCGTAGTCGGCGTAGAGGCGCCGGAGCAGTCCGCCGGCGGCGCAGAGGACGGCGAGCCCGCAGCCCGCCGCCAGCCACGGCATCGCGCGGGCGGCCGTCGAGGTGGACGCGATGGTGTCGCGGACGGTGGCGGCGCCGGCGACGATACGGTCCCGGTCGTCGGTGCGGTCGAGGTGCACCAGGGCGGCGCGGACGGTGTCCAGCTTGTCCTGGGTGTCGTCGGTCGCCGCGAGCGGCACCGCGGCGAGGACGCCGATGAGCACGAGGGCCACGGCCAGCCAGCCGCTGAACAGCCGCCCGCACTGCCGCCACAGCACCCGCCAGGCCAGCCCCACCACCAGCGCCAGCACCAGCAGCGCCGCCACGGCGACGATCCAGCCCGCCTTCTCCGCGGCGCTCACGTCCGTCTGGTCCCGGACGTGCGCGAGCTGGTGCTTCTGGAGTTCGGCGAGCCGCGGCAGGATGCCGGTGAGGTCCCGGTACAGCACGGTCCGGGCCTCGCGCAGGTTCTGCTCCCGCATGAGCCGGTTCTCCGGCCCCCGGGCGTGCTCCGCCTCGGCTATGGCCTCCTGGTACGAGTTGTGGAGCACGTTCATCACCTCGACGGCCCGGCGCCCGCGGTCGCCGTCGATCTGCCGGTCGGACAGCCGCGACAGCGCCTGGCGGGCGGCGCCGCTCTGCTGCCGGTAGCGCTCGCCGGGCCCCACCGTGTCCATGAGCCCGTCCACGTACGAGCGGTGCGCCTGCGTGTCCGCCTCCTTCAGCGCCGTGCGGAACGCCACCGCGTCCTGCACCGCGAGCACCGAGCGCGCCTGCAGTTCCGCGGGCACCCGGTGCACCCCGTCGTACGACACGAGCAGCGCGGTGCCGCCGACCACGCCGAGCACCAGGATCGCCGTCAGATGGCGCAGCAGCCGGTACTTGACGGTCTGCGGGAACAGCAGCGCGCCGGCGAGCCGCAGCAGCCGCGCTCTCACCGCGGTCTCCCGCCGGCCGGCAGCCGGGTGCCGCAGGCGACGCAGAAGACGGCCGCGGCGGTGGAGTGCCGGGTGCAGGCCGGGTCGGGGCAGGGGACGGCCGCCGCCGGCGCGGCCGGGGGGAGGTCCAGCGGCCGGTGCTGCCCGCGCGACAGCCGGCTGCGCAGCAGCCCCGTCCGGTCGACGGTGGCGCCGGTCCGGACCCGCACGACGCCGTTGCGCGCGTCGAGCACCTCGGCGACGCGGTTCAGGTCGTGGTCGAGGAAGTCCAGGTCCTGCAGTGCGTACGCGAGCCGTGCCGCCTCGCCGAGCGCCGCCTCCGCGGCGCGCAGGTCGCGGCGGGAGACGGCGGTGCATCCCGCGTTGAAGACGTCGGCCAGCCGGTCGCGCAGCCGGTACGCCGTGCTGGGGCCGCCGGCCCGTACCCCGGCCAGCGTCCCGTAGGGGCCCGCGGCGGAGTACGACCAGCGCACCCGTACCGTCGCCGCGGCCCGCTCCGGCAGCGCGGCGAGCCCCGGGCACAGCGCGATCCGGGCCAGCAGCAGGTCGGTGTCGAGCGGGTCCGCGTCCCGGCCGGAAGCCGGATCGCCGCCCGGGCGGGCCTCGACCGACAGGATGTAGCGGCGGACGCCGGCGTCCCACAGCCGGGTGGTGAAGACGTGCCGCCACGGGTCCGCCCCCGCCTGCGGCCGGTCAGGCCGCAGCTCCCGGCTGACCGGGGCGGCCTCGCGGAAGGACCGCAGCGTCACACCGGTGCGCAGCCACACCTCGATCGGCACCGCCGCCATGCGGGCCGACCGCAGCCGGCCGGTGATCTCCGCGAGCCGGGCGTCGAGCCGCCCGGCGTCCTCCGCCAGCTCGGCCGTGCCGTGCAGCCTGCTCGCGATACGGGTCGGCAGCACCGGCTCCCAGTCGCCGCCGACGCCGATGACGTCGCACGTCAGCACGTCGGTGCAGGCGCCGATCGCGTCGTCGAGGCGGCCGTCGTCGTGTCCGTGGCCGTCAGTGATCATGAGCAGGTGAGCGATCTGGCGCGGCTCGCGGGCGAGATGGGCGCGGGCGGCGTCGAGCCACGCCGCGTAGCCGCCGGTACCGCGGCCCGCGGCCTCCGCGCCCTCGGCGGGCAGCAGCCGCTCGGCCTCGAAGATCGCTGTGCCCCGGTTGCCGTCGTTCGCGTACGCCCAGACTTCGCGGTCGTCGTACGGATAGCGGATCTGCGGCTCGCCGCCGCCGTGCAGCACGGCGTACGCCATGCCGTCGGGCACCGCCCTGATCGCCGCGGCCACCGCCTCGCGGGTCTCCGTCAGCCGCCCCGGCGCGAAGTCCAGGGCCACGATGACGCCGGTGTCCGCGGGGGCCGGGGCCGGTCCGCCCGCGGACTCCGCGGTGACCTCCACGGTGGTGTCGACGGTGTGCACGGCCACGTCGGCGCGCAGCCGGTGCCGCGCCTCCGCGGCGTCCGCGAACGCGACGCCGAACCGCAGCGTGTCCATCGGGTTCGCCTCCAGTCGGCGGGTCGGGCGGTGTGCGCTCAGGCGAGGGTGGGCGGGCGGACCGCGTGGTGCAGCTCGACGAGCTTGGCGCGGTCGCCGTCCCGGCGCTGCCGGGAGAGCTTCCGGTAGCAGGCCGCGAGCAGCAGCCGGATGCCCCACTCGGGAGAGTCGGGGCGCGCGGCCCGGCGGGCCGGCAGGACGCGGGGCAGGGGGCGCTCCCCGGCGCGGGGGTGGTACGTGTCGCCGAAGAGCTCGCCGAAGGAGAAGCCGGTCGCGTCGTCCGTGCCGTCCGTGTCGTGCGCGTCATGCGTGCCGTCCGCGTCGTCCGCGCCGGGTCCCGTGACCAGGTCCAGCGCCCACTCCAGCAGCTCCGCCTCCAGCAACAGCCCGTGCTCCGGCCCCAGATGACGTGGCGCGTTCTTCTTCTTCCTCGCCGCGTCGGCCAGCCTGTGCCGGGCCCTGCCGATGTCCCGCAGCGTCGGCAGCGCCGGGTCGCACTGCCTGAGCCGCGCGGCCTCCACCCGCACGCTCGCGATCCACGCGGCGTCGTAGTCGGGGGAGTCCTCCGGGATCTTCCGCAGCGCCTGCACCGCGTCCGCCCGGCTGCCGCGGGCGAGCGCCAGCCGGGCCAGGCCGAAGGCGCCGTTGCCCTGCATGCGGTTGCGTGACCAGACGGCGCGGTAGTGGTCGGCGGCGATCCGGTGCAGCTCCTCCGGTGTCCGCCCGGACGCCGCGCGCGCGCCGGCGCCCGCCAGCCGCTCGGCGCAGTAGCCGAGCGCCAGCTTCGGTGCGTACTCGCCGGGCAGCCTCCGGTAGACCGCCTCGAAGTGGCCGTACGCCCTGTCCAGCGCCACCACTTCGGGTGACTTCTCGTGGGCCGCGTCCCCCTCACCCCCGGGGGTGGTGTCCGCGGCGGCCCCGTCTGCGGCGGCCCCGTCCGCGGCGTTCTGCGCGCGTACCAGGTCGAGCAGTCCTTCGTACCACTCCGTCTGCCAGGCCCGGTGCGGGCTGTCGGCCAGGATCCGCCGCGCCTCGGCCAGCTCCTCCTCCGCCTTCGTCAGGTCGGGCGCCGTCGTCTTCCGCAGGTGCAGCCGCACGTTGTGGAAGCAGATCTCCGCGGACCGCTCGTCCGGCTGCTGCAGCTCGCGGTCCGGGTCGTACGTCGACAGCCGGAACAGGCTGCGCTGCTCGTCCGACGGATGCGGGCCCGGTACCGGCAGCGCCAGCGCCACGTCGCCCGCCTTCGGCGGCCCGGCGTCCAGCGGCTCCGACACCGGCCGCGCGCGCCGCCGGGGCGTCGTGCGCGCCAGCCAGCGGTCGATCGACGGCAGCGTGCCGAGCCCGCCGTCGAGCAGCCGGCGGGTCGGCTCGAACAGGGTGGACGGCTCCGGCCGGTCCTGCTTGGTGCGCAGCGCCCGGATCTCCCGCAGCACACCGCGCAGTTGCTCGCTCATCTCGGCGGCGGAGGCGAACCTGTCGTCCGGCTGCACCGCCGTGGCGCACTCCACCGCGTACCGGAAGGAGGTGATGCCCGTGCCGGGAATGTCGCCGGTGGCGGCGAAGCGGGCCAGTTCCTGGAGCGTACGGCCGACGGTGTGCAGGTCATGTGCGACGGTCGGCCCGGTGCGGTCGACCTCGGGGGCGGCGAAGCCCTCGGTGACTGCGGGCGCGGTGCGCTCGCCGATGCGCCGGACGCCGCCGAGGTCGATGACCTTCAGGCCGTTCCGGTAGTGGATGACGTTGGACGGCTTCATGTCGCAGTACGCCAGGGGCCCGATGGGCTCCTGGCGCCGGTGCAGGTGGCCGAGCGCGTCGAGGATCCGGCAGCCGTAGGTGAGAACCTCTTCGATGTCGAGCCGGCGCTTACCGCGCCGCACTTCCCTGATGATCTGCTCCAGGGTGTTGCTGCCGACGTACTCCATGACGATGTAGTTCATCGGCTGCTCCCCGCCTCCGCGTTCCTCACGCAGGTAGTCGAGGATCCGCACGATGTCCGGGTGGTCGAGGGCGATGAGGTAGCGGCGTTCGCTCTCGGCCAGCTCGGCCAGTCGCTCGTCGTGCCGGTTCAGCAGCTCCTTGACCGCCACGGGGGTGTCGTCCAGGCGGGTGTTGGCGGCCAGGTGGACCCAGCCCTGGCCGCCGTGGGCCAGGCAGCCGCGCACCCGGTACTGTCCGAGCACGTCGCCCTCGCGCAGCCGCGGCACGAACGAGTAACGGTGCCCGCACGCCGGGCAGTGGCCCTCGTTGGGCACCGGCGGCTCCACCAGCGGGGGCGCCAGCGCGGCGCCGCACGCCTTGTTGCCGCAGCGCCTGCCGTACGCCAGCGGCGCGTTCTCCGAGAGCACGGAGTTGTCCGCGTCCTTCGCCGGCAGCTCCGGCAACTCCAGCGGCCTCGCCGGGCCGCCGTCCGGCACGGGCAGCCGCGGCCCGTCGCGGTGCCGGCCGCAGCGCGTGCAGTAGCCGCCGGGCAGCAGCTCACCGGCGCAGTCCGCGCCGGAGAACCTCCGGTGGGGGCAGCGGACCGGTGCGCCGGCCGGGTCCGCGCCGGTCATGAGGAGCCCTCCAGGCGCGCGATGTCCGCGTGCAGCCGGGTGGTCAGGTCGCGCAGCTCCCGGACCGGGTGGCGGGCGCAGTCGTACGGGGTGAGCGCGGCCCTGCGGGAGGGGGCCACCCGCGGGATCGGCCGGCCGCGCTCCAGGGCCGTCACCCTGTCGACCAGCCGGCGGGCGTAGCGGCGCAGTGCCGGGCACTCCACCCGCCGCTCCGCCTCCTCAAGGAACCCGGCGCCGGGACGGCGCAGTACGACCAGCAGCCGGACGCCCAGCCGCACCAGTTGCGCCAGCACGCCGAGGGCCGCCGACGGCTCGCGCGCGCGGTCGGCGCCGGCCACGGCGACCCTCACCGGGAGGGCGAGCCGGCGGCCGGAGTCGCGCAGGGCGGGCAGCGGGCCGGTGCCGCACAGCCAGGCGGTGCAGTCGGTGCCGTACGGCTCCGGCAGCCGCAGCCGCTCGCCGAGCGCGTACGCGAGGTCGCCGGCGGTGCTCCCGGCGGCGTCCAGGGCGAGATCGACACGGTCGAGACCGGCGGTGAAGGCGAGGTCGTGCGCGGAGCCCCCGGGGGCGGTGACGACCAGCACCGGCGGCCCGGAGCCCGTGGCCCAGTCGGCCAGTCGCGCGGCGAGACCGGCGTCGATCCTCGTGCCGGGGTGGTGCGGCACGGGGGTCGACAGCGCGGGGTCATGCGGCGCCGGCCCGTCGAGCAGGCGGTCCACCTCCGGCAGCAGCTCGGCGATCCGGTACAGCGGGATCATGTGCCCGTGCCGCTTCTCGAACTGCGGCACCTGCCCGTCGTCGTAGAACCGGCTGACGACCATGCCCAGGATCTCCGGCGGCGGCTCCGGCGAGATCCGCTCCAACTGGGCGACGGCGACCCCCGCGCCGCTGAAGCCCGCTTCGAGGACCATCGCCGGGTTCTCCGGGGTGAGCTGCCACCAGGCGCCGTACGGGCCGTCGACCTCGGCCCGTACCCACAACCCCTCGTCCCCCCTCTCGGGGAAGCCGCCGATACGCACCTTCGCGCCGGTGTAGTGCAGGTTGCGGCGCAGCGGCGCCGGGCGGACCCCCGCGCGGGGCGGGTCGAGTGAGAGCAGTGCCACGTCCCCGTCGGCCGGCTCCGCGCCGCAGGGTTTGACGCAGCCGGGCAGCGGGCGGGCGCGGCTGGGCGCGACGGTGCCCCGGTAGTCGACGTAGTCGGCGGTCAGCGTGCCGTCGGCGCGCTCCAGGGTGTGCGCCGTGGTCAGGGCCCGGTCCGGCGCGATGAGGATGCCCGCGCCCAGGATCCTGCCGCCGGCGCGCAGCCGCAGCCGCCAGCCGTGGCCCTCCGCAGCCCGAACCCCCATACCCGCTGACGATAACGCTCCCGGCGGACCTCCCTCTACACTCTGGCGCGGCTCCATGACACACAGTCATGGGAGAAAGGGGGTCGCCGATGGCCCACGGGGCGCGGGGCGACGAGTTGGTGGGGCTGGCGGACGCGATCGCCGAGGTGCGGCGGGAGCTGGCCGAGGCGGAGCGGGAGGGGGAGCGGAGCGACTGGCGCTTCCGGGTGGAGCGGGTGAGCCTGGAGTTCGCCGTGGAACTGCACCGCACGGGCGAGGGGAGGCTGTCGCTGCGGCTCGGGGTGGTGGAGGGGGGCGCCGGCGGGTCCGCGACCCGGGTGGGTACGCACCGGGTACAGCTCGATCTGGTGCCGCACGGCGCGGCGGGCGACCGGCCGGTCAGCCGCTGAGGGTGCCTCGTCGTCGAGGCGGGGTGGTGCGGGGCCTGCGGTGACGTACGGGATGGGGTCCGTACGACATCGCTTCGGCGGTCCGGCTCGGAACGATTCTGCACCGGGCCGTCCGGGTCGTGCAGGGTGAACGGGCGGCTAGCCCCGCTCGATGCGGATCGTCGTCCACGCGCCGACGTGCACCCGGTCGCCCTCCTTGAGCGGCACCGGGACGAAGGGCTGGATCGGGTCGGCCGCGCCGTTGACGGTCGTGCCGTTGGTGCTGTTCTGGTCGACGACCGCCCAGCCGCCCTCCGGCTGCTCGACGAGCATCGCGTGCTTGTGCGAGACGCCCGGGTCCTCCGGGGGTCTGGCGAGGTCGATGTCCGGCACCTCGCCCGTCGACTGGCGCTTGCGGCCGATCGCGATCTGCGGGCCGACCAGCGGCACCTTCTGCTCCGGCGAGTACGCCGGGAGGTTCAGCCCCTGGGCCTCGGGCCCGCTGCGCGACATCATCGCCGCGAAGTACTCCCGGTCCGGCGCCACGACCGCCACCCAGCCCACCGGCTGCTGCGGCGGCCCCTGGCCGGGGAACTGCTGCCCGTGCTGCGGCGGCGGCTGCGCCGAACTGGGCGGCGTGATCACGAAGTCGCCGCCCCTGCGCGGGTCCGGCTGCGCCGGCGGCGCCTGCGGGGCCACGCCGGGACCCGGGCCGGGCGGCGGGGGCGGAGGCGGCGGTGCCTGCGCCGCACCGGTGTCCGGCCCGAGCGGCTCGGGGCCTCGGTGGACCTGCGAGGGGCCCGACGGCTGGTACGTCAGCCCCTGCGGGTGCTGCGGGTGCTGCGGGTGAAAGCCCTGAGAGAACCCGGCGGCCGTCGCCGGGGGCACGTACGGCTGGGCGCTCTGGGTGACGAAGTTGTACCGGCACTCCTCGCAGAACTGCGCCTGCCCCTCCCGGGGCGTGCCGCACGACGGGCAGGGCTCCGCGGCCTGGGTGGGCTCGCCGGCGGGGGGACCGGGGTAGCCGTAGCCCCCCGGGCCCGGCGGCGGGACCTGGGCGGCCGGCGGCGGGACGGCGCCCGGCATGCGGATGCCGCACACCTCGCACCAGTCCTCGGCTCCTGACGGGTGACCGTTCGGGCAGGTCGCCATCTCGGTGGATCCCCCTGTCTCACTCTCGTCATTTCTTGACGCGGACGGTCTTCGTCGACCGTGTCTCCAGTGTCATTTCGTCGGCCTCCGCGACCTTGGCCTTCAGACGCACAGTACCGCTCGCCGCGTCCACCACGTCCACCACCTTCGACAGTAGCTTTGCGGTGTCCGCGTTTCCGGAGGCGCTCGCCAACTGGACGGCGCGCCCCAGTTTGGCCGTGGCGCCGTCCATGTCACCGGCCTTGCGGTCCTCCAGTCCCTGCTGGATGACGTGGGCGAGTTCGGCCTGTCCGGTGTAGTGCGCGACCTGGGCGTTGATACGGGTGGAGGCCGCCATGTCGTCCGTCCACACGGCCCGGATCAGGCCCTGGGAGAGGGTCTGCGCGCTGCCGTCGGGCCGCGGCAGGATCAGCGAGACGCGGGCGGCGAGCATCTCCTGGCCGATCGAGGCGGGGGGCACCTCGACGCAGACGTGGTAGTCGCGGGACTCGTCGCCCCACGAGCCGGTGGGGTAGTCGCCGGCGCGCGGGCCGGCTTCCGTACGCCGCTCGGTCAGCTCCTCGACCGTGGGTGCCACCTGCTTGACGAACTTTATGGTCGAGCCCTGCGGCGTCCACAGCCGCAGTGCCACGTCCGCGACCTCCTTGCCCATCGCGGTCTCCATCATCTGCGTGAAGTCCGCGGCGAGACCGGCCGGGTCGGCGACGATGTCGGCGGTGCCGAGCAGCGCGGAGGCGATGCCGGTGACCTCCTTGACCTCCCAGTCCGTGCCGACGCCGCGGGCGTCGCAGGTGAAGCGGCCGGCGCAGGCGTCCAGGGCGGCCCGCAGGTCCTCCGGCGACTCGTGCTCGTTGCGGCCGTCGGTGAGCAGGATGCCGTGGCGAATCGCCACCTCGGCGGAGCCGAGGAGCTTGTCCGCGAGCCGCAGCCAGGTGCCGATCGCCGTACCGCCGCCGGCGCTCAGCTTGCGCAGCGCCTCCTTGGCCTCGGTACGGGTCGAGGCGTCGGCGACCGCGAGCCGGCCGCCGCCGGGATAGACCTCGCGCGCCACGTGGGTGCCGGCGACGACGGCGAAGGCGACGCCGTCGCGTACCGTCTCGATCGCGGCGGCGGTGGCGTCCCGGGCATTGCGCATCTTGGTGGGGGGATAGTCCATCGAGCCCGAGCAGTCGACCATGATCACGACGCCCGCGTCCGGGCCTCCGGAGCCGAAACTCGTGCGCGCGGGATCGGCGGCGGGCAGGGGCATGCCGCCCGTCGTGCCGCCGCCCGTGGAGGCGACGGTCACGATCGCGTTCACTTCCCGGCCGCCCTCGGGCAGATACTCGTTCTGGTAGACCTCGACCGAGAACTCCGGCGCGTTCGACTTCGAGAAGTTGGCCATCTCGTCCCCTCCCACTGATGGTGCTGGAACCGTGTAGACAATTCACCGGGCAAGAGAGGCTGACAACGTGACGCGCGCCGCCCCCCGTGGCGGATCACTCCCGCTCGCGACCCCCCTTTGTCACGAAGGGCCTGCCCCGCCCGCCGGGCCGGGGAACGGGAGCACCGCCACTGTTACGTTGTCGTGGCCCCCGCCGTCCAGCGCGTGGCCGACAAGTACCTGCGCCGCGTGCAGCGGCCGGGTCGCGGCGTCCGGCGGCACCGCGGCCGCCAGTTCCGCCGCCGCCTCCGCGTAGTTCCACAGCCCGTCGGTGCACACGATCACCACACCGGGACCGTCCGGCTTGAACGAGGCCGTGTGCGGGTCGAGTTCGTGCGCGTCCGCGCCCAGCCAGCCGGTGATCGCGTGCGCACGCTCGTCCGCGTACGCGTCGGCCTCGGACATCAGCCCGGCGGCGACCATCTGCGCCGCCCACGAGTCGTCCTCGGTGAGCCGGGCCGACGGCGCGGCGCGGTCGTCCGGCACCCAGTACGCGCGCGAGTCGCCGATCCAGCCGACGGTCAGGATGCCGCCCGCGATCACCGCGCTGACGATCGTGCAGGCCGGCGCGTTCTGGTGGCTCAGTGGCGAGTGCTGTGCGGCCAGTTCGTTGACCGCGCCGGCGGCGGCGAGCACCGCCTCGTGCATCGCCTGCTGCGGGTGCAGCCCGCGGCCCAGCGCGGCCTGCAAAGACGCGCCGGCCCTTCCGCTGGCGGCGGCGGACGCCTCGTCCGGGCGGCTGGCGGAGGACACGCCGTCGCAGACGACGGCGACGGTCGCCGGGGCGCCGTTGGGCAGGGACGCCTCGGCGATGGCGAAGTAGTCCTCGTTGCGGTGGTGGCGCAGACCCCGGTCGCTGACCGCGGCGACGCCCTCCCTCTCGTGCTCCATGTGGTCGCGTTCGCGCGGCTGCGCATGGCCGCAGCGCTCGCAGTAGCCGTCGGTGTCGATCGCGCCCGTACGGCAGGCGATGCAGCGCCGTCCGGACGGCGCGGGACCGGCGGCGGGCGGCTCGGCGGCCGGGCCGTCGGGAGCCGCCGTGCCCAGCACCGCGCGCGGATCGGCGCCCTGCGGCGCGGCCGGCTCGGCGAGACGGTAGTGCTCCGGGTCCTCCTCGGGCGCGTCGAGCAGGAACTCACCGGAGTCCCCGCCGGTCTCCGTCCCGGCCGCGGGGCCCGCGATGCGGTAGCTGCCGGTGCGCTGCGCCTCCGCCGGGGCGGCCTGCCCGGCGGGCGGTGCACCCGCGGCGGCGGGCGCGGCGCCGTTGGGGTTGGCCGCGGGCTCCGCGGCCTTCGGCGCGGGTGCGGCCGGCGCGGGTGCGGCGAGATCCGCGCCGCACGCCCCGCAGAACAGGTCACCCGCCTCCAGCGGCTCCTCGCACGAGGGGCACGCGCTCAGTTGGGATACGGGAGGTGTGTTCGCCATGGGCTTTCCTCTCATACCCAGGTCTTCGGCCGGTAGCGGTTGGCCCGTTCGACCATGTCGATCCGCTCATGGCCGTGCGGTGCGAGACGGGCCAGCACCCGGAAGGAGTTTTCCAGACCGAGCCGCAGCCCGTCCTCATCCAGCGCACAGCCCAGCAGCGGCTGCGGCGGACCCGGGTGGGCGGCAGGGCCCGTACCGGCACCGGTGCGGCCGGTCAGCACCCAGTCCAGCGCGCTGCCCAGCACCTCGGTGGAGAGCCGCGCTCTGCGGCCCGCGTCCAGGCCCATGTCCTGGAGCCGTTCCACCTGCGCTCCGGCGGCCTGCAGGTCTGTCAGCAGGGGCTCCTGCGGGGCGCGCTGGCGCAGCCGGGCTCTGATCGCGGCGACGCGCGCCGCGGTGTAGTGGATCGACGCCTCCGGTACGGACTCCAGCGCCCGTACCGCACCCGCCCTGTCGGCGGCGGCGAGCCGCACCCTTGCGAGCCCGAACGCAGCGCTGACGTAGGCCGGGTCGGTGGTCCACACCAACCGGTAGTACTCGGTGGCGTTGTCGAGTTGACCCAGCACCTCGGCGCAGATGCCCAGCGCCAGCTTCGGCGCGGGCTCGCCGGGGAAGGCGTCGTAGATCGCGTCGAAGGAGAGCGCCGCGGTCTCGAAGTCCCGGGTGGCCAGGGCCTGCAGACCGCGGTACCAGACGATCCGCCAGTCGTCGGGGTGCTGCGTGCCCAGCTCGGCGAGCGCCGAGCCGGTCGCGGCCAGGTCGCCCAGCTCCAGGTGGGCGCGGACCCGGCGCAGTTGCAGCTCGACGGAGTCGGTCGGCGCGTTGGCCAGCGCCGCGGTCAGCTCCGCCGGCGCGGACGCCATCAGGCCGGCGAGGAAGCCGGCGTTGGGGTCGCCCGGGTTCACCCGCGGCACCGGCAGCGCCAGCGCCGCCGCGGGGGAGTCCAGCGGCAGCGTGTCCGCGATCTGCGCGGGCAGGGCCACCTGCGTGCCCATGCCCTGCGCGCCGCCCGGCAACAGCGGCGGTACGCCCTGCGCGGCCGGCAGCGCGGGGGCCCCGTTGGCCGCGGCCCGCGCCGCGCGCTCGCGCTTGCTGACCGCCCGGGCGCCGAGCTGCGAGGTCTCGCCGGTCGCCGGCGGGAACAGCTCGGTGTCCACCACCCGCAGCTCCGCCCCGAAGAGCGTGGACAGCGCCGGCTGCGGCTTGCCCGTCTGGAGCGCCACGACCTCCCGCAGCACGCCCGTCAGTTGCTCGGACATCTCGGCGGCCGAGGCGAACCGGCGGGCCGGATCGGGATCGGTGGCGCGGACCAGCAGGCGGTAGAAGGACTCGTACCGGCTGAAGACGTCGATCGAGTCGGGGTCGGGCAGGGAGTCGACGAAGACGTTGGTGTAGCCCTGGAAGTCGAAGGTCAGCACGGCCAGCGTGCGGGCCACCGTGTACAGGTCGGAGGCGACGGACGGGCCGACGTCGGCGACCTCCGGCGCCTGGTAGCCGACGGTGCCGAAGATCGCGGACTCGTCGTCGTCCATGCGGCGCACCGCGCCCATGTCGATCAGCTTGAGCTGGTCGCCCTGCTGGATGGCGTTGTCGACCTTGAAGTCGCAGTAGAGCAGGTTGCGGCTGTGCAGGTGGCCCAGCGCCTCCAGCGCCTCGATCCCGTACGCGCACGCCACCTCGACCGGCAGCGGGTCGCGCTTGCCGTCCGGCGTGCGCCGCTCGTTGGCGATCTCCTTCATCGACTTGCCGCCGACGTACTCCATGACGATGTAGCCGTCGAGGCTGCCGGTGCGCTGGTCGAGGTGCTCGACGAAGTTGTAGATGCGCACGATGCCCGCGTGCTCGATCTCCGCGAGGAAGCGGCGCTCGGAGACGGCCGCGGCGATGGCGTCCTCGTCGCCGGTGTTCAGCAGGCCCTTCAGGACCACCCAGCGGTCGGCGACCGCGCGGTCGATCGCCAGGTAGATCCAGCCCAGGCCGCCGTGCGCGAGGCAGCCCGCGACCTGGTACTGCCCGTGGACGATGTCGCCCTCCTGGAGCTTGGGCACGAAGGAGTACGGCTGCCCGCACTTGGTGCAGAAGCCCTCCGTACGCCCCGGCCGCCCGCTGCGCGAACGGCCCACCGGCGCCCCGCACTCGCTGCGGCTGCAGTACCGCTTGCGCTCGGGCACCTCGGGGTTGGCCAGCACCGCCGTGCGCGGATCGGGCCGCGGCACCTCCGGCACCGACACCAGGCCCGCGCCCAGCTTGCCGCGGGAGGCCACCGCGGACGTACGGGAACTCTTGACCGAGACCGAACGGCCCGTCGACTCCCCGGTCAGCGCGCGCGACAGCCGCCCGGAGACCGACCGGCGCGACGCCCGCGAACTGCTCCGCGAGGTGCTGCTCGACCGGCTGGACGCGCTGGAGCTGCTCGACGAGCTGCCCCGGCTGCCGCGCCCGCGGCCGGTCACCCCGGTGGGCGCCGACCCGACCACCCCGTCCGGCGAGACGACGGGGGCGAGCCCGCAGGTGTCGCAGTACAGCTCGCCGCCGCCGACGTCCTCGTACGTGCCTCCGCAGCCCGGCCGCTGACATGCCCGCGTGTTGCTCATGACTCCCCCAACTCCGTTCCGTCCGGCTTCACGCCATGCCTCCGGGGCGGTCCTCCCCCTCGGCGCGCCGAGCGCGCGAGGGCGGTGGCCCCTGAGCCGCCGCCAGCACCTCCGCCGTGGCCCGCTGGTAGCGCAGCACAGCCTGCTCCGCCGCGATCAGATCACAGGGCGCCGACCACAGCAGCCGGCGCGCCGCGTCGTACCGCTCCACCAGGATGCGGTCCTCGGCGAAGCCGTGCCGGGCCACCTTCGCCTTGTACGCGTCCAGCCGGCCACGCAGCTCCGCGCGCACGGCCAGCGGCGCGGTCACCGCCGTCAGCGACTCCCGCGCCCGCAGCAACTCCTCCTCGGCCCGCTGCTCCAGACTCTCCAGCAGCGGTGACAGCCGGTGCCACTGGGCGCGCCTGCGGAACTCGACGGCGTTGGCCAGCTCCTCGTTCAGCGCCGTCGGCGGGCCGCTGACCGCCGGCACCTCGGAGGCCGCGATCTTCGCCAGCACCTCGCCGCGCGCCCGCCGCGCCTCGCCGAGCGTACGGTCCGCGCGCGAGAGCACGTCGCGCACCCTGATCAGCCGCTCCTCCGCGTCCTGCCGGACGTGCAGCACGGCGTCGATCTCCCGGCGCACGTCCTCCAGGCCGCGCGCCGCCGCGTCGTAGCGCGCGGTGTCCGGCGTGCCGCCGCCCGGCGCCGCACCGGGGCTGCGCCCCGCCGGCCGGGACCAGAACGCCAGCGGGTCGCGCACCACCTCGTCCCGCAGCGACGCCAGCTCCGCGGTGATCCGCTCCAGGTCGTCGCCCGCCGGGTGCTCGCCGGAACGCACGCCGACCGACTGGGCCAGCGAACGGGTCCGCTGCAGCTCCGCGGCGAGCATGTCGATGCGCGCGGGCAGCGCCGACCACACGGAGTCCGCCGCCGCGACGACGTCGATCACCTCCGCGTACCACCGGTTCATCCGCTCCACCAGCTCGTCGAGCTTCAGCGACTCCGACAGCCGGGCCGGGCCGGTCAGCGACGCCGGATAGCCCCCGGCGACGGTACGGGGCAGGGCGGCGGCGCCCGGCGCGATAGTGACGCCGTGGTCGCGCAGCAGCGCCGTCAGCTCAGCCAGTTCCGCGGCCCCCGGAGAGCGGCGGCGGGCCCGGATCTCGCGGGCCGAGCCGAGCGCGCCGGTGTAGGCGTCGAAGTGCGCCCAGAGCAGCGAGATCGCCTGCTCGGCGGCGGCCCACCGTTCCTTGGTCGTACCGGACAGCTCGGCGCCCTCCAGGAGCCGGCGTCCCGCGTGGTCCTGGAGCGCGAGCAGCGAGGTCTCGATCGCCTCGTGCTCGGCTCCCAGCCGCGCGAGCGCACGATCGACCTCCTCGCGGTCCATCGAACCCCGTGGCGGGAGCGGCATCTGTTTCCCTCCGTGCTGCCGTACTCTGCCCGATGTCGTGCCGTTGGTGCGTGAGCCCGCTCAGTCCTTGTACTTGGGGGCGGGCGGCCGGTCGATCCCCGGCATGGCGTCGGCCAGCCACTCGTCGTAGGAGTCCATCCAGCGTCCGTCCTTGCGGTAGTCCTCGAGCAGCTTGTTGACGCGGCGCACCAGATCGTGGTCCTTCTCGTTCATCGCCACGCCGTAGGGCTCCGGGCGGTTCAGGGTGCCGAACAGCTTCATCGACGGGTCCTGCGCGGCCTGGCCGGCCGCCAGCGCGTTGTCGGTGACGACCGCGTCCGCCTCGCCGAGCTGCACCCGCACCAGGCAGTCGAGCTGGTTCGGCACCAGCATGACCTCCGCGCCGTACGACTCCTCCTCCAGGGCGCCCTGGCCCGTGGAGCCTTCGGCGGTGCAGACGCGCTTGCCGTCGAGGGACTCGTCGAAGCCGGTGATGCCCGAGTCGGCGGGCGCGAGCACCTGCTGGTCCCCGGTGAAGTACTCGGTGGAGAACGCCACTTGCTCGATGCGCTCGCAGTTGATGGTCATCGTGCGCACCACGACGTCCACCCGCTTGTCCTGCAGCGCGGGGATGCGCTCGCTGGTGGGGATGGAGCGGAAGACGACGTCCTCCGGGTCGCCGAGGATCTCCTCGGCGATGGCCCGCGCCAGGTCGATGTCGAAGCCCTCCAGCTCGCCGGTGAGCGGGTTGCGGTAGCCCCACTGGTAGCTGTTCTGGTCGATGCCGGCGATCAGGTATCCGCGGTCGACGATCCGCTCGACGCCGTCGCCGGAGGCGTTCGCCGACGGCCGCAGGCTCGCCTCCGGCGTCTCGCACTCCTCCTGGCTCGACGTCGCCGGCTGCGCCGCGACCGCGCCTCCCGCGGCCCGCTCGTCCGCCGCACCGCCCCGCCGGTCGTCGCCCGCGAGGCCGGGCAGCAGCGCGGCGGTCAGCGCGACGGCCGCCGCCGTCCCGGCCACACCGCCCCAGCCGTGCAGTTTCCGCCTCGTCCTGGTCGCCTTCGGTGTCCGCATGGCTGCCTCCCCCTTCGCCGTCACCGGTACTCCGAGAGCCTGCGGCCGATGCCGAACACCGCGCCCGCGGCCCCGAGCACGGCGAGCACCGCGGCGCCGGCCCACAGGCCGGAGAGCGCCCCGCGCCCGTCCTCGGCCGCCGAGGTGAACTCCTGCCGCTCGTGCTCCAGGGCCACCTTCAGGCTGTCGTCGACCTCGTCGAAGAACTCGCTGGTCGACTCCTCCCCGTCGCCGCCGATGACCATGTCCTTCGCGGCCTCGTAGTCGCCCGCGACGTTCTTGTCCTGCGCCTCGCCGTGCATCTCGCGCCATGCGCGTACGTTGTCCATCGCCTTGGCGATGGGTTCGCGGCCCTGGTCGTCGTCGGCCAGCTCCATGGCGCGGCCGAGCAGGCTGTTCTCCGGCGCCTGTTCGGCGTCGGCCTTCTTGCCGGCCAGCTCCTGCATGCCCTTGAGGTAGCTGTCCTCGTACTTGTCGAGACCGTCCTCGGTGGTGACGGAGCCGCGGTTGACGTACGTCAGGTTCTCGTCGGCGCGGGCCCTGAGGGTGTTGATGCGCGCCTCGTTCAGCGCGTGCAGCGACTGGGCGCCGTGCCGGTCGGAGTCGCCGAGACCGGAGCGGGCGAAGGTGTGCCCGACGGCGAGCCAGAGCAGCACGATCACGGTGGCCGCGGAGGCCGCCAGCAGGCCGTGGTTGAACACCCGGTTCGTACGGCGGTAGTGGCGGCGCTGCGCCCAGAACAGCACCCCGAGCGCGAGCAGTCCGCTGACCAGCGCGGCCCACGGCCACGACTTGGCGTCGGAGTAGTCCTTCTCCAACTGGCCGGTCTCGGCGAGGTAGAGCCGCTCGGCGGCGGGCAGCAGCGTCTCGCGCATCTGCTCGTCCGCGTAGCGCAGGTAGGCGCCGCCGAGCGGCAGGCCCTGGCGGTTGTTGGCGCGGGCGGTCTCGACCAGCGAGGTGTAGACCGGCAGCGCCTGGTTCAGCTTCTCGATCTGCTTCTGGGACGCCTCGGCGCCCTGGGAGTTGGCCGCGGCCTTCACCAGCAGTTGCGAGGCGAGCTCGATGTCGGCGTCGTAGCGCTCGCGCACCGCTCGCGGCTCCTGCCCGCCCTCCAGGAAGCCGGTGGCCGCGGTGGTGTTGGCGCGGGCCAGTGAGCGGTAGATGTCCGCGGCGTCGGCGCTCAGTGGCTGGCTGCGGTTGATGACGTCGTCGGCCGCCGCCGACCGGTCGGACACCTGCCAGGCGGTCAGCGCCCCGAAGAGCACGACGAGTGCCGCCAGTACCGCCCCGATGATCCGCAGCCGGCCCGGCTCGGTGGTCGCGGCGGCGCGCAGCCGGTCGAGACCCTCGGCGAACGCGGAGCGCCGCCCCGGTGGCGCGGCGGGCGGCGGCGGTGCGGCGGAGCCGCCCGCGGGGGAGCCCGCCTGCGGTGCGAGTGGGCCGTCCGGCCCGGCCTGCGCGGGAAACGCAGGCGCGGTCTGGTGCTCCGGCGGCGCGGCGCTGCCGGCCGGCGGCGGGTACGTCACGTGACCTCCCCCTGGGTCGCTGGCTGTTCGCCCGGTTCGTGGGCGGGTCCAGTCCACCCCGGGCACGTCGGCAAGTATGGCGGCCCGGTCAGGCCGTCACACCGCGATTCCCGGGATCTTGTTCGGATCGGTACCGTAGCGCGCAGCGCGAGCGGGCTCAGGCTCCTATCCTGCCCTTCTTCACGCGCAGAGCACCCGTTCGGTTCCGGTTCCGACCGGCTTGCCCGCCCCGGGGGGAGAGCCGGGGCACGGGGCCGCGGCGGAGGGGGCCGCGGGCGTCACGGCGGGCATAACAAAGGCCCGGTTCTAGGCAGAGATGCCGTCGATCCGGGCCAGGGCCTCGTCCGCGCCGTATGGCTGCAGGTAGGGCAACCAGCGCGGGTCCCTATGCCCTGTCCCGATGATCCGCCACGCCAGTCCGGACGGCGGCGCGGGCTGGTGGCGCAACCGCCAGCCCAGCTCATGGATGGGCCGGTCGGCCTTCACGTGGTTGCAGCGGCGGCAGGCCGCCACCACGTTGTCCCAGCGGTGCTGTCCGCCGCGGCTGCGCGGGATCACGTGGTCGACGCTCGTGGCCACCCCGCCGCAGTACGCGCAGCGTCCCCCGTCGCGGGCGAAGAGCGCCCGGCGCGTGAGCGGAACGGGCCCCCTGACGGGGACCCGTACGAACCTCTGCAGCCGCACGACGCTTGGCGCCGCTATCACCCGCGTGGCGCTGTGGAGAAAGGCACCGGATTCCTCCAGGCTCACAGCCTTGCCGTTCAGCACCAGCACGAGCGCGCGGCGCAGCGGCACGACGCCGAGCGGCTCGTATGAAGCATTGAGGACGAGGACGTGCGGCACGGTGCCTCCTTGTACGCCGGCGGCGCGTGGCTCGCGCCGGGACGATCTGGTCAACAGTGTGTCCTGCACCCCCGCCTCCGCGCCACCACGATCAGGTAAACGGGCCAACCGCCCGGCAAGGTTCCACGGCCGCGCCCCGTGATGTTGATCCCCCTTTCGGCCCCGCCCTACGCCTGCCCGCGCGGGCGGTAACCGGACCGCAACACGTGCCCCGCCGGACCGCCCCGCGGCGGGCGCCGGACGTCGCCGCATAGGTAAAGAATCGGCAAAGAGGCAGGCCGGAGCGGCGGGTAGGGTCGGGGGTGCCCCACGCCCGCCGGGCGTAGGGGAAGCGTCCACCCCTGAACGGAAGGTTCCACGCCGTGTTCGCCACCGTCCGCCCGGCTGCCGAGAGCCCTTCCCCGACCCCGCTCGAGGACTCGCGCAAGAGCGCGGAGGAGACGGCCGGGTGGATCCAGGAGAACTGGGCCTCGTGGCTGGGCGTGAGCCTGCGGATCCTGCTCGTCGTGGTGATCGCGTACGTGCTGCGCCGCGTCGTCCAGCGCATGATCACCAAGCTGATCACGCGGATGACGCGCACCGCCGACGCCGTGGACGGCACCGCGCTCGGCGGCCTCCTCGTCAACCACGAGAGACGCAGACAGCGATCCGAGGCACTGGGCTCGATCCTGCGCAGCAGCGCCTCCTTCGTGATCCTCGGCACAGCCGCCCTGACCGTGCTGTCCGCGCTCGACATCGATCTGGCGCCGCTGCTGGCCAGCGCGGGCGTCGCGGGCGTCGCGCTCGGCTTCGGCGCCCGCAACCTCGTCATGGACTTCCTCTCCGGCATCTTCATGCTCGTCGAGGACCAGTACGGGGTCGGTGACACCATCGACGTCGGCGAGGTCACCGGCGAGGTGATCGAGGTCGGGCTGCGGGTGACCAAGCTGCGCGGCGACAACGGGGCGATCTGGTACATGCGCAACGGCGAGGTCAAGCGGATCGGCAACCTCAGCCAGGGCTGGGCGACGGCCGTCGTCGACGTGCCCGTGGCGGCCGGCGAGGACCTGGACCGGGTGCGCGACGTGATCGCCGCCGCCGGCGAGGAGTTCGGCCGGACCGAGCCGTGGAGCGAGCAGTTGTGGGGCGAGGTCGAGGTGCTCGGTCTCACCGCCGTCTCGCAGGGCACGGCGACCCTCCAGGTGCAGGTCAAGACGATGCCGGGGAAGTCCATCGGGGTCGAGCGCGAGCTGCGCTGGCGGATCCGCGAGGCGCTGCTCGCGGCCGGGACCGTCATGTCGGACATACCGCCCGGCGCGACGGTGCCGGGACGGACCGAGCGGGTCACGATCGTGCAGCAGCCGGCATCCTCGGGCGGCGGTGGTGGCGGGGAGTAGCCCCGGCCCCCGGCCGCGGCGGGCGGACCGGCCCGCGTTTCGCCCGTTCCCCTTGACGTGCCCCGCCGGCGGCACTATTTTCGCCGGACTCCGATAGGAAAGTTTCCTAACCATTCCCGGCGAGCGGTACGGCACGTGTCCGGACCGGTGAGAGGTGACACCCATGGCCGGTGGCCCGGGGACGCTGCGCGCGATGAACGACCGCGCCGCGCTGGAGCTGCTGCTCGACCACGGCACGCTCTCGCGCACCCGGCTCGGCAAGCTCACCGGCCTGTCGAAGCCGACCGCCTCGCAGCTGCTCGCCCGGCTGGAGGCGGCCGGGCTGGTGATCGCCACCGGCACCAGCGAGGGCCGCCCGGGACCCAACGCCCAGCTCTACGCCCTCAACCCCACCGTCGCCCACGTCGTCGGGCTCGACGTCACCGCCGCCCGGATCCGCGCGGCCGTCGCCGACGTCACCGGGCGCACCGTCGGCTCGTACGAACTGGCCACCGCCAAGCGCACCGGCGGCGCCGCGGCGGAGGGGACGGTGCGCCGCGTCGTCCGCGCCGTCGACGGCGCCGCCAAGGACGCCGGGCTCACCCGCGCCGAGCTGCACCGGGCCGTCATCGGCACCCCCGGCGCCTTCGACCCCGGTACCGGTCGCCTGCGCTACGCCTCCCACCTGCCCGGCTGGCACGCGCCGACGCTCCTGGAGGAGCTGGCCGCCGCCCTGCCGATGCCGGTCGCGTACGACAACGACGTGAACCTCGCCGCCGTCGCCGAGCAGCGCCGCGGCGCCGCCCGCGGCCACGACGACTTCGTGCTGCTCTGGAACGAGGAGGGCCTCGGCGCCGCCGTCGTCATCGGCGGCCGGCTGCACCGCGGCAGCACCGGCGGCGCCGGTGAGGTCGGCTTCCTGCCGGTGCCCGGCGCGACCCTGGTACGCCAGGTCACCCGCGCCAACAGCGGCGGCTTCCAGGAGCTGGCCGGCGCCCAGGCGCTCGCCCCCCTCGCCCGCGAGCTGGGCCTGACCCCGGGACGCGGGAGCCACGCCGAGATCGCCGCCGGCCTCGTCGCCCGCGCCGCCGCCGAGCCCGGGGTACCCGGCCACGCCGGCCTGCTCGACCGGTTCGCGCAGCGTCTGGCCGTCGGCCTCGCCTCCGTCGTCGCCGTCCTCGACCCTCAGCTCATCGTGCTCTCCGGCGCCGTGCTCACCGCGGGCGGCGACCGGCTGCGTGCGCTCGTCCAGGCCGAGCTGGCCGAGCTGGCCGCACCCCGGCCGCGCCTGGTGACCGGCGCGGTCGAGCGGCACCCCGTCCTCACCGGTGCCCTGGAGACCGCGCTTGCCGCCACCCGCGACGAGGTCTTCGACACCACCGCCCGCTGACCCCGCCCGGCCCCACCACGCCTGCCCGCTTCGCGCTTCCGCCGGCCCGCCGCACGCCCCGCGTCACTCCCCACCCGCCGAGGAGGTACGACGACCATGCCCCCGACCCGCCCACGCGCCCGCGCCGCCGCCCTCCTCCCCTTCTTCTCCTGCTGGAACGGCTCCTTCGGGTCGCAGATCCACGCCTCGGAGAACCCTGGCCGGTGGACCCTGAGCTACGGACCGGAGTCGTGCAAGGACGCCCACCAGACCGACCGGAACCTCACCACGGCGGCTACCGTCCTGGTCATGACCCCGGTGCTCGTGGTCTTCTTCTTCGCCCGGAAAGCCTTCATCGAGGGCGGCACGCTGACAGGAGGCACAGGGTGAAACTCGCAGTGGTAGGCGGCGGCTCGACCTACACGCCCGAGCTGGTCGACGGGTTCGCGCGACTGCGCGAGACGCTGCCCGTCGACGAACTGGTACTCATCGACCCCGCCGCGGAGCGGCTGGATCTGATCGGCGCCCTGGCGCGGCGGATGTTCGCCCGGCAGGGCCACGACGGGCGGGTCGTCACCACCGCCGGCCTCGAGGAGGGTGTCGAGGGCGCCGACGCCGTGCTCGTCCAACTGCGCGTCGGCGGGCAGGCGGCGCGGCAGCAGGACGAGACGTGGCCGCTGGACTGCGGCTGCGTCGGGCAGGAGACGACCGGCGCGGGGGGTCTCGCCAAGGCGCTGCGCACCGTGCCCGTGGTGCTCGACATCGCCGAACGGGTCCGCAAGGCCGCCCCCGACGCCTGGATCATCGACTTCACCAACCCCGTCGGTATCGTCACCCGCGCGCTGCTGCAGGCCGGGCACCGCGCGGTGGGCCTGTGCAACGTGGCCATCCATCTGCAACGGACGTTCGCACGACTCCTGGACGCCCCACCCGCGGACGTCCACCTGGAGCACGTCGGCCTCAACCACCTCACCTGGGAGCTGGCCGTGCGCCTCGGCGGCCCCGGCGGCGTCGACGTGACGCCCAAGCTGATCGGTGAGCACGGCGCCCGGATCGCCGCGGACCTGCGCCTCCCGCCCGAACTGCTGACCCGCCTCGGCGTCGTGCCCTCGTACTACCTGCGCTACTTCTACGTCCACGACCAGGTCGTGCGCGACCAGCGGGAGGGCCCCACGCGGGGCGCGCAGGTCGCCGGGATGGAGGCCGAGCTGCTGCGGATGTACGCCGACCCGGCGCTCGACACCAAGCCGGAGCTGCTGTCGAAGCGCGGCGGCGCGTACTACTCCGAGGCCGCCGTCGCGCTCGCCGCGTCCCTGCTGGGCGGGGCGGCCGGCGCCGTCCAGGTCGTCAACACCGCCAACCGCGGCACGCTGCCGTTCCTCCCCGACGACGCGGTCGTCGAGGTGCAGGCGGAGGTCACCGCCGAAGGGGCCAGGCCGCTGGCCGTCCGCGAGCTGGACCCGCTCTTCGCCGGCCTCGTCGCGCACACCACGGCGTACGAGAACCTGGCGCTCCAGGCGGCGCTGCACGGCGGGCGCGAGCGTGTCTTCCGCGCGCTGCTCGCGCACCCGCTCATCGGGCAGTACAACCGCGCCGAGCGGCTGACGGACGCACTGATCGCGCACAACCGGGAACACCTGCCGTGGGCCTGAGCCCGGGGCGGGCAGCGGCTGTGCTGGCGATCGACGCCGGGAACAGCAAGACGGACGCGGCGCTGGTCGCGGCGGACGGCACGGTGCTGGGGCAGGGGCGCAGCGGCGGCTTCCGGCCGCCGGCGACGGGGGTGGCGGCGGCGGTCGACGTGCTGGCGGAGGCGGTGGCCGGGGCGGTACGGAGCGCCACCGGCGGGCCGGAGGGCTCCGGTGCGCCGGGCGGGGCCGGGGTCCCGGCCGCACCCGGCTCCGGGCCGGTCGCCGCGCACGTCTCCGCGTGCCTGGCCAACGTCGACCTGCCCGTCGAGGAGCGCACCATCGCCGCGGCGCTCCGGGAGCGGGGGTGGGGCCGTACGGTCGCCGTCCACAACGACACGTTCGCCCTGCTGCGCGCCGGCCTTCCGCCCGGCGCCGAGCCGCGCGGCGTCGCCGTCGTCTGCGGCGCCGGCATCAACTGCGCCGGGCTGCTTCCCGACGGCCGCACCCACCGGTTCCTCGCCCTCGGCAAGCTCTCCGGCGACTGGGGCGGCGGCGCGGGTCTCGCGGCGGAGGCGGTCTGGTACGCGGCGCGGGCCGAGGACGGCCGCGGCGAGCCGACCGCCCTGGCCACGGAGCTGCCCGCGCACTTCGGCCTCGGCACGATGCACGAGCTGATCGAGGGCGTCCACCTGGGCACGATCCCGGTGGCGCGCACCCGGCGGCTGGCGCCGCTGCTCTTCGCGGTGGCCGCCGCGGGCGATCCGGTGGCGCGGTCGCTCGTGGACCGGCAGGCCGACGAGGTGGTGGCGCTGGCCGCGGTGGCGCTGGAGCGGCTCGGCCTGATGGACGAGGAGGTGCCCGTGGTGCTCGGCGGCAGCGTCCTGGCCGCGGGCCACGCGCAGTTGGACGACCGGATCCGCACGCTGCTCACGACCCGCGCCCCGAAGGCGGTCCCCCGGGTGGTCACCGCCCCGCCGGTGCTGGGCGCGGCACTCCTGGGCCTGGACCGCGCCGGAGCCCCGGAGGCGGCCAAGTCCCGCACCCGGGCGCACTACGGCTGACCGTCCCGCGGACGGGCGTGTCCCCGGGACACCGCCCACCCCGGCTCGCCACGGGGCCGGCACGAGAGGACCGGGCAGTGCGGCCGGCGACCGCGCGGCAGGGTGGTATACCGAACGGGGAACGGCGTCTTGGCGTTGTGGACGGTGCGTTAGCATGAGCCGTTCCGGCACTGATGGAGCGGCGACAGGACGATGGTGAAACTGCAACACATCGGGGCGCAGCATCCGCGGATTCGCCAGATCGTGTCGATCCAAAGGAACTCGGCACCGAACCCGCACAAGCTCTTCGTCGCTGAAGGTCTGTGGGCGCACAACCTGCTGCTCGACAATGACGTGACCATCGATGCGTTCTTCTGGTGCCCGGAAGCCGCTTACGGTGACGAGGCCCGCAAACGCGCCGAACAGCTCATGGACCGCGCTCAGTCGGCTTACCAGATATCAGCGAAGACGCTGGAGCGCATCTCCGAGCGGGACCGGCCGGATGGGCTGGTATCGCTTGCGGCTCTCCCGAGGCATACCCCGGAGGAGGTGCGGCTGCCGCCGAACGCGCTGGTGATCGTCGCCGATGGCATGGAGATCCCCGGCAACCTGGGCACCCTCATCCGCACCTTCGACGCCTGTCGCGGTGATTGCCTGGTGCTGACGAACCGCCGCACTCGACTCACGCACCCGAAGGTGTTCCGGGCCAGTCAGGGAATGCTGCTGACGACGCCCATCATCGAGTTCGACCAGGTCGAGGACGCCGTGGCGTGGCTGCGCAAGTGGGACGTCGAGGTGTATCTCAGCGATACCAGAAACTCGCGCAACTATCGGCAGCACGATTACGGGAAGGGCCGCACGGCGATTGTTCTCGGCGCCGAGAAGTACGGGATTCCGAAGGCGTGGAACCAGCCCGACTTCAAACGGGTGTTCGTGCCGATGCTCGGCAATGCCGACTCGCTCAACGTCTCCGTCTCGGCGGCCGTTCTGTTGTATGAGGCCAGGGCGCAGAAAGAGGGATGGTGACCCGCGTATTCCCGCGATCGGCTGCCGCCGCCGTCCATAACCCCCCAGGGCAGAACAACGTGGGCACCTCGCCAACCCGGCGACACCCGGTGATCTTCGGCGTAGGATGCGACGGTGTCGAGCGTCGGGGGTGGAAGGCCGACTGCGGGGTCACCCCGGCGCTCCGGCTACATTCGTGACGGGAGCCCCGACCGGGCCGGGAAGCGCAGGAGGTTGCCGACGATGGCGGTGCACGAAGGAGATATTGCCCAGGTGTGGGCAGACGTGATCGGGGTGGATGTCTCCGAGATCGACACGGTCACCAGCTTCTTCGACGTCGGGGGAAACTCGTTTCTGCTGATCAAGTTGGTCGACGAACTGAAATCGGTCCTGGGCATCGCAACGGACGTCGTCGAGTTGCTGGAGTACGCAACGATCGAGGAGTTCGTTTCCCACTGCAATTCCCGGCTCGAAGACGCGGAGTCAGAGCCAGCTTGACCACAACCGGGCGTAGGTGCCGCCCTGCTCGAGAAGGTCCTGATGGGAACCGATCTCGACGAGCCGCCCGTGCTCCATCACGGCGATCCGGTCCGCGTCGTAGGCCGTGTGCAGGCGGTGCGCGATCGCGATGACCGTGCGACCCTCGAGCACGGTCGCGAGCGCCCGCTCAAGGCTGCGGGCCGGGCCCGGGCTTATCTGCGAGGTCGCTTCGTCGAGGATGACCACCGGTGGATCCGCCAGCAACAGCCGGGCGAGGGCAAGCTGTTGCGCCTGCGCGTCCGTCAAGGACTCCCCGCCCGCGCCGACCACGGTGTCCAGTTTCTCCGGAAGCCCGGCGAGCCATTCGCTCGCGCCGACCGTTTCCAGGGCCGTGCACAGCGCGAGGTCGTCGGGCTGCGCCCGCACGTCCCGGCCGGCCCGGGAGGTGGACATTTCGAGGTTCTCCCGGAGCGAGCCGCCGAAGACGTAGTGGTCCTGGGTGACCAGCATGACGTGCCGGCGCAGTTCGTGCAGCGGAATCTCGTGCAGCGGAACCCCGGAGATACGCACGCTGCCGGCACGCGGGTGGTAGACCCCGGACAGCAAGCGGGCGAGCGTCGACTTGCCGCTCCCGGTCTGGCCGACGATGGCGAGCCGCTCACCCGGCCGCACCGTGAGGTCGATCCCGTGCAGCACGTCCGGCCCGTCCTCGTAGCCGAACCGAAGGGCACTCGTGGACAGGTCGGCCGAGGAGATGACGCTCTCCCGCTTCGTCGCTGCCGGCTTCGTCTCCGCGTCCGCGACGCCGAGCAGACGCGCCAGTGAGACCTTCCCCTGCTGCAGCGTGGGCACCCAGTCGAGCAGGACTTCCAGGGGAACCATCGCCTGCAGGATGTACAGCGTCGCGGCGGTGACCTGGCCCAGGTTGACCCAGCCATGGTCGTAGGCGAACCCGCCGAGCAGCAGCGCCACGGCCAGCGGCGCGACGAAGAGGAACTCCTCGACCGGGTAGAGGACGCTGCGCAACCGCAGCGTCCTGCCGACGGCGCCGTACCAGGACCGGGTGTCCTCGACGGTGTGGCGCATGCGGTCGGCCTCCAGGCCGAACGCCTCGACGGTCGACGCTCCCGCGACGGTGGCGCTCAGGCCCTCGGTGATGCGTGCCGACGCTTCGGCCTCGCGCAGGTACGCGGTGTAACTGCGGTTCAGATACCACCGGTTGACGAGCACGAGCGGCGGCGCGATCACCAGCAGCGCGAACGAGAGCTGCCACGACACCAGCAGGAGAGCGCCGACACTGAGCACGACCCACACCACGGCCTCGGTCACCTGAGGTACCGCCAACTGCATGGTGCGCCGCAGCATGTCGACGTCGCGCGACGCCCGCGTCACCAGATCGCCGTCGTCGGAGGTCTCGACGACGGCGAGGGGAAGTTCGAGCACATCGTCGACGAACTTCTCGCGGATCTCGGCCAGGACCGTCGCGGCGAGCCTGCCCGCCGAGCGGAAGGCGACGCCGATCAGGAAGACCTGCAGGAGAATGAACCCCAGCAGGGCGCCCGCGAGGACCGTCACGTGGCCGGCCGTCGTGCCGTCGCGTACGGCCTGAACCATGGCGCCCAGCAGTCTGGGCCCGACCAGACCGCTGGTCGCGGCCAACCCGTACTGCACCAGCACCAGTGCCAGTTCCCGCTTGTGGCCTCGCACCAGCGTCCACACAAAGCGGCGGACCGTCTTCTCGCCGGCCACGGGGAGCGTGCGCGCGGTCATCGGCCGGCCTCCAGTGCGTCCTCGCGCCTGATCAGGTCCCCGTACGCGGAATGGGTCGCCAGTAGTTCCCTGTGCGACCCCGTGGCGACCACTCGGCCGTCGGCGACGTAGGCGACCTGCCGGGCATGCTGCAGCAACAACGGGCTCACCGTGAACACGACCGTGCTCCGGCCGTCCGCGAGAGCCTCGTGGTACCTGGCCAGATTGGCCGCGACGGTGTGCTCGGTGTAGGCGTCGACGGCGTTGGTCGGCTCGACGAGCAAGGTGATCTCGGCGCCGGCCAGGATCGCGCGGGCCAGTCGCAGGCGTTGCAGCTCGCCACCCGAGAACGTTCTGCCCCGCCCACGCATCCGCGTGTCGGAGCCGTCCGGAAGCGAGTCGATGATGTCCGCCGCGCAGGCGATCTCGAACGCGGCCGCGAGTTGTTCCGGCGAGGCGGCCGGCGCGATCTCGTGCCTGATGGTGCCGCCGAAGAACCGGTCGCTGTTGCGTGCCAGCAGCACCCGGGAACGTATGACGGACAGCGGCAGCGAAGCCAGCGGCTCGCCGTCCAACGTGACATCGCCGGAGCCCTCGTAGCGGGCCCACCGCCGGGCGATCAGCTCGGCGGAGGACGGCTCGGCGCACGCGACCGCCATCAGGGTCGACGGGGGGACCTCCAGCCCCGAGGTCCGGTCGACCAGGTGGGCCGCGCCGTTCGTCCCGGTGGCCACCGCCGGCCGCGTCCGGTCCGGCGCCTCGGTGTTCAGCAGCGCCGTGACACGGCCGGCGGAGACCAGCGCCTGGGTCACCTGCTTCGCGCCTTCCATGATGTCGTTGAGGGGGAGGGCGAGAAAGACCGCGAACGCGTAGAACGCGACCATCTGACCGATCGTCACCTGCTGGTCGAGCGCGAAGAGAGCCGCGATGTAGGTGGTGATCGCGGCGATCAGGCCCGGCATGAGGATGCGCGCCGCCTCGAGATTCGCCTCGGCCCGGGCCACCTCGGTGTCCGCGGCACGCAGGTGTGCGGAATCGGTGTGGAAGGCCGTCGAGAACTGCCTCTCGCCGCCGACCCCGCGCAGCACCCGCAGTCCCGAGGCGATGTCGACGGCCCTGGCCGCCAGCCGTCCCTGCTGAGACCGGTACGCGTCCTGGTTCCGGTACAGGGGGCGCAGCAGAAGTCCGCTGAGCGCGAGGAGCGCGGGAACCAGCACCAGGACCATCAGCCCGAGCGGCACCGAGATCGTGAGCATGAAGATGGTGACCACGATGACGGCCACGATCGAACCGAGGACCCGGCCGGCGTGGAGCAGTCCGTTGCCGATCGTGGTCACGTCCGACGTTACCGTCGCGGTCAGGTTGCCGGCGTCCTGCCCTCGCGGCAGCGAGCCCCCGAGCTTCGTGACGTGCCGCGTGACCGCCTGGACCGTCAGGCCGGCGGACACGGTGCGGCTGACGACCGTCTGCCGGTAGAACGCGATCCCCGCGGCCGCTCTCACGACGCCGAGCAGGAGGATGACAACGGACCAGAAGACCAGGTCGCCGCTGTCGCGGCCGGCGATGCCCTGGTCCAGGGACTGGCCGATGGCGACCGGAATGAACGCCTGGCCGGCGTTCCACACCGCGGAAGTCACCATCCCCCAGGCCGTGCTGGCCTTTTGACGCCCGACGAGCCACAGTAGATACCTGCTGGCCGAGCGGTGATCGACTGCGCCCGCGCCTAGCTCGGGGATGCGTCGCATGGCGGGAGGGGCTCCTTTTCGGGGTGTTGATCCGTGCGGCAGCATATCGTCCGGCCAGCGGGGGGTGATCTTATATCGTGGGTTTCCCGTGACGACTCGCCGCCCGGAGACTTCGCGACCTAGGGGAAGGCTGCCTGTGAGTGGACTGTCCGTACTGGAACAGGTCGGCGACATCGCCGCACGTGAACCGCGCCGACCCGCGGTCCGCTCCGGGGGAGGACTGCTCGACTACGGCGAACTCATGGCGAAGGTGACCGATCTCCACGATCAGTTGCGCGCGCAGGGGGCCGGCCCGGAAGACGTGGTGGCAACCGTGTTGCCCCGGGGCGGCAACTCGATCATCGCCATGCTCGGCATCTGGATGACGGGTGCGGCGTACCTGCCGGTCGACGTGAAGTGGCCCGAGCGGCGGCGTGAGCGCGTCCTCGCCGAGGTGGCCACCTTCGCTCTGGAGGCGTCCGACGGCGCGCACGGTGGCATGCCGGGTGAGTCGGGGCTGTCTGCCCGGCGCCTGCGCGAAGGCCGTGCCCGGGCCGACGGGGTGAGCGCGACCGAGCGCAATCTGGCCTACGTCATCTGCACGTCCGGCTCCACCGGTACCCCGCTGGCGGTCTGTGTCGAGTTCGGGGCGCTGGACAACTACGCGCGGTACCTCCGCGACCTGGTGAAGCAGCCGGGTGTGCACGACGAGACCGACCTGCGGGTGCTGCTCTCGGCCGACTTCGCCTTCGACGCGTCGCTGCGGCCCGTCCTGCTCCTCGCGGCGGGTGCCGAGCTCGTCGTCGCGCCGGATCTGACCGAGGGCTCGTGGCAGGAGCACATCGACTGCATCGCCGAGCACAAGGTCACGGTCCTCAGCGGCGTGCCGTCCTGGTACTCCGGGCTGCTGGCCGCGGGTTACGTACCCGGCGACTCCGCCGTGCGACTGGCGTTCATCGGCGGCGAGGCGGTGCCCAACGGCGTCGTGCGCCAACTGGCCGCGAGCCAGTGCGTCGTGGTGCAGTACGGTCCCACGGAAACGACGGTCGCCGCGACGGGCGGCCGGGTGACCGACGACGGGTTCCAGGAAGCGCCGATCGGCGAACCCCTGCCCGGGACGCGGATCCACCTCTACCGCAACGCCGACCTCGACCCGGCGACCGACGGCGAGCCGGCATACCTGTACGTGGGCGGCGCGGGCGTGGCGCGCGGGTACCTGAACGATCCCCGGCTGACCGCCGAGCGATTCATCCCGGACCCCTCCGGTCCGCCGGGCTCCCGGCTGTTCCGGACCGGCGACCTCGCGAAGGTGTCGCCGCAGGGCACCTACAGTTTCCACGGGCGGTCGGACGACCAGGTCAAGATCAGCGGACGGCGGATCGAACTGTCCGAGATCTCGACGGTCCTCAACCGGCATCCCGCTGTCGCCCAGTCGGTCGCGTTCGTGGACCGCGACGCCCCGGCCCCCGTGCTCGTCGCCTGCTACGTCGGTGCTCGTGGCGTGGCCGAAGCGGGGGAGGAGGCCAGTGTCCGGGACCACCTGGCCGGCGAGCTCCCCGGCTACGAAGTGCCCGCCGTGGTCCGGCGCGTGGAGTCCATGCCGATGACCGAACGCGGGAAGGCGGACGTCCCGGCACTGGCGCGACTGGTGAAGCCGGCCGAGACCGGAGCCCGGGACGAGAAGCCCGACGAGTCCGGCATGACCGAGGTCGAGAAACGGGTGATCGCGATCGTGCGGTCGATGACGGACGCCCCGTGTTCGCTCGACGACGAGTTCTTCACGCTGGGCCTCGGCTCGCTGGACTCGCTGAACATCCTCGCCCAGATCCGCGAAGAGCTCGGCGTCCGGGTGCGGTTGCGGGACTTCTTCCAGGCACGCACCACGCGGAACCTCTGCAAGCTCATCGGGGACGTCAGTTGACGAGCACGGAGGTGGGCGAGCGCATCGTCCCGCTCGGGCCGCTCCAGGAGCAGTTCTGGCGCTTCTGGCGGCAGAACCCCCGGAGCACGGCGTACATCATGCCGGAGGTCTATCTCTTCGACGGTACCTTCGACGTCGCCGCCGCCACGTACGCCCTTGAGGAGACGGCGCGCCGCCACGAGTCCCTGCGAACCACCTTCCGCGAGGTGGACGGTACCGTCGTACAGGTCGTCGGCCCCGATCCGGCGCACGCCCCGGTCGAGGTGCTCGATCTCCGGGAGCTGTCCGGGGCCGCGCAGACCGAGCGGTTCGAACGCGCCATCGCCGACGCGACGAACACGACGTTCGACCTCACCGACCGGCCGGCGATCAGGCTCACCGCCGTGCTCCTGTCGGACAGCCGGACAGGGCTGGTCCTCTCCGCTCATCAGATCATCTGCGACGGCAGCTCGATGGCGCTCGTCGTCGACGATTTCGGCGAGTTGTACCGCTCGGCCCGGGCGGGCACGACGCCGGAGCTCGCGCCGGTCACGCCCGGATACTCCGCCTTCGTGACGGACCAGCTCGCGGCCCTCGCCGGCGACATGACCCGCGACGACCTGAAGTCCTGGGTCGGCGGGCTCTCGGGCGCCGCCGGCAGCGTCCTGCCCGGAGACTCCCGGGCAGCGGAGGGGAGTCCGGCGGCGCCGGAGAACGGCGATCTGTCCACGACACTCCTGTCGACGACGCTCGACGATGCGCTGGCCGGCCAGGTGGTGGCGTACGGGCGCCGCGCGGGATCGACACCGTTCTCCGTTCTGCTGTGCGCGATGAGTGTCATGACCGCCGCCGCCACCGGCGACGGCGACGTGTGCGTCGGGACCGCGACGAGCTGCCGGACCCCGAAGTTCGCACGCACCGTGGGAATGCTCACGAACATGGCCGTGACGCGCGCGCGGATCGACCTGTCGGGCACGTTCGCCGCAGCACTGCGCGAGGTGTCGATGAACCTGCTGGACGCCATCGACAACCAGGACCTGCCGTTCAGCAAGGTGGCGGATCTGTGGCGAGCGGACGGATCGCCCGCCGGCACCGAACTGGTCCGGACGACGTTCTCCGCCGGCGCCAGCGGTGGACTGGCCCTCGGCGAGGGCACGTTGTCGGAGCGCGTCGCCCGCACCTCGCAGGGGCCTTTCGACCTCGGGGTCGTCTGCGACATCACCGAGGCCGGCATCGCTCTGGACTGGCAGTACGCGCTGCGCGCCTACTCGCCCCGGCTCTCCCGCGACTACTGCGACGCGTATCAGGAGATCCTGGCGATGTTGCTGACGCACTCCGAAACGGCGATGGACTCGCTCGGGATCCCGGAGGTTCTGCCTCCGGCCGGTCGTCGGGCTGGTGGAGTGCGGGGAGAGGCGGATGCGTGAACCGCTGGCCATCGTGGGCATGGCGTGCCGCGTCCCCGGCGCCGCCGACTACCGTGCACTGTGGGCCAACGTCGAGGCCGGCGCGACAGGCATGGTGGAGGTCAGCGAGCAGGATCGCCGGCGCGAGGGAATCGTCCTTCCCCCGGACGTGAGACACCCTTACGTGCCGGTGGCCGCGCCGCTTGAGGATCACGACGAGTTCGACCACGCCGCCTTCGGCATCACCGCCGGTGAAGCCCAGGCTGTGAACGTCAACCACCGCGTCATGATGGAGGTCGTCCTCGAGGCCCTGGAGGACGCCGCCTGCGACCCGTTGCGGAACTCCGGCAGGATCGGTCTCTTCGCGGCCGGTGGAGCCGGCTCGCCGATCCCGGTCCTGGAGCGCATCGGCGACCCCAGGTGGGGCGATGCCACGAGGCCGCTCATGTCGTCGGAGGCGGTCAACTGGGTGTCGCTGATCGACCATGACCTCCTGTCCACCCGGATCGCCTACGCCCTCGACCTGCGCGGTCCGTCCCTGACGGTGCAGAGCGCCTGTTCCAGCTCGCTGGTCGCGCTGCACCTCGCCGGCCAGAGCCTGCTGTCCGGTGATTCCGACGTGGCCGTGGCCGGGGGAGTGAACGTCGAGCACCCGCACCGGGCGGGCTACTACCACCAGCCGGGCAGCATCTGGTCCTCGGACGGCCGATGCCGTCCGTTCGACGCGTCCGCCGACGGCACGATCTCGGCGAGCGGGGCGGGCGCGGTGGTGATCAAACGACTCGACCGTGCGCTCGCCGACGGAGACGAGATCCACGCCGTCATCCGCAGCAGCGCGATCAACAACGACGGCAGGCGCAAGGCCGGGTTCACGGCGCCGAGCGTGCAGCAGCAGAGCCAGGTCATCTCCGCGGCGCTGACCGCGGCGGGCGTGGCAAAGGGCGACATCGGCTACGTCGAGGCACACGGAACCGCGACCGAGATCGGGGACGTCGTCGAGTGGGCGGGCCTCGAACGCGCCCTCGGCACCGAGGGCGCGCCGTGCGCGATCGGCGCCGTCAAAGCGAACGTCGGGCATCTCGGTGCGGCGGCCGGCGTCGTCGGCCTGATCAAGGCCGCGCTCGTCGTCCACCACGGCCGGATCCCTCCGGTCGCGAACTTCGAGCGGCTGAATCCGAGGATCACGGCGAACTCCAGGATGTTCGTGCCGGCGGACGTGAGGTCCTGGGCGGACGGCGGACATCCGCGACGAGCCGGGGTCAGCTCGATGGGGGTCGGCGGCACCAACGCGCACGTCGTCCTGGAACAGGCGCCGGTGCGCGAGCCGGCGAACCCGCCGGCCGACGGTGCGTACGTGCTCCCCGTCAGCGCCGCGTCGGCGCGCAGCGCCGAGAGAACGATGGACCGCGTGGCGGACTTCGCCACCGAGGAGCCGGAACGCCTGGGCCGGCTCGCGCACACGATGTCGACGGGCCGGCGGGTGCTCGCCCACCGGCAGGCCACCGTCGTGGTCAAGCAGGACGGGCAGATCAGCACGTGGCGGACGGGGGTCCGGCGGGCGAAGAAGAAGCCTCACACCGTTCTCGTCTTCCCCGGGCAGGGGAGCACGCTCGGTGACCTGACGGCGGCGAAAGAGGAGATCGACGGGTTCGCCGACTCGTTCTCGGAGGCTCTGTCGAGCCTGGCGGCCGAGGACCGGCCGCTGGTGGCGGCCCTGCTCACCGGCGCGGGGGAGCCCTCCACGCCGAGGATCACCGAGCTCGCGATGCTCGTCCGGTCCGTGGCGATCGCGAGATCGCTGCTCGCCGACGGCATCCGGCCCACGTCCTTGTGCGGCTACAGCATCGGCGAACTGGCCGCCGGTGTGGTCGGCGGAGTGCTCACCCTGGCCGATGCCGCGACCGTGCTCACCGAGCGTGCCCGCATCCTGGAAGGGGCCCCGCCCGGGGAGATGATCCGGGTACGGCTGACCGAGGACTCGGCCGCCCAGTACCTCAGCGACCGGGTGTCGTTGGCGATCGTGCCCGGTGCCAGGGACTGCGTCCTCAGCGGTGAGGCGCAGGCGATCGAGGCGGTCGCGGCCGAGCTGCGGGCCGGGGGGGTCGCCTCGGTCAGGATTCCTGTCGCGCACCCTTTCCACAGCACGGTCCTGGAGCCGTTCACCGAGAAGTACACCGCGATCTGGTCCCAGATCGACCTGCGGCCCCCGGCACTGCGGCTGACGTCGCCGACGACCGGCGGCGCGATCGACGAGGCGACCGCCCGGGACCCCGGGTTCTGGGCCGGCCAGTTGGTCCGGACGGTCCGGTTCGCCGACGCGCTGAGCGCGCTGCACGCGGACGGCGCGGACCTCGCCGTCGTTCTGGATTCGGGCACGGGCGTCACCCCGTTCGTCAAGGACGTCTTCGGTGCCGGCGCGGTGGCCATGACCACCGGGCGGCAGACGGGGTTCGACGCGAGCTCGCGCGCCCGGCTGCTCGCGACGGCCTGGACGGCCGGGCACGACCGGGCGCTCCCGTCCACCGCCGAGCGCGCGGACGGTGCGAGGAGTGTCGTCGTCCACGCCCCCACCTACGCGTTCGACCGTGACGGGACCGACCGGGACGGCGTCGACCGGAACCACGCTCACGCACGCAACGAGGAGGGGCACGAGCCCATGCCGGCGGAACCAGTCCCGGCCACCGCTTCCGGTCGGCCGGAGTCCTTGCCGGAGCAGCCTCCGGGGACCGCCGACCGTGACAGCGTCGAACTGGGTATCCGGCAGGTTGTCGCGAAGCTGGTGGGACTCACGCTGTCGGAGGTGTCGCCGAGCACGTCCTTCATCAACGTCGGGTACGACTCGTTCCTGCTGATTCAGCTTGCGGACGCGCTGTCGGCCGAGTTCCAGGTCGCCGTCGACGTCCGTCTGCTGTACTTCGAGCGGGATTCGCCCGCCCTCCTGGCCGAGCACCTCACCGGTCTCGTGCCGGCGAGCTGGCGCCCGTCGGGCGACGCGCCCGCGCCCGCCCCGGCTCGGGAGCCGGCCCCCGCTCCGGCTCCCACTCCGGCCCCCGCGCAGGTCTCCGCGCCGGCGCCGCGGTCCGAGCCCGAGCACCGGCCCGACGAGACGTCCGGGCTCCCGACGGAGGAGGAGCAGGAGCGGCTCCGGCGTACCCCGGTGTCGAAACGAGTCACCGAGGAGGACCGGTACACGCTCGTCGATCAGCGGAACGTGGTGTTCTCGCTGCGCACGGGCCGCCGCGAGGTGAGCTACCCGGTGGTCGGGGTCAGAGGCGAGGGCTCACACTTCGTCGACGTGGACGGGCGCGAGTACCTCGACCTGTGCATGGGCTTCGGCGTCACCATGCTGGGACACGCGTCCGAGCCGGTGACGCGGGCGCTGCGCTCCTTCGAGCCCTCCGAACTGCTGCTGGGCCCGCAGTCGTCGACCGCGGGAGACGTCGCCCGCGGCATCGCGTCGTTGACCGGGGTCGACCGGGTCGGCTTCGCCACCTCGGGCACCGAGGCGGTCATGGCCGCGGTGCGCGCGGCTCGCGCCAAGACCGGGAGAGATCTGCTCGCGGTGTTCACCGGGTCGTTCCACGGCACCTTCGACGGCGTGCTGGTCGCTCCCCGGGCCGGTGGGCTGCCCGGTGAGACGACGACCCTCGGCCGGGGCACGCCGGCCGGCATGGTTCAGGACGTCATCGCCGTCCCGTACGACGAGTCGGCGATCCCCGTGCTCGAGTCCTACGGCGAACGGCTGGCGGCGGTGCTGGTGGAGCCGGTCCAGAGCCGGCGCCCCGGCTACCAGCCCGCGGAGCTGCTGCGGCGGCTTCGCACGCTCACCAGCGACGTGGGCGCCGCACTGATCTTCGACGAGATCATCACCGGTTTCCGGTGCCATCCGGCCGGTGCGGCCGGATACTTCGGTGTCCGTCCGGACCTGGTCACCTACGGCAAGGTCATCGGTGGCGGCATGCCCCTCGGGGTCATCGCGGGCGACGCGGAGTTCATGGCGCCCATCGACGGCGGTCGCTGGCGGCAGGGGGACGCCGGACTGCCGCAGCGACCGAGCATGGTGTTCTCCGGGACGTTCAGCAAACAGCCGATGGCGATGGCCGTCGCGCAGCACATGGTCGGACATCTGAAGAAGGAGTCGCCCCGGCTGCAGGCCGACCTCACCCGGCGGACCGCGGACATGGCCGAGGCGATCAACGCACACGCCGCCGCGCACGGTTATCCGGTCACCGTGGAGAACTTCTCGTCCTTGTTCCGCATCAACGTCGGCGGCTCCGAGCGAGCGGAGGACATGTTCTTCCTCGGGCTGCTCAGCCGTGGCGTGTACGTGTGGGAGGGGCGCACCTGCTTCCTCAGCGCCGCACACGACGACGCGGACTGCGAGCGGATCGTGCGGACCGTCGCCGACACCGCGGCCGAGATCGCCGCGAGCGGCCTCTGGCCGGGGACGGGGGCAGGGGCCCCGCCCGCACGGCCGCAGCCACCTCGGCCACCGGGCCCCGAAGCCCCTTCGCCGGTCGTCGGGCAGGCTCCGCTCACCGACGGCCAGAAGCTGCTGTGGATGAGCAGCGAACTGGGCGGCGAGCGCGAGGCCTCGTACCGCATGTCCGACGTGCGCCGGATCGACGGCGCGATCGACGAGAAGCGGTTGGCGGCCGCCATCGCCGCGGTCGCGGAACGGCACGAGGCGATGCGGCTCGGATTCGACCAGGACGGCGCGACGCAGAACTGCGTCGCCCGCGCCGTTCCGAAGCTGACCACGTGCACCATGAGCGACGCGTCGCCGGAGGACATCGAGGCGCTCCTCGACCGTTTCGCGAAGCGGCCGGTCGACATGTCGGTCCCGTCGCTGTTCCAGTTCCACCTCGTGCGGACCGGCGATGCCTCGTTCCTTCAGGCGACCGCGCCGCACGCGGTCGTGGACGGGTGGTCGTTCGAGGTTCTGTGGGCGGAGTTGTCGGCCTGCTACCTGGGTGACGCGGCGAGCCGGGCCCTCCCGGCGCCCGCCGGCTTCCTGGAGTACGCCCGGTTCAAGCGAGCCGAGGAGGACGCGCAGTTCGAGGCGAACGCCGCGCTGTGGCGGCCGAGGCTGGACGAGTTCTGGACGGCGGGCCGCATGGTCGAAGGCCCGGGGCCGTTCGCGCCGGTCACCCGGGTCGACTCGTTCTCCGCGAAGAGCCTGGCGGACCTCCGGAGTCTGTCGCGCGCCGGCCGGTCCACGATGCACACCGCCGCGCTGTCGGCCGTGGCGGTGGCGTCGTCGCTGCTGACGGGGGCTCCGCGGGCGATCATGGTGGCCCACCGCACCGGACAACCGCACTACGCCGGCAAGCCGCTCGTCGGCTTCTGCGTGGACCAGCTACCTGTCCTCATGGAGCTTCCCGACGATCGCAGCCCGGCGGACGTGACCCTGGACGTACAGACACAGCTCGTGGACACCTCGAACGCCACAGCCGGCCTGTACCGCCTGCTGCAGGACCGGCGCTACCGCCGGACACCCGCCGCTCTCATCGCCTTCGACTACGCGCACGAGGGCCAGGAGGACCTGTTCGGGTTCGCGACCACACCGGTGGCGATGCCGCGCCGGGCCATGCCCCGGCCGGCGATGGTGACCGTCGAGGAGCACAGCACCGGGTTCGAGATCATCTCGGAGGTCTCCCAGGAAAGCGAGCTCGCGCCGTACGCGGCGGACCTGGCGGCCACCGTGGAGCGGGTGCTCTCCGCATCCACCGTCCCACTCGGCGAGATGCGCCGAGCTCATCGGTCCTAGGTGATCGATCTGTGATCATCCGACCGGGCGTTGCGACTAGACTGGATCGACGACCTGAGGGTCCATCAGCGGAGGGGGAACAGATTGTCCAGCGACCGGACAGATGCCGCAGTGCGTGACCTCGATCATCCAGCCGGCACCGCGGCCGCGGCGTCAGGCCCCGTCGAGTGCTACAACGAGTGGGACCCGCTTGAGGAAGTCATCGTCGGCATCGTCGACAACGCCCACTTTCCCCCGTGGCATGTCGCCGTCGGCGCGCCGCTGTCGCCCGAGCAGCGTGAGATCTTCCGGCAGCGGGCCGGGCAGCCGTTCCCGGCCGACCAGGTGGCCGCCGCGCGCGACGAGCTCGATCAGCTCGCCGAGATCCTCGAAAGCATGGGCGTCGTGGTGCGCCGACCGGAGCCCCGCGACCACTCCGCCTCCTACGGCGTTCCCGGCTGGTCGAGCACGGGACTGTACGACGCGATGCCACGCGACCTGTTGCTCGTCGTCGGTGACGAGATCATCGAGGCGCCGATGTCGTGGCGGTCGCGGCACCACGCGGTCTCGGCGTTCCGGCCCTTGCTGAAGGAGTACTTCCAGCGCGGTGCGCGTTGGGCCTCCGCGCCCAAGCCCGAGCTGCACGATGAGCTGTACGTCGGGGACTGGACGGACCAGCCGGACGGCGAGCCGTTCCGGTCGGTGATCACGGAGTACGAGCCGACCTTCGACGCGGCCGACTTCATGCGCTTCGGCCGGGACATCTTCGCCCAGCGCAGCCACGTCACCAACGGGATGGGTATCGAGTGGCTGCGCCGGCACCTCGGCGACGACTACCGCGTCCACGAGGTGACGCTTGACGACGACCACCCGATGCACATCGACGCAAGCCTGGTACCCCTCGCTCCCGGGAAGCTGCTCATCCAGCCGGAGCGGGTGAGGGAGGTGCCGGAGCTGCTGAAGGACTGGGAGGTACGGTCCGCGCCACCGCCGGTCATCCCCGACAGCCACCCGCTCTACATGACCAGTAAGTGGCTCAACATGAACGTGCTGATGATCGACGAGGAACACATGCTCGTGGAGGAACAGGACGTGCCGATGCAGCGACTGGCCGAGAGCTGGGGCATCACTCCGGTTCCCTGCCCGTTCCGCAACTTCAACAGCTTCGGCGGTTCGTTCCACTGCGCGACGACCGACGTCCGCCGTCGCGGCGAGCTGCGGTCCTACCTGTGACGTCGATGCCGCACTTGGCCCACCGGCTCATCGAGGCGCAGGCCGAGCAGACCCCGGACGCGGTGGCGGTGTCCTGGGACGGCGGGAACTACACCTTCCGCCAACTCGATGAGCGGGCGAACGTGCTCGCCGGCATGCTCGCCGAACACGGTGTCCGGCCGGAACGCCTGGTGGGCGTGAGCATGCAGCCGTCGCCACTGCTGCTCGTGTCGATGTTCGCGATCTGGAAGGCCGGCGGAGCGTACGTCCCCATCGACGCGTCGCTGCCGCGTGATGTCGCCGAGGGCATGGTCTCCGACGCCGGCGTGACCCTGCTGATCGGCAACGGTCCCGTCGCGGTGGATCTCGCCGGGGTGCACACGATCGACCTCGACGGCCTCGACCTTTCCGGCCCGCCCACAGCCGTGCCGTCGGTGGAACCGCACCCGGACAACCTCGCGTACTGCGTGTTCACCTCGGGCTCGACGGGTAAGCCCAAGCTGGTCGCGGCCGCGCACGCGAGCTTCGTCAACCACGCGCGGGCGCTGCGCGACCAGCTCTCGCTCGGTCCCCAGGATCGTTCGCTGCAGTCCACGGCGATGGCCTTCGATGCCGCGCTCGAGGAGATCCTCCCGGCGTGGCTGGCCGGCGGCGCTGTGGTGATGCCCGCACAGAGCAAGTTCACCCCCTGGGAGTTCACCAGCCTCATCGAGCGGTTGTCGGTGACGATGGTCAGCCTGCCGAGCGCCTACTGGCACCTGTGGGTCGACGACCTGGTGGCCGGCGTGGTGAGCCTGCCGCCGAGCCTGCGGACCGTGTTCATCGGCGGCGACAAGATCCTCGTCGACAAACTGACGGCCTGGTACGGGGTTCCGGGGGCGGAACGGATCAACTGGGTGTCGGACTACGGGCCGACCGAGACGTCGATCAGCGTCGCTCTGCACCATCCCGCCCGCGACGGCGTCGGCGGCTCCGACGGCTCGGACTACGCCCTGGTGTCGCTCGGCCGTGCGTTCGCGCAGGCGGCGCTGTACATCCTCGACGACGAGCTGCGGCCGGTGCCCGACGGCGAGCCCGGCGACCTGTGGGTGGGCGGTCCGCCGGTGACCCGCGGCTACTACCGGGCTCCGGCGATGACCGCCGACCGCTACCGTCCGGACCCGCAGGGCACGCCCGGTGCCCGGATGTACCGGACCGGCGATCGCGCCGCCCGGGCGCCCGACGGCACGCTCTCCTTCCTCGGCCGTTCCGACCGCCAGGTGAAGATCCGTGGGCAGCGGGTGGAACTCGGCCAGGTGGAGAGCGTCCTGCACCAGATCGACGGCGTGCGCGACGCCGTGGCAGTCGTCGTCGAGAATCCGTCCGCGGGGTCGTCCCTCGTCGCGTACGTCGAGGCCGGGGCCGAGGTGTCGGCGGGGGGGATCAGGACCCTGCTGGCCGAGCGGCTGCCGGAATCCGCGCTGCCGGCGCACATCGTGCTGCTGGAGAAGATCCCGCGTTCGCCGTTGAACGGGAAGGTGTCGCGCTCTGCCCTGCCGCCGGTCGGTGGCGCACGGGCCGGACGTCCCGGCGACGGGGCGGCCACCACGCTCGAACGCGCTGTCGCCATGCTTGTCGCCGACGTTCTCGGCGCTCCGGTGAGCGACCGGCACGACGACATCTTCTCGGCCGGCGGGGACTCGTTGCAGGCCATGCAGATTCTGAGCCGGGTCGCCGAGGTGACCGGTGTGGCCCTGACCTTCAAGGACTTCCGTGCGGCCCCGCACGTCGCCGGTATCGCCGCGTCGGTGACGCGGCTGCGCGGCGCCGGGCACGCGATCGTCCCGGCCGCCGGCCGCGATGAGTGGCAGCCGGCGTCGCGTGGGCAGCAGGCCCTCGCGTACCTCGACAAGGTGCACCGAGGCGCGCCCGTGTACGCCATCCCGGTCTGCTACCGGATCCGCGGGCCGCTCGACATCGAGCGCCTGGACGCCGCCCTGTCCGCCATCGTCGTCCGGCACGAGGCGCTGCGGACGGTGCTTGTCCAGAAGGACGGCACGGTGTGGCAGCACATCCGGCCTGCCGAGCCGGTCCGGACCGAGGTCGTCCGCGCCGACGGCTTCGCCGACGCCGCCGAACGCGCCCAGGCCGCGGCCGGGGTCCCCTTCGATCTGAGCACGGGACCGCTGCTGCGCTCGACCGCGTTCACGTTCGACGGCGAGTGGCTGTGGCTGCTCGACGTGCACCACGCGGTGTTCGATGCCTGGTCGCTGGCCCTGTTCTGGAAGGAACTCACGGCGCTCTACGAAGGCCGGCCGCTGCCGGACGTGGCCGTGCAGTACGCCGACTACGCCGTGTGGCAGCAACGCTGGCTGGCGGGACCGGAGGCGGCAGCACAGCGGGCGTACTGGTCGGCACACCTGACCGGAGCCCCGGAGCCCGCGCCCCTGGGAACGCGTCGGGCTGCCGGTGCCCGGGTGGGCACCTCCGGCTTCGCGCTGCGGTTGCCCCCCGGCGCCATCGACACCGCGGCGGTCACGCGCGTCGCCCGCGAGTGCCGGTCGACTCCGTACACGGTCCTGCTCGCCTCCTTCTTCCTCGCCCTGAGCCGTGCGATCGGCACGGACGAGCCGGTGGTCGGCCTGCCGGTCGCCTGCCGCAACCGGCCGGGCACAGAGGACATCATCGGGTACCTCGTGAACACGGTCGCGGTGCGCGCCCGGTTGAAGCGGACGATGACTTTCCGCGAGGTGATCGCCGACGTCGACGTGGCGATGGCCGAGGCGCTGACGCATCAGGATCTGCCCTTCGCCGACGCGGCCGACGGGGCGTCACGCAGCTCCCGGGCCGGGGCCCCGCCGATCTTCGAGGCGATGTTCGGGTTCCAGTCCACGCCGCTCGACAGCCTCGACGGCATCGCGGGACTGTCCGTCGTCGAGCACTTCGTGCACTCCGGCACGGCGAAGACGGCACTGACCTGGACGGCGCGCAACGAACCGGCCGGCCTTGTCGGCGAGATCGAATTCGCCGCCGACGCCTTCGACACGGAGTCCGCGGGGCAGTGGCAGGCGGACCTGATGGCCACCCTGGCCGCGGCGCTGGCCGACCCCGACCAGCCGATCGGCGCGCTTCTCGAGGCGCCCCCCGCGAGTGTTCCCTCCTCGGTAGAACGTAGAGGTTGAGTTGGATAGAGTCTCGTCATGTCGCAAACTTTCGCCGATACGACGTCGGGCGGCAGGGGGACCCGGCATCGGTTCGATCGGGAGATTCTCGACGCCGTCCGCGTAGCGTCCCGCCCGGACAACTGGCACGGACCCGCGGAAATCCTCCGGCACTGGTTCTGGATCGCGTTCTGGTGCACGGCATCGGTGTGGACCTTCGGCAACTTGTCGCTCTGGGCGTCCGTCCCGGTGTACCTGATCGCCGCATTCTTCATCGGCGGCCGGCAGCGCGCCGTGGCGGGTGTGCTGCACATGGCCACGCACCGCGCGTTCATGGCCAACCATCGCGTCGGCAGTGTCCTCGGCGCCGTCTTCGGCGGGTATCCGGTGCTGCAGAGCTTCACCGCATACCGCGCGTCACATCTCGGCGAACACCACGGGCGCCTGGGCGACCCGGAGCGTGATCCCGACTACCGCCAGTACAAGGACAACGGCCTGTGCGGTGACAATCTGGGCCGCCCGGCGCTGAACCGCTACCTGCGCAAGGTGGTGGGCCCGCGATCCACCGGCTCGTACATCCTCTACCTGCTGCGGCACCGGATCTGGTCGAAGGACGAAGCGACGTTCGAGCGCGCCCTGCGTATCGCGTTGCTCGTCGCCGTGCTGGGGTGGGCCGTGGTCGGCAACTGGTGGCTGTGGCTGATCCTGCTCTGGTTCGTCCCGCTGGTGACCACGCAGGTCTGGATCGGCGCGGTGGCCGAGTTGATGGAGCACTTCCCGCTCATCGAGAATGCGCCGCGCGTCGACCTCTACATGTCGTGGAACCGGGACTACGGGTTCTGGACCCGTTTCCTGTTCGGCGAGACCGATGGCGAAGGATTCCATCTGGTCCATCACCTGTTTCCCAGGACACCGATGTGGCGCCTGCGTGAGGTCGACGCCATCCTCGCGAAGGACCCGGTCTACGCCGCGCTTCCGCGGCTCAGCGGGGTGCTCGGCGGCATGGTGCAGATCTACCGGTCGCTGCCGCCGACCCCGCGGCCACGCCCGCAAACGGGCCCGGTTCAGACCGCCACGTGAGGAGTTGACGTGCATCACGTGAGCGGCTCGACGTCGCTGGTCTCACGGTTCGCGTGCCAGGCCGGATCCACGCCGGAGGCGATCGCGGTCGACGACGCCGGCCGGCTCGTCACCTACCGCCAGCTCGACCAGTGGTCCGACGCGGTCTGCGCGGAACTGCTGGCCGCCGGGGTCGCGCCCGGCGGCCTCGTGGGTGTGCTGCTGCCACGCGACTCCCGCTGGATAGCCGCGATTCTGGGCGTGCTGAAGACCGGCTGCGGTTATGTGCCGCTGGATCCGCTGTATCCGGCCGAGCGCCTGGCCATGATGGCGTCGGACTCGGCGCTCACGCTGGTCCTCTCCGCATCCTCGGAGACGGATCCGGCGTTGGGCCGGCCGTGCGTGGCGATGCCGGCCCCGACCGCGACTGCCCGGCCGGCGGTACGCCCGCCCGTTGGCCCCGACTCACCGGCGTACGTCATCTACACGTCGGGTTCGACCGGGAGGCCGAAGGGGGTGCCGATCCGGCACCGCAACGTGCTCGCCCTCCTGGACGGGGCCCATACCCGGATGAGCTTCGATGCCACCGACGTCTGGTCCCTGTTCCACTCCTTCAGTTTCGACTTCTCGGTGTGGGAGATGTGGGGGCCGTTGCTGACGGGCGCCCGCATCGTCCTCGTGCCGCAGAACGTGCGGCTGGACCCCCAGGCGTTCGTTTCCTTTCTGGCGAGTTCCGGTGTGACCGTGTGCAACATGGTCCCGTCGATCTTCCGGCACCTCGTCGCCTCGGGTGAGGGACCGCAGGACGAGCTTGTGCTGCGCCAGGTCATCTTCGGTGGCGAGGCGGTCGATCCGGTGTCGGTCTCGCGGTGGTACTCGGCACTGCCCCCGTCGCGACGGCCGGCGGTCGCCAACATGTACGGGATCACCGAGTCGACCGTGCACGTGACACTGCGCCAGATGACCGCGGCCGACTTCTCGCGCTCCGAGCCGGGAACACTGATCGGCACGCCGCTGCCCCACGTCCGGCTGCGGCTGGTGGATCACCTGCTGCGGCCGGTTGAGCCCGGGGACGTCGGCGAGATCCTCCTCGACGGCCCCGGGGTGAGCGACGGCTATCTCGGCCGCGCGGACCTCAACCGCGAGCGGTTCCCCGCCAGGACCGGCGATGACGGATCGAGGGAGCACTGCTTCCGCACCGGCGATCTCGCCGCCTGGGATGAGGCCGCGGGCAGCTACGTCTATCGCGGACGCATCGATGACCAGGTACAACTGCGCGGTCACCGCATTGAGTTGGGAGAGGTCGAGGCATCGCTGCGCGCCTGTCCCGACGTGTTCGACGCCGCCGTGGTGCTGCACAGCACCTCCGGGCAGGACGCGGCGCTCCTCGCTCACGTCGTCGCGGCCGGGTCCCTCCCGGACGACCAGGCACACGCGAGCCGAGTCGTCCGGGCGATCAGACGCAACCTGGCCGAGATGCTGCCGCACTACATGATTCCGCAGCACATCCGACTGGTGCCCGCCCTGCCGCAGAGCGAGTCGGGCAAGGTGGACCGGAACGCTCTTGTTCCGCTTTCCCTCCCGGCGGAACAGCAGTAATACCCGGTTCGTGTCAGCGTTTGATTCGCCATCATCCGACGTCAGGAGAGTTGTGTACCGTCTCGAGGGTAGGGTCGCCTTCATCACCGGAATCGGCCGCGGCCAAGGGCGTAACCAGGCTGTGCGGCTGGCCTCCGAAGGTGCGGACATCATCGGCGTGGACATCTGCCGTGATGTCGAGTCCGCGGCCTATTCGATGGCGTCGGAAGACGACATGGCCGAGACCGTGCGACAGGTGGAGGCACTGGGCCGGCGCGTCGTCGCGCGCGTCGGCGACGTGCGTGACGGCGCGTCGTTGCGCAAGGCCGTGCAGGAGGGCGTCGAGCGGTTCGGCCGGCTGGACTTCGTGGTGGCGAACGCCGGTATCAGCACCGCCCAGTTCGGGATGACGACGCCGGAGCAGGAAGAGCAGGCGTGGAACGACGTCATCGCCGTGAACCTCACCGGGGCCTGGAACACCGCGCAAGCCGCCATTCCGTACATGGTCGCCGGCGGCCGAGGCGGTTCGATCGTCTTCATCGGCTCGACCGCGGGGCTGCGTGGCCTGGGGGCGGGCGGGTACACCGCGGCCAAGCACGGCGTCGTCGGCATCATGCGCGGGCTGGCCAACGAACTGGCCGAGGACAACATCCGCGTCAACGTCGTGCACCCCGCGGCGGTCAACACGCCGATGGCGGTCAACGAAGGGATGCAGGCATACGTGGATGCGCAAGCCGAGAAGGGCGGTGGCGACCAGAACGCGATGCCCTTGCTGGAACCTGCCGACATCAGCGCCGCCGTCGCGTTCCTGCTCTCGGACGAGGCCCGTTACATCACCGGCACGGACCTTCCGGTCGACGCGGGATTCGTGAACCGCGTCAGCTAGGGCGCAGCGACAGCACGACGCTCTGCACTTCGAGCACCTCTCGCTCGGCGAGCGCATCGAGGTAGGCCGCCCGCTCGTCCCGCCCGACGGCCAGCAGCGAATGCGGTGGCAGCCGGCGTTCGCGGACCATGTCGCGGCTCAGGGTGAACGGCGACGACTCATCGGTCGCCGGGCTCAGGTGCCAGCTCTCCGGATCGTGGATCACCCGGCGGAGCAATCCGTCCAGCGAGCCGTCCGCCGCGGTGACCTCGGTGTCGAACCAGATCTGTGCCATGCCTTGCGGGTCGAGAAGGCCGCGAAGTGAGGTGTTGATGAAAGCGAACGCGGTCGCGCTGTCCGGAGCGTTGAACGCGATCCGCCCATAGGTGGCGGTGTCGGTGTAGGTCGTGCAGTCGCCGACGACGTACCGGGCGTCGACACCGTTGAGTACCGCGTTCGCGGTGGCGTAGGAGACCGATCGGGCGCCGATGTCGGCGCCCACCCGCGGATGACCGCAGTCGGCCAGTTGGGACACGAAGCCGGTCCCGCATCCCATGTCGAAAAAGGATTGCCCCCGCAGGTCGGGGCGCTGGACGTGCCGGAGCAGCTCTATCGACGAGGCGTGCGGCGGCATGCACCCGCCGTCGGGCCAGTCCCGGGTGAACCCGTCCGGACCGTGTTCGAACAGCCGGTCGGAGAGAAAGAGCCCGTTCCGGTACTCGGTGACGGCGACCGTGCCGCGCCGCTCGCCGTCCGGAAGGACCCTGACCAGTCCGAGGTCGGTGAGCAGCGAGGCGAGCTCCGGAGCCAGGAGCTTCCAACGCTGCTGAGGCACCTGTCCACACAGGAGGAACAACTCGAACAGGACCGCGGTGGGATCGTCGATCAGCGACAGCTCTCCGAGGTGATACAGCGAGAACCGCCCTATGTCGGACAGGGCGGCTTCGCCGGACGTGTCGAGCTCAAGCAGGTGCGGCAACCGGGCGGTTCGGTAGTCCGCCGCGCGGAGCAACGCGCCGAGCCGGGCGAGTGAGTCCCGCTCCGCCTGGAAGACATCCACGTTCCGCTACCCGCGCGCGTCCATCGCCTCCCGCAGGCTTTTGGGCCGCATGTCGGTCCAGACCTCGGCGATGTGGTCCAGGCACTCGGTCCTGCTGCCCGTGTGACCGACCTCGCGCCAACCGGCCGGCAGCGATCGACCGGCGAGCCATATCGAGTACTGCTCCTCCTCGTTGACCACGACCGCGTAGGTCCGGTTGTCCTCGTCGATCTCGCTCACGACCAGCCTCCGTGGGGTCTTCGCCGAACAGCACGAGTCTATCGTCCTGTTCATAAGGTTAGACTGATCTTCCCGCCGCGATGCCACATGGAGACACTCATGGCAGAAGTCGATCCGATCACGATCGACGAGATGTACACGTCCCGCCACCTCGATGTGGCGCAGCGGGGGCAGTACCGCAGTTATGAGCCCCGGCGTTCCGCCATGTTGTACGAGTTGGTCGATGATCTCGGAATCGGACCGGGGGATGTCGTGCTCGACATCGGCGGGCGCGACGGGTCGCATTCGCTCGCGCTGGTCAAGATGTTCGGCTGCGACGCCGTTTCCGTGGATCCGGTGGCGAGCAACAACGAGGAGGCGCGGGCCGCGGTGGCGGCGTCTCCCCTGAGCGGCAAGGTGTCGGTCCGGGACGGCATGATGGAGGAGATTCCCGCCGCCGACGGCGAGTTCGACTTCATCTTCAGCCGGGACATGTTCTTCCATGTCGTCGGTGCCGACCGGGCGCTGGCCGAAGCCCGGCGTGTGCTCAAACCCGGCGGACACATGCTGCTGTACCAAACCTTTGCCACCGACCGCCTGGAACCGCTGGAGAGAGCACAGCTTTTCTCCGACTTGGCCGTCGCGCCCGAGCGCATGTCACCCGAGGACTTCCGGACGCGAGCGCTGGCGGCAGGTTTCACCATCGAGTCGACCGACGTTATCGGCTCCGAATGGCGTGAGGCGTGGGAGGAGGACGGTGAAGGGCTGACGTCCCGGCAACTGTTGTATGCGGCCCGACTGATCCGCAAGTCCGAGCAGTTGCGGGCCGAACTCGGAGATGTCGATTACCGCGTCGAACTCTCCAACGCCCTGTGGGGCGTCTACCAGATGATCGGAAAGCTTGAGCCCTGGATCTTCCTGCTGCGAAGGTAAAGCCCGGGGAGAGGTTGCATCCGGCCAGGTCAGGGCCGGATGCAACCTTCCGCGTCACGCCTCAGTAGCCGCGGGCGCCGAGGAATTGTTCCATGCGGTCGAGGGCCTGCGGCAGTGCCGAACGTCCGAGTCCGACGCGGAACCGGTTGTCGGTGGTGTCGAAGACCGTTCCGGGCAGGAGCAGGACACCCTGATCGCGCACAAGATCGGTGACGAAGTCGTCGACCGGAACGGGCGCCAGCAGCCGGGGGAACGCGAGCAGACCCGCTGCCGGTGGGGACCAGGCGAACGTGTCGCGATGTCCGCCGAAGAACGACGCGACGTGGGCGAGGTTGTCCCTGACGATCGTCCGGCTGCGCTCGATCAGGTGGTCGTGGGCTCGCAGCGCGATCAGCGACAGGATCTCGGCCGGCGCCGAGGAACAAACCGACGTGTAGTCCTTGAGGGTTCGGGCCGCCTCGGTGAGGGACTCGTCGCGGGTCGCGAACCACCCGACGCGCAATCCCGCCAGTGCGTACGCCTTGGACATCACGCCGACGCTGACGGCGCGCTCGTCCAGATCGCAGGCCGCCGGCAGGGTGTCGGCGTCGTCGTACTCCAGATGGCGGTACACCTCGTCGGAGACGACCGTGACCCCGGCCTCGCGGGCCATCGTGAGCAGCTCGGTGAACTCGGCAAGACCGGGCAGCGCCCCGGTCGGGTTGTGGGGGAAGTTGACGAACAGCGCCCGGGTGTTCGGCCGCAGCGCCTTCCGCACGGCGCCGAGGTCGAGTTTCCAGTCGTTGTCGGCGTCGAGTTCCACGGCGGTGAACGTGGCGCCGAGCGACGGCGCGATGCGGTGCAGTGACTCGAACGCCGGCCATACCACCACCGCATGGTCTCCCGGGCCGAGCAGGGAGTGTGCGAGCAGGAACAGTGCCTCGACCGCGCCGCCGGCGCACACGGTGACCTCGGAGGCCGCGGTCTTTCGGTACTGATCGGCGATCGCCTCGCGCAGCAGTGGATGGCCGGTGGTCTCGGTGTAGCCGAGTTCGAGCCCGTCCCACAGCGCCCGGGTGTCGGCGTCGGCCAGGTCCAGCAGTTCTCGGAGGGACAGCGGATCGACGTCCGAGGCGCAGGCGAGGTACTCGACCTCGGGGTCCCACCGGCCGAAGAAGTCCTCGATCTTGCAGCGGTTCGGGATCACGTCAGCCGGCCTCCTGCGCCTGGCCGTCGTGCAGCCTCGGCCTGCCCCGGTCGAGGAAACCGACCATCGCCGGAACCGGGCTGACGATACGCGGCTGAGCGGCCAGCCGTTCCCGGTGGCGGGCGTTGATCACGGGCATCTTCGACCAGTGGGTGGCCGGGCTCAGGTGGTGCTCCTGGTGGTACCCGTCGTTGAAGGTGACGAGGTTGTAGAGCCGGCCGTAGTGGCTGACCGAGTCGGTCATGCGGGAGTCGGGGTTCGCGCCGTAATGGCGGTAGTAGTTCTGCACGTTCACCAGTGTCAGGGCGCAGAAGAACGCCGGCAGGTAGACCATCACCGTCCACTGCCAGGAGATCACCACGAAGCCGGCCAGCGCCAGGCAGTGGGCGGCGCGGTCGGCCTGGAGCTGGAGCAGCTCCCGCCTGCGCCGGTCAGGCTTCTTGGAAGCCAGGGCGAGCAGGTTCTCCTCTCCGGCCCCGACCCGCCAGAGCCGGACCACCGCCGCCAGGTCCATGGCGCGGTCGGCGAGGGAGTCCACGGCGCCGCGCAGCGCGTACGACGGGAGCGGCTCGTGCTGGCCGTTCTTGCCGCGGCGGTACGTCGACGAGCGGTCACGGGTCGGCTCACCCCCCTTGGGGCGGTCGTTGTTGTGCCGGTGGTGGTTGCGGACGTGCGTCAGCTCGTAAGCCTGCACCGACTGTCCGATGTTCGCCGAGTTGATGATCGACACGACCGCGTTGAGCTTGCCGCTCACGAACCAGGGGGTGTGGGTGAACAGGTGGGACACGACGATGATGTTGTAGGCCATCATGAAGGTGAGCAGGACTCCGCCGGCGATCCGTCCCGCGATCGGCATGAGCTCCCATGTACCCGCCAGCGTGAACGTGAGGGCGAACTGCGCCACGCTGATGACTACCAATATCGCGTCCTTGCGACTGTGCTTCCACATCCCGTAGACCGCCAATCCGCAACGAAAAGGGGAGAACTAGCTGCGCGCACCGAACGGTTCGGTGTTTGATCAAGGATAGTACTGGCAGTGGGGCGGCGCGGGGAGTGGCATAGTTTCACGCGACTTCGGCCGTGCCGGCGTGGCGAAGGGTGGAGATGACAACACAGGACCACGTGAGGGCGGAGTCCCCGCGGATCGACGGTGCGGTCCCACCGGTCGACGAGACGAGTGACACGCTCCCCATCGGACCGCTCCAAGAGGGACTGTGGGTGTTCTGGCGGCTGAACCCGGCCAGCGCGGCGTACAACCTCCCCGAGGCCCTCCACGTCGAGGGCGAGTTCGACCTCGACGCCCTCCAGTTCGCGTTCGACGAGACGGTGCGGCGGCACGAGGCGCTGCGCACGACGTTCCGGGAGACCGAGTCCGGTGTGGTCCAAGTCGTGTCGCACGCCCCGGGCCGGATGCCGGTCAGGGTCACCGACCTTCGTGACGTGCCGGAGCCCGAGCGTGCCGAGCGGATCGCCGCCACTCTCTTCGACGAGGCCAACGCGCCGTTCGATCTGGCAGCGGACATGCCGATCAGGCTCGCTGCGATCCGCGTCGCCGAGGAGCGCACGTCGATCCTCCTCGTCGTCCACCACATCGCGTGTGACGGTCCCTCGTTGTCGCGCGTGCTGGAGGATTTCGAGGCGTTCCATCAGGCCGCACGACGAGGGGCCGTCCCGGATCTCCCGCCGGCTCCCCCCGGCTACACCGAGTTCGTCCGGCGGCAACTCGACGCGCTCTCGGGGCAGGGCTTCCGCGAGGAGCGCGAATACTGGCGTGAACGGCTCGCCGGCGTGCGCGGAAGCGTGCTGCCGGGTGACGGCGGCAGCCGGCCGGCGGAAGGCACCCATCGGACCTGTGCCGTGTCGACGGTCCTCGAGCCCGAGCTGGCGGCCGCGGTGCTCGACTACGCCCGCCGGGCGCGGGCCACCCCGTTCACCGTGCTGCTCTGTGCGATGCAGATCATGTTCGCCCACGCGGCGAACGACCGTGAGGTGGTGCTCGGCACCGCGGTGGAAGGGCGGCCGCGACGGTTCGCCGGCACCGTCGGAATGCTCGTGAACACGCTCGTGATCAAGTCGACCGTCGACAGGGCCGCCTCCTTCGGGGCCGTGGTCGAGGCCGTCTCCCTCGACGTGATGGACGCGCTCGACCACCAGGAGCTGCCCTACAGCCGCGCCATCGCTGAACTCGAAGTCTCCGGGCGCGGGTTGGGCGACGACCTCATCAACACCATGTTCACCGCGGGTGCGAAGGGCAGTCCCACCGTCCGCGGCGAGCGGGACTCCGGGGTTCCGGCCCACCGGGTCGAGGGCCCGTTCGAACTCATCACCTGGTGCTACGTCGAGGATTCCGTGGTCGCTCTCGACTGGGAGTTCGCGCTGCGTACGTACTCCCGCGAGACCGCGGCGGGCTACCGGGACGCCTACCGCGAGATCCTGGCCGCCCTGCTGCGCGATCCCGAGGCGCCGATCGACTCCCTGGGGCTGACCGGCGTGCTCACCCGGCTCGTTCCCGGCACGTCCCCGAACGCGCCCGCCGGGCCGGCCGAAGCCCCGCCCGAGGCGGAAACCTCCCATGGAACCGGCGATACGACGCTGTCACCGGTCGAGGCGGCAGTCGCCGCGATCTGGTCGGAGTTCCTGGGGGTTCCGGTCGAGTCGCCGTTCGACGACTTCTTCGAGCTCGGCGGCCACTCGATGGTGGCGAGCCGGGCTGTGGCGGTGATCCGCCGGAAGGTCGCGCCCGCGACGATGCGGAAGCTGTTCGACCACCCGCGACTGCGCGACTTCTGCGCCCAGTTGGACGCGGGTGAATGAACCGGCGTGGCGTGGACCTGAAGGCGCGCCGCTCGTGGGGTACCCGGGTTGTCGCAACAGGAGCCGGCAGCATGATCTTTCCTGCTAGCATCGCCGAATGCGCGTGAATTCAATGAAGGTGATATGGCGGACTCGGTGAATCCGGAAGGACTGGCGCCCGTCTCGGTCGGTCAGGAAGCGCTGTGGTTCATCGACCAGATGACGCCGGGCACCTCCCAGTACCTGATGACCTTCCCGTTCCGGCTGACCGGTGAGCTGGACGTGCCCGCGCTCGAGAACGCGCTCGACCGGCTCGTCGCCCGGCACAGCGCTTTCCGGACGACGTTCGCCGAACGCGACGGCCGGGTGTGTCAGGTCGTCCATGACAACCTGCGCGTGCCGTTGACCGTCGAGAACGTGTCGGGCGGCGAATCCGGGCTGCGCCGGCGGCTGGCGCGGGAGGCCGACCGCGGCTTCGACCTGGGGACGAGTCCGCTGTTGCGGGCGACCCTGCTGAGGTGCGGTGAACGGGAGCACGTGCTGGTGCTCGCCACGCACCACATCATCTTCGACGGCGGCTCGCTCGACATCGTCATGGACGAGCTCGCCGAGTTCTACGCCGACGGGCCGGGTGCCGCTTCGCGCAAGAAGCCGGCCGGCCAGTACACCCGGTTCGCGATCGACGAGCGGGCATGGCTCGACCAGGAGGAGAGCCGTGAGCAGCTCGACTTCTGGCGCGCGACCCTCTCCGGCGCCCCCCATCTCCTCCTGCCGACCGACCGCCCCCGGTCCCTGGCTTCGTCGCTGACCGGTGACGCCGCGCGGTTCACCATCGGTGCGCGGGAGTTCGAAGGTGTGCGCTCGCTGCTCGCGCAGGAGCGGCTCACGCCGTTCATGTTCGCCCACGCGCTGCACCATCTGGCGGTCGCCCACCTGACCGGCCAGCGGGACATCGTCGTCGGCAGCCCGGTCTCGAACCGGCCGGACGAATTCCGTGACGCCGTCGGCTACTTCGTGAACATGATGACACTGCGCGTCGACTCGTTCGGAGCGCGCACCTTCCGGGATCTGCTGCGCCAGGTCCGGGGCGACCTGCTGGACGCCTACGAGAACCAGAGATACCCGTACGCCTATCTGGTCTCCGAGCTCGCGACCTCGGAGCTCGGGCTCCGTCCCGACCTGTTCGACACCGTTCTCGCCGTGGAATACGAGGGGTCGGGAGAGGACCGCTGGCCCGGGCTGCGCGTGGCGCGTCTTGAGACCGACAACAGCACGACCAAGTTCGAACTCGGCGTCTCGGTCATCTGGGGCGACAACGGTTTCGAGACCGACATCGCGTTCCGTACGGCGCTCTTCGACCGGTCGACGATAGCCTCCTTCACCGAGCACTACCGGTCACTCGCGCTACGGGCGATCGCCGAACCGGATGTCGAGCTGGCGAGCCTGCTGTCGGACGGCGCCGCGCCGTCCGGACGCAAGGATCCGGTCCGGCGTCTCGTCCGCGGTGGGGCGTCACTCACGTCGCCGCCCGCTGAGACGGGCCCGAGCGGACCGTCGCCGCAGTCGGCGGCCGGGGGCCGGGCGCCGCGCAACTCCCGGGAGGAGACCATCGCCCGGCTCTTCGCCGAGGTGCTGGGCCGGGATGCGGTCGGGGTCGACGACAACTTCTTCGACCTCGGTGGCCACTCGCTGCTGATCCTGCGCCTGGTGTCGCGGGTGCGGGCGGTGCTGGGGACGGAGGTCGCGATCCGGTGGCTGTTCGAGGCGCCGACGGTGGCGGGACTCGCCGACCGCCTCGCACACCCGGTGCCCGACGCGCCGAAGCGTTCCGACGGCGATGCTCCGGCCGTCCGGAAGAAAAGCAGGGTTCACGTCCGGCGGCTCGTCGGCGACGGGGCGGCCCGGAACGAGCCTCGGGCAGGGGTCGCGATCGCGAACCCGCCGCCGCCGGAGTCGCCGGCCGGGGGCCGGGCGCCGCGCAACTCCCGGGAGGAGATCCTCGCCCAGCTCTTCGCCGAGGCGCTGGGCGAGGAGGCGGTCGGGGTCGACGACAACTTCTTCGACCTCGGTGGCCACTCGCTGCTGATCGCGCCCCTGGTCTCGCGGGTGCGGGCGGTGCTGGGGACCGACGTCGAGATTCCGTGGCTGCTCGAGGCGCCGACGGTGGCGGGACTCGCCGACCGCCTGGGGAGCCCGGTGCACGACTCGCTGGCGCCGCTGCTCCCCCTGCGCGCGGACGGCGACCTCGACCCGGTCTTCTTCCTTCCGCCGATCGGCGGACTCAGTTGGGCCTACGCACGGTTCCTGCCCTTCCTCCCGAAGGGACGCCCGGTCTACGGCCTGCAGGCCACGGGTGTGGTCTCCGGTGCGGACCGGCCGGGGACGCTGCGGCAGGTGGCCGAGACCTACCTCGACCTCATCGCCGGTGTGAACGCCGACAGTCCTCTGTCTCTGGTCGGATGGAGCTTCGGCGGCGTCGTCGCGCAGGAGATCGCGGTGCTGGCGCAGGAGTCCGGGCGTCCGGTGCGTGACCTGGTGCTGCTCGACGCCGTCCCAGGCGTTCCGGGGATGGTCCAGGTCGGCGGGGCCGAGTCCCCGGAGGCTCTCTCACCGGAGACCATGGAGGCGATCACGGCATCGATCCGTGGCTCCGTCGGGGGCGAGGCCGGCGAGCTGACCGAGTCCCTGTTCGACGATTTGCTGGGCACCGCCACGCACTGCTTCCGCCTCTCCGCGGCTCATCGATCCCGGCCGTTCGACGGCCGGACCGTCAGCTTCGAGACCGACGAGACCGGGCCGCTACGCCGCCGGGCCGGGATCACGTGGGCCGACCTCTCTTCCGGTGGCGCCGAGACGCATCGACTGACGTGCCTGCACACCGAGGTCATGGACACATCGATCGTTCGCCGGACCGGCCCCGCCGTCGCGGGTATCCTGGCACGGCCCCGGTGATGATGATCGCACCCCGCCCCTGCCTCAAGCGGTCGGCGAGCACAGAGGGACGTGTCCTGTGAGAACGCTGCATTCCTGGTTCACCGCCACTGCCGACCGGCTCCCCGATGAGATCGCGCTGGTCGTGGACGGGCAGCAATGGACCTACCGGGAACTGGACCGGGTCGCACGATCCGTGGCCGCGGTCGTCGCGGAGGTCGCGCCTCGACGCCCGGCCCGGATCGGACTGCTGGCCGCACAGAGCGTGGGGGCCTATGCGGGCTACCTCGGCGTGATCCGCGGCGGCAACGCGGTGGTGCCGATGCATGTCGACTATCCCGCCGAACGCAGCCGCCAAGTCGCCGAGGTCGCCAAGCTCGACGCCCTGATCGTCGACGAGGGCCGCGACTTCGAGTTCGCCGAGGACCTCGACCTGCCGGTCATCGAGATCGGCACCGAGGACGCCCGGCAGGTGTCGGCCGCACCCGCGGCCGACGCCGTCGAGGACGCGGACGACGCGCAGGACATCGCGTACATCCTGTTCACCTCGGGATCCACCGGCGTGCCGAAGGGGGTGCCGATCCGGCATCGCCACCTCGACGCGTTCGTCCGCTACCACCTGGACCGGTACGGTGTCGGTCCCGGTTGCCGCCTGTCCCAGACGTTCGGGCTGACCTTCGACCCTTCGGTTTTCGACATGGCCGTCGCGTGGGGGAGCGGCGCCACGCTGGTGGTGCCGTCACGGGCCGAACTGATCGACCCGGTCGAGTTCGTCAACCATCACGCCCTGACGCACTGGTACTCGCTGCCCTCGATCGTCTCCTGGGTGCACGACGCCGGGTCACTGGAGCCGGGCAGCCTGCCCACGCTGCGCCGAAGCATGTTCGCGGGTGAGCAGTTGACTCTGGAGCAGGCGCGGGTGTGGTCGGACGCCGCGCCCCACAGCACGATCGAGAACCTCTACGGGCCGACCGAGCTCACCATCACGGTCACCGCGTACCAACTGCCGGCGGACCGAGAAGCGTGGCCGGCGACCAAGAACGGAACGGTGCCGATCGGCCCGGTGTACCCGCACCTGGAGGGCCGGATCGACCCGGCGACCGGTGAACTCCAGGTCCGCGGGCCGCAGCGATTCGACGGGTACCTCGACCCGGCCGACAACGCCGGCCGCTTCCGGGATCCCGATGGGGCGGGTGACGCCGGCTCCAGCGACGGTTCGGTCGACGATGCGGCATGGTACCGCACCGGTGACCGCATGACCGACGTCAATGGCGATCTCGTTCACCTGGGTCGCCTCGACGAGCAGGTCAAGATCATGGGGCGGCGGCTCGAACTCGGTGACGTGGAGGCCGCATTGCGGCGGTGGGCGGGTGTCGGCGATGTCGTCGTGGTCGGCGGCTCCGCCTCGACCGGCGAGCTTCAGCTCACCGCCGTGTACACCGGCACGGCCGTCGACCCGGGCGAACTGCGCAACCGCCTGCTTCCGAACGTGCCGGTTCACATGGTTCCCGCGCGGTTCGTGCACGTGGATGCGTTTCCGCTCAATGCCAACGGCAAGATCGACCGCCAGGCGTGCCGGGCGCTGTGACTCCGATGGTCCAGCGCCCCGGCCCGCGGGCTACCGAACGCGGAACGGATAGCCCCGCTGGTTCTTCGTAGCGATGCGGTTGATGCCGTAGTCGTCGACGCCGGAGACGAGCACGGCGCCGTACTTCGAGAGGTCGATCGCACCGCCGTACTCGACCACGTCGTCGGTTTCCGGGTAGACCTTGACCTTGGTCGGCACGTAGCGGGCGGCGAAACCCATGCGGTAGTCCCGGACGCTTCCCGTATGCGGCAGGGACGCGTGCATGAGGGTGGACCAGAAGATGACCGCCTCGCCGGCCCGCATGACCAGAGGGAACGCCTGGGACTCGTCCGGCTTCCAGTCGGGATCCGTTTGCAGTTGCCGGTAGTCGTAGCCGAAGAAGCCCCGCTTGATGCCTTCCTTTTCCGTCTTGTTGAGCGTTTCGGGCTGGAAGTCCATGGGTTTCGACTCGTCGTAGTTCATGTGGCGGTGCGTCCCCGGCATCAACTGGAGGCACCCGTTCTCCAGCGTCGAGTCGGTGAACGCCGTCCATACCGTGATGGTGCCGCCGAACGCCGGCTCACCGTTCTCCGACGGCCAGGCGATCTGCGGCTTCTTGCTGGCGTTTGCGAAGGTTGCCGCCTGGTGCCAGTCCGTTCCCTCGTCGCCGGCGTACTTGGGGAAGAACTCGGTGCGCCAGCACAGGACATCGGGGCCGAGGATCGACGCCACCCGGTCGACGATCCTGGGGTTCATGATGTGCTCCGAGAGCAGATCGATATCCAGGTGCCGGTCGTAGTTCGCGATGTTGGTCGCCGAACCCCGGGCGTTCGCGTCGTAGATGGCGTGGGACCGGTCAACCAGTTGACGCCTCACGGTCCGCCATCGTTCCTCGATCACTTCGGGCTCGTAGATCCGGACCGGCCCGATGTAGCCGTCCCGCTCGAACTGTTCGCGCTGCTCCGCAGAGAGTGCGAAATCGCCGCGTGCGTCGTTGATCGTCATCGTGATGATTTTAACACCACGATCGGTTGATGATTTTCACTTCGGCCGGGTAATGCTGGTCGACCACGGAATCGCCCCCGAATCCGAACCGCCGGTCTTCGCCGAATTCGCCGCTACCGCGAGGTGGCTCGGCGCGGTCTTCTCGGAGAGTGGTGCTCTGACCGCCCCCGCCCGGGGCGCGGTCAGTCGCGCACCGCGCGGACCTCGACCGCGTACAGCGAATAGCCGAACTCCGTCGCCCGCTCCATGCCCTGGACGCGCACGTACCGCACCTCGCGCTCGTCCATCCGCACCGACTCGCGTCCGCCCTCGCCGTCGTCCACCGCCGCCGCCGTGCGCCAGCGGCGGCCGTCGCGGGAGACCTGCACCCGGTAGCGCTTCGCGTACGCGCTCTCCCAGCTCAGCGCCACCTCGCCGACGCGCGCCGGCTCCGCGAGCCGCACCTGTACCCAGGCGCCGTCCTCGACCGGCGAGGACCACCGCGTGGCGGGGTCGCCGTCGATCACCGCCGCGGCCGGGAAGTCCGGCGTCTCGTCCCCGGACGACGACGCGCGGCCGGCGCGTGCCAGGTCGGGGCCGCCCACCGCGGGGTAGGCGTGCACGGTGAGGCGACGGACCTGGGTGTCGCCGCCGTCCTCCAGCCGCACCGGGATCTCGTACGTGCCGGGCGCCACGTCGTCCGTCGCGCGGATCTCGATCGGGGCCCTGGCGGTCGTGCCGCGGGCGATCCGCACCTCGCCGGGGAACTCCGCCTTCAGCCCCTTCGGCGCCTTCGCGGTCACCTTGCCGCCCGCGTCGCCCGGCCGCCTCGCGGACAACTCCGCGTCCACGACCACCGCATCGCCGCCGATCGTCACGTCGGCCTCGTCGCGGGAGAGCGAGAGCCGGGCGCCGGGCTCGTCGGCGGACCACGGCACCACCTCGTGCACGACCGGCGCGGTCGTGCCGGCGGCCCACACCAGCCGTACCGCGTCGGCGTCGGCGCGCCCGGCGGGCAGCTCCGTCCAGCCGCCGCCGTCGAGTTCGCCGACCGGGCGCCACGCGGTCCCGTGCCCGTCCCGCACCCGGACCTGCACCTCGGCCCGGGTGCCCGTGTCCGGCTGGGTCAGCACCGTCACCGCCCGCAGCGGCTGCCGGTCGAACTCCACCACCATCGCCTCGCGCGTGCCGGGTGACGGCGGGCGGGCGGCCTCGTACGCCGTCGCCGGCCTGCCGTCGGCCGCCGCCGCCGGCGGCGAGCCCTCCAGCGGCTCCGCGCCGCCCGAGGCGGACGTCCCGCGGCCCCGGCCGGGTCCGCCCGCGCCCAGCCAGGAGTCCGAATCGGTCAGCGCCCGGCTCAGGAAGGCGTCGAGCACGCCCGCGCCCACCACCCCGCCACTGTCCTCCGCCTCGCCGGCCAGCCGCTGCAGCTCCAGTCGCGCCCGCCACGCCTCCTCGTTGCGGCCCCGGGCCTGCGCGGTGATCATGTCCACCGCCTGCTCGCCGGCCCTGCCGTACCGCGCCAACTGCGTCAGCCACGGCCGCACCTCGTCGCCGAACGTCCCGTCAGCCAGCGGCGCCAGCTCGTCCGGGGCGCGGCGCATCACGGTGAACGCGTCCCGCAGTCGCTGCGCCGCCTTCTCCCCGTCCCGCCGGCCGGCCGACGCGCGCTCCCGCTCCTGCCAGAAGTCCGCGATCAGCGGCCGCAGATACGCCGACTCCCTGGCGCCCAGCTCCGACGACGCCGAGTTCCCGGCCAGCGCGGCGAGCGCGGTGCCCGCGCTCCCGGGGTCGGGGGCGTCCGCGGCGAGGTCGCGCACGGCGGCCCGCCAGGCGGTGTCCGGGTCGTACGCGCGCGGGTTCCAGGCGTAGTCGGCGACCGTGAACAGCGGCACACGGGAGGCGGCGGGCTGTTCCATCGCGCCGGCCAGTACGCCCGCGGAGCCGGCGGCCACCGCCGGGTCGCGGCCGTCGTAGGGGCCGAGGAAGATGCGGTCGCGGGCGTAGTCGTTGACGGGGTAGTTGTCCTGCGTGACCAGCGGGTGGCCGCCGAACGCGGCCTGCGCGTCACGCAGTTGGCCGCCGGTGATCTCCTTGGGCACCGCGCCCACGCCCGACCAGGCGACCTCGACCCGCTCGTCCAGCTCGCCGGCGAGCGCGGTGCGGTAGTCGGTGGTGCCGTCCTGGTAGTACTCGGTCGGCAGCAGCGACAGCGGGGCCGCGTCCGGGTGCCGCCGGGACAGGTGCGCGGCCAGCGCGTTGGCGGTCTCGGCCTGCGCGCGGGCGGCGGCCTCCGGGCCCGAGCCGTACTCCTCGGCGTCCTCGCCGCAGGCCCACTCGCGGTAGCTGACGTCGTGGAACTGGAGTTGGAACGCCCGGACGCCCAGCGCCCACATCGCGTCCGCCTTGGCCAGCAGGTCCTTGCGGTCGCGGCCGGAGGAGAAGCAGAAGTTCTGGCCCGGCGCCACCGCCCAGGCGAGCGTCACGTGGTTGGCGCGGGCCCGCTCGGCCAGCTCGCGGAACCGGGCGCGCTGCCCGGCGGGGTATGCCTCGCGCCAGTCGGCCTGGCGGTACCGGTCGTCGCCGGGGGAGTAGAGGTAGCGGTTGAGCTTCGTGCGGCCCATGAAGTCGAGTTGCGCCAGGCGCTGTTCGTGGCTCCAGGGGCGGCCGTAGTGGTTCTCGGCGATGCCGCGCACGGCGGTGCCCGGCCAGTCGCGTACGGACACGGCGGGCAGCGTGCCCTCCGTACGGGCGGCGCGAGCCAGTTCGCGCAGGGTCTGCACGCCGTGGAAGAGCCCGGCCGCGTCGGTGCCGGCCAGCGCGACGACGTCGCGGCCCTGGTGCTGTCCGGTGGCCAGCCGGTAGCCGCCGGCCGGCAGGTCGGCCTGATCGCCGGCGCCCAGGGCGCGCAGCGCGGTGTCGGCCGGGGAGTGCCGGGACGGCGGGCCCGCGACGCCTGCGGGTCCGGCGGGCGCCTCCTCGGCGTGGACCACCAGCCCGGCCGCGGGCAGCGCGGCGCCCGGACGCACCTGCGTGAACTCCCGTACGCCGAAGGACCGCAGCACCTCACGCAGCTCCGCGAGCGCCCGCACGTCCGCGCCCTCGGGGCTGACGAGCACCGCCTGCCCGCCCGCGTGCACCTCGCCGTCGCGGGCGCGCAACTGCTGCGGGCGCGGCCACACCGCGTCGCGCAGCGCCGTCTCCGCGGCCGGCGTCTCGGCCGACCCCGCGCCGCCGTTGTCCGGCTGCTGCTCCGGCTGCGCGGCGGCGTCCGGTGCCCGGCCGCCGAGCAGCCCGCCGATCACGGCGGCGGACAGTGCCGTCGCCGTGGCCATCCGCCGCCTGGCAGATCCGCCCAACTCCGCCCGCCCTCCGTTCGTTTCCGGTCCCGTGCACCGGCTGCCGGCCGTCCTTCCGACCGTACGCCGATGCCGGCGACTGCTCGTCGCCGTTGCGTTTCGCCGCGGTCAAGGATGCCCGTACGTGTGCCGTACATCTACCCCGCGCCGCCCGCGCACACCGGGCGCAGGCGGAGAGCCCACCACCGCGGCATGGCCGCTGTCAACGGCCGGTCGGCCCTGTTCTGCCCGGGGGGAGCGAGCCGGGCCACCGGCGCCGTCAGGACGCCGAACCGGCGACCCGCTCCTCGATGCCGACGTAGTGCTGCCGCACGGCGTCCCTGGCCAGCTCGGGGTCGCCGCTGAGGACCGCGTCGAGGATACGGGCGTGCAGCTCGTGGATCACTTCCGGGTCGCGGTGCGGGGCGGTGGGCGCGGCCCGGTGGTAGGCCACCCAGAACAGGTCGAAGAGCTGCAGCAGCATCGCGTTGCCGAGGTCGGCGAAGAGCAGCCGGTGGAACTCCCGGTCCAGCTCGGCGATCTCCTCGTGCCGGCCCGCCGCCGCCCGCATACCGGCCAGCACGTCGCGCAGCGAGTCCACGCTCCCGGGCGTCAGCGACCGCATCGCGTCCGCGATCATCCCGGACTCCAGCGCCTTGCGCAGCGCGACCAGCTCGCCGAGCGCGCGGGGACCCTGCATCAGCCCGTACGGGAGGTTGTCGAGAAGAGGGGCGAAGGAGAAGTCCCGGACGAACACGCCGCTGCCGCGGCGGGTTTCGAGCACGCCCGTGGACTCCAGGGCCTTCACCGCTTCCCGGACGGAGTTGCGGCTGACGCCGAAGAGCCGGGCCAGCTCGGCCTCCGGCTTGAGCGGGTCGCCGGGCCGCAGCCCGCGCTTGATGATGTAGTGCCTGATCTCGTCCTGCACCGTCTTGTGCAGCGGGGGGACGGTCCCCACCCGCTTGAACGCTTCTTGCACCGGCGACTCCCGCCTTTTCTCGTCCACGTGCGAATCCCCGTCCTACCACGGCTCTTGACAGCGGTGCACGGTGAACCTACGGTCCCGAACTTGTAGGATATCTTGCAGATTCCGAACGGCCCAGAGGGGGAGCCGGTGGCCACAGACACGGGGTCGGCCCTGAGCATCAGGGACTTGGCCGTGGAGTTCGACACCCCGGCCGGCGTGGTGCGCGCGGCGGACGGCGTGAGCTACGACGTCGCCGCCGGCGAAACGCTCGGCGTCGTCGGCGAGACGGGCTCCGGCAAGAGCGTCACGGCCCTGGCCGCGCTGGGGCTGCTGTCCGCCGGGAACGTGCGGCGGGTGACCGGGCAGGCGCTGCTGGACGGCACGGACCTGCTGGCGCTGCCGCCGGACGAACTCCGCGCGGTGCTCGGCCGCGACGTGGCGATGATCTTCCAGGACCCGGCCTCCGCCCTGAACCCGGTGCAGCGCGTCGGCGACCAGATCGCGGAGGCGCTGCGGGTGCACGACCGGACGCTGACGGCGCCCGCCGCGCGGGCCCGGACCGTGGAGCTGCTCGACGAGGTGGGCGTGCCGGACCCCGCCGGGCGGTACGACGCGTACCCGCACCAGTTCTCCGGCGGGATGTGCCAGCGCGCGGTCATCGCCATGGCGATGGCCAACCGGCCGCGGGTCCTGATCGCGGACGAGCCGACGACGGCGCTCGACGTCAGCGTCCAGGCGCAGATTCTGGAGGTGCTGCGGCGGGCGGCGCGGGAGACCGGGGCGGCGACCGTGCTGATCACCCACGATCTGGGGGTGGTGGCGGAGACCGCGGACCGGCTGTGCGTGATGTACGCCGGGCGGGTGGTCGAGTCGGGCACGGTGTACGACGTCTTCGCCCGGCCCCGGCACCCGTACACCGCGGCCCTGCTGGCGTCGCTGCCGCGCCTCGACGTACGCGCCGACCGCCTCACCCCCATCCCGGGCCGGCCCCCGGACCTGATCGAGACGACCCCGGGCTGCCCGTTCGCCCCGCGCTGCCCGGTGGGCCACGACCGCGCACGGTGCGCCGAGGAACGCCCGGAGCCGGTGCGGAGCGGCGACGGCCTGACCGCGTGCCACTACCCGGACGAGGCGGGCCTGCCCCCGGGGACGGCGGGCCCCGAGCGGGGTCCCGCGGCGGACGCGGACGCCGCGGGCGATCCGGGGGTGGCCGGGGCCGCCCCGCCCGCGGCCGCGCCGCGAGGCACGGCGGCGAAGTCCGCTACCCCGCCGGACGGCGGGCTCGCGCTTGACGTGCGGGACGCGCGCAAGCTCTTCCCCATCCGCACCGGCGTCTTCGCCCGCACCTCCGGATACGTGCACGCCGTGGACGGGGTGTCGATGCAGATACCCGCCGGGCGGACGCTCGGGCTCGTGGGGGAGTCCGGGTGCGGGAAGTCGACGCTGGCGCGGATGCTGCTGCGCCTCGTCCAGCCCAGCGGCGGGGAACTGACCGTCGCCGGGCACGACCTCGTCCGGGCGAACCGCGGCGAGCTGCGGCGCATCCGGCAGCGGGCGCAGATGGTCTACCAGGACCCCTTCGCCTCCCTGAACCCCCGGCTCAGCGTCGGTGACAACGTGGCCGAACCCCTGCGCCTCGCCGGCGGCTTCAGCCGCCCCCGGCGGCGCGCGCGCGTGCTCGACCTCTTCGACCGCGTCGGCCTGCGCCCCGAGCACGCCGACCGCTACCCGGCCGAGTTCTCCGGCGGACAGCGCCAGCGCGTCGCCATCGCCCGCGCCCTGGCGCTGCGCCCGCGGCTGCTGCTCCTCGACGAACCGGTCTCCGCGCTCGACGTCTCCGTCCAGGCGCAGGTCCTCAACCTCCTCGCCGACCTCCAGCACGACTCCGGCATGGCGTACCTCTTCGTCAGCCACGACCTGTCCGTCGTCCGGCAGGTCGCCGACGAGGTGTCCGTCATGTACCTCGGCCGGATCGTCGAGACCGGCCCCGTCGAGCGCATCTACGGCCGGCCCCGCCACCCGTACACGCGCGCGCTGCTCGACTCCGTGCCCGCCCCCGACCCCGCGGGCCGCGAGAAGCGCCGCCGGGCCCCGCTCGGCGGGGACGTCCCGAGCCCGGCCGACCCCCCCTCGGGCTGCCGCTTCCGCACCCGCTGCCCGCTGGCGGAGGCGCGCTGCGCCGCCGAGGAGCCGGTGCTGCGCGCCGTGGACGGCGGCCTGACCGCCTGCCACTTCGCCGAGACCCTCCGCGGTCCCGACGCCCCCCGCACCGCCGGCACCCCCCGCGCCACCGGTTCCGTCCCCCGCGAGGTCCACACATGACCGCCCCCGGCCCGCCCCGGCCCCCCGCCGTCCGCCGTGCCGCCGAGCGACTCCGCGGCACCGACCCCGCGACCCCTGTCCCCGAGGTCCGCCGCGCGGTCGATCCCCCACGGCGCGAGGTGCGTTCATGACCGACACCGCCCTCACCAAGACCCCCGCCGCGGCCCCGCCCGGGAGGGCGCCCCGCTTCGCCGCCGCCCGCCGCTTCGCCCGCTCCCGCTCCGCGCTCGCCGGCGCCGCCGGGCTGCTGCTGCTGGTCCTCCTCGCCCTCCTCGCCCCCTGGGTCGCCCCCTTCGACCCCAACGAACAGGGTGCCGACAACCTCCTCGGCCCGTCGGCCACCCACCTCCTCGGCACCGACGAACTCGGCCGCGACGTCGCCTCCCGCGTCATCCACGGCACCCGCGCCTCGCTGCTCGTCGGCTTCGGCGCCGCCGCCCTCGGCGCGCTGGCCGGCGTGCCGCTCGGACTCGTCGCCGGTTACGCCGGCCGCTGGGCCGACGCCGTCGCGATGCGGCTGACCGATCTGCTGCTCGCCGTGCCCGGCATCCTGCTGGCGCTCGTCATCATCGCCGTCCTCGGCCCCGGCCGGCTGAACCTCATCCTCGCCATCGGCATCGGCGCCGTACCGGAGTTCGCCCGGCTCACCCGCGCCGCCACGCTCTCCATCCGGGAGCGCGACTTCGTCGTCGCCTCCCGCGGCATGGGCGCACCGGCCGCCGACACCATGGTCCGCACCGTGCTGCCGAACGTTCTCGGCCCCATCCTCGTCCAGCTCGTCGTCACCGCCTCGCTCGCGGTCGTGGTCGAGTCCGGCCTCAGCCTCCTCGGCCTCGGCACCCCGCCGCCCGCGCCCTCGTGGGGCGGGATGCTCCAGGAGGCCCGCTCGTACCTGCACCAGAGCCCCTGGTACGGCGTCTTCCCCGGGCTCTGCCTCGCGTTCACCGTCTTCTGCCTCGACCGGGTGGGGCGCGGGCTGCAACGGGCCTTCGGCACGGCCGTGACCGGCGGGGCGCGGGAGGGGACGATCTAGATGTACGCCTACGTCATCCGGCGGCTGCTGCAGTTCGCCCTCGTGCTGTTCCTCGGCTCCGTCGCCGTCTGGGCGTTCGTCTTCGCGCTGCCCGGCGACCCGGCCACCGTCCTCACCGGCCCCGACGCCGCCCCCGCCGAACTGGCCGCCACCCGCGAGCGGCTCGGCCTGGACGACTCGGTGGTCCAGCAGTACGTCACCTGGCTCGGCAACGCCCTCACCGGCGACCTCGGCGACTCGTACTTCTCCGCCGAGTCCGTCCGCTCCACCCTCCTCGACACCGTCCCGGCCACCGGCCAGCTCGCCGCCTTCGCCATGGCGCTCACCCTGCTCATCGGCATCCCCGCCGGCACCGTCGTCGCGCTGCGCCCCCGCTCCTGGGCCGGCCGCGCCGCCGACGCCTACCTCACCGCCGGGCTGGCGATCCCCGCCTTCTGGCTCGGCCTGCTGCTCATCATCGTCTTCGCCGTGCAGCTCGGCGCGCTCCCCGCGGCCAGCGACTACGTGCCGCTCTTCAGCGACCCGGCGGGCGCCGTACGGGCCACGATCCTGCCCGCGCTGGCGATCGCCGTGCACGCCTCCAGCGTGCTCGCCCGCTTCCTGGCCGCCTCGCTGCGCGAGGTGATGGGCCGGGACTACATCCGCACCGCGCGCGCCAAGGGCGTGCCGGAGCGGTACGTCGTACGCCGGCACGCGCTGCGCAACGCCGCGCTGCCGACCGTCACCGTCGTCGGCATCCAGCTCGGCGGCTTCCTCGGCGGCACCGTCGTCATCGAGGCCGTCTTCAACTACCCGGGTCTCGGCCGGCTCCTCTACACCTCGATCGGCGAGCGCGACTACGCGGTCGTGCAGGGCGGCGTGCTCTTCGTCGTGGCCGCCTTCCTCTGTCTCAACCTGCTGGTCGACCTCCTCTACGCCTACCTCGACCCGCGGATCCGGCTCACCTGACCGCCGCACCGACTCCTCCGCACCCCGCTCCTCCCGACACCCGCGCCCGCACTACGTCAAAGGAGTCCTGTCATGGCACGACCCGCGCCGCGGTTCAGCCGGCGTTCCCTGCTCAAGGCCGCCGGTCTGACCGGAGCCGGTTCGCTGGCCGGCATCCCGCTGCTGACCGCCTGCGGCGAGGGCAGCCAGTCCGGCGGCGCGTCCGGCCGGCTGACCCTCGGCACCACGCAGATCATGCAGTTCGACCCGTACCAGACGAACACGGCCCTGCACATCCACACCTTCTACAGCTACCTCCTCGACTACAGCGGCGATTACACGGCCAAGCCGGCCGCCGCCTCGGCGTGGGAGTTCGCCGACGACAAGAAGTCCGTGACCGTGACCCTGCGGAAGAGCGAATTCCACTCGGGCCAGGCGGTCACCGCCGCCGACGTCGTCGCCGGCGTCGAGCGCGCCAAGGACCCGGAGGCGGGGTTCACACTGGCAGCGACGACCGCGTTCATCGACCGTGCCACCGCCGAGGACGACCGCACCGTGCGGCTGGACTTCACCGAGGCCGTGCCCGACGAGCTGGTCCTGGACTGGATGTTCGCCTTCCCGCTGGTCCCGGCGAAGCGGAACGACGCCGCCGTGCTGGAGAAGGAGCCGGCCGGTTCCGGCCCGTTCCTGCTGGAGGACTTCCGGCGGGACCGGCTGCTGCGGCTGAAGAAGAACCCCGGCTACCACCGCCGCGGCGAGCCGCGGCTGGACGAGGTCGAGTTCCGCTTCTTCCGCGACGAGGAAGCGCTCGTCAGCGCGCTGGAGTCGGGCGACCTCGACGGCGCGCTCTACCTGTCGCTGCGCAACGCCGACCGGCTGCGCGACCGCTTCGAACTGGTCCAGGGCGCCGGGCGGATGGACCTGTTCTTCATGAACGGCGCCAAGCCGCCGTTCGAGAACAAGAAGGTGCGCCAGGCCCTCGCCCGCGCCATCGACCGCGAACGGATCATCGACCAGGTCCGCTTCGGCCTCGGCAAGCCCGTCTACACCGCTTTCATGCCGGAATCCCCCGCGTTCGACCCCGGCTACCTCGACTCCCACGGCTTCGACCTGGACGCCGCGAAGAAGCTGCTGGACGAGTCCGGCGGGCCGCGCAAGGCGACGGCGGCGTTCGGTCCCGAGCCGGGAGCCAAGGACATCGTGCAGGCGATCCAGGCGGACTTCGAGAAGATCGGCTTCGAGCTGACGCTCCAGCCGATGGAGGAGACGGCGTTCCTCGACGCGCTCTTCGCCGGCGAACTGGAGTGCTGCATCGCCGCGCAGCCCAACAACCTGCAGAGCCCGTCGCTGATCTCCCGCGGGCGGCAGATGCTGACCACCGAGGACAACGTGATGATGGGCGCCGCCGTCCCCGCCCGCTACGCCGCCGCCGTCGAGGCCAGCCGCACCGCGCTCACGCCCGACGCGCAGGCCACGGCGTACGCGGAGCTGAACGGCGTGCTGGTCGACGAGGCGTGGGCCGTCGGCATCGCCACCCGGCCCTCGCTGGCCGCGCTGGACCGCAACGTCAGCGGCTACACCGTCGACAAGCGCGACTTCCTCGACCTCACCCGCACGCGCATCGCCTAGCGGCGGGCGGCGGGTGGAAGCCGGCGCCCGGGCGTGGTCGGCGCGCCCGGGCGCCCACGGCGGGGTCCGGGTGCGGGCGGCCGGGGCGGAGCAGCGCGTGCACCGCGCCCGGCGGCAGGCAGCGGACGGTACGGGGCCCCGGCAGGGGCGCCGGGGCCGGCAGGCGCCGCGCGCGGGGCGCCCACCGTCCGCCCGCCGCGCCATCGCTCGTCCGCCGCGCCGCCTGTCCGCCCGCTCGCCCGTCCGCCCGTCCGTCCTCGTTCGTCGTCCGTCCCCGCCGTGCGCCCTGCGCGGCCGGCGCTGCCGCGGCCCGTCCTCCGCTCCCGCGACGTCCCCCCCCGGGCCCGCGCAGCCGTGCCCGTGCCCGTCTCCGTGGTTCCGACCCCGATCCTCCGAGAAAGGTCTCGTATGAAAGCGCTCGACTACGCCGCCGGCAGTCCGGTGATGAGCCTGCTCACCGCGGTGTTCACCCCCTTCCGTCCCGACGGCGGCCTCGACCTGGAGACCGTCGGCAAGCAGGCGGACGCGGTGGCGGCCTGGGGCTGCCCGGCGGTGTACGTCGGCGGCACCGCCGGCGAGGGGGCGTCCCTCACCGTCGCCGAGCGGATGGCGCTGCTGGAGCGGTGGTGCGCGGCCGCGGAGGGGCGGATGGACGTCATCGCGCACGTCGGCCACACCAGCCTCGCCGAGGCACAGGCCCTCGCCGCCCACGCCGAGGCGAGCGGCGCCCGCGCGGTCTCCGCGGTCCCGCCGTACTTCCACCGGCCCCGCGACGCCGCGGCGCTCACGGACTTCCTCGCCCCGCTGGCCGCCGCGGCCCCGCGGCTGCCGTTCATCTATTACCACATACCGTCCGTAACCGGGGTGCAGGTGCCGGCCAGCGCGCTCCTCACGGAGGCCGCCCGGCGCATCCCCACCTTCGCCGGCATCAAGTACGCGGACAACGACCTGGCCGACTTCCAGCGATGTCTGGAACGGGCCGGGGGCAGGTACGAGATGTACTTCGGCAGCGCCCGGCTGCTGCTCGCCGCCGCCGGGGTCGGGGCGCGCGCCGCGATCGGCTCCGCCTACAACTTCGCCGCCCCCGTGTACCTGCGCCTCATCCGCCATCTCGAACGCGGCGAGACCGACCGGGCGCGCGCCTGCCAGCTCCTCGCCCAGGCGGCCATCGACGCCGCCTCCCGGTACGCCGGTGAGCTGCCCGGCTTCAAAGCGGCGACCCGGCTCGCGGGCGTGGACTGCGGCCCGTGCCGGGAGCCGCTGGGCACCCTCGACGACGCCCAGCTCGACGCACTGCGCGCCGACTTCGACCGCATCGGCTTCCCCGGCGGGGCGCCCGCATGACCGCACCGCGTCCCGCGCCGGGCGGCCGGTCCGGGGCCCGCCCCCACGTGCTGGTCATCCAGGCCGACCAGTACCGCTGGGACTGCCTCGGCGCCGCCGGCCACGCCGACGTGCGCACCCCCGCCCTCGACCGGCTCGCCGCGGACGGGGTCCGGTACACCGAGGCGTACTGCCCGTACCCCGTCTGCACCCCCTCCCGCTACGCCATGCTCAGCGGCCTCTACGCCCACCAGCACGGCGCATGGACGAACCACAGCACCCTCGACCCCGCCCTCGACACCTTCCCCCGTGCCCTGCGCCGCGCCGGCTACCGCACCACCGCCGTCGGCAAGATGCACTTCACCCCGACCTACCTGGACGTCGGCTACGACCGCCTCCGGCTCGCGGAACAGCACGGCCCCGGCCGCTACGACGACGACTACCACCGCGACCTGCGCGCCGCCGGCCTCGCCGACGTCGTCGACCTGCTCGACCAGGAACTCGCGCTGCGCCCCGAGGCGCCGCCGGGCTACCGGGACACGTACGGCACCGGCCGCTCCGACCTGCCCGAGGAGTGGCACTCCACCACCTGGATCGGCGAGCGCGCCCTGCGGGAGATCGAGGCGTGGGACGACGGCGGCGGGCATCTTCTGCACGTCTCGTTCGTCAAACCCCACCACCCCTTCGATCCGCCCGCCCCCTGGGACATGCTCCACGACCCGGCGGCGCTCTCCCTCCCGCCGGGCTGGACCCCCCGGATCCCCGACGCCGATCTGCCGCACGCCCGCGCGTACTTCGACTACGGCCCGCTGACCGAGCCCGTGCTGCGTACCGTCCTCGCGCACTACTACGGCTCCATCGCCCAGCTCGACCACCACGTCGGCCGGCTGCTGGACGCGCTGCGCCGGCGCGGGCTCTACGACGACACCCTCGTGCTCTTCACCTCCGACCACGGCGAGTACCTGGGCTTTCACCACCTGCTGCTCAAGGACGGCCCGATGTACGACCCGCTGGTGCGGGTGCCGCTGCTGGTCAAGTACCCGGCCGGGGCGCGCGGCGGAGGCCGCCGCGGGGAGGTGAGCGACGCCCCGGCCTCGCTGGTCGACGTCGCCCCCACGGTGCTCGCCGCCTGCGGCGTCGCCGCGTCCGGTGCGCTGCCGGGGCGCGACCTCGCCGGGCCGGGCGCGGGGCACCGGTACGTCTTCGCCGAGGACCGCCGGCGCGGCCGGGTGCTGATGGCCCGTTCCCGTACGCACAAGCTGCTGCTGGCCGCCGATCCGGCGGAGGACGCGCTGTACGACCTCTCGTCCGACCCGTACGAGCTGACGAACCGGCTCACCGACCCCGCCTGCGCGGACGCCGCCGCCGAGCTGCGCGAGGCGCTGTGGCGCTGGGCGGTGTTCGACACCCCGGTGCCGTCGCGCCTCGACGAGAACGCCCCCCGCATCCCCGGCCGCGGCACCGCACCGCATCCCGCGCAGCCCGGCGGCGATCCGCGCGCCGCGCCGCGGGCGCACGACGCGGCGGCCGTCCGCCGCGTGCTCGCCGCCGGCGGCCCCGACGTCTGGACCTCCTCCCCGGACACCCACTCCTGAAGGGAGCACCATGTCCGCACCCGTTCGCCCACCCATCCGCCGACCCGCCCGCAGCAGGGGCCCGTGGAGATCCGCCGGCCTCGCCGCCTGCGGCCTGCTGCTGGCCGGCGCCCTGCCGGCCGCCGCCCTGCCCACGGCGGCGGCGCCGGACACCGCCGCCGGGCCGGGGCCCGGTCCCCGCATCACGTACTCCACCGTCTTCGAGCGCGGCGGGGACGGCTACCACTCCTTCCGCATCCCCGCCGTCGTCGAAGCCGCCGACGGCACCCTCCTCGCGTTCGCCGAGGGCCGGGTGAACAGTCCGGGCGACGACGGCGACATCGACCTCGTGCTCAAGCGGTCCGGCGACGGCGGCCGTACGTGGGGCGAGCTGTCCGTCGTCGCCGACGACGGCGGCGACAAGTTCGGCAACCCGGTACCGGTCGTGGACCGCGCCACCGGCCGCGTCCTGCTCAACACCACCCGCACCGGCGGCGGCGTCTCCGGCCAGGACGTCCTCTGCGGCCGGGCGTCGGCCGAGGAGACCCGGCGCTCGTTCGTGCAGCACAGCGACGACCACGGCGCCACCTGGTCCGATCCGCGGGAGATCACCGCCGACGTCAAGCGGCCCGGATGGCGGCACTTCGTCGGCGGCCCCGGCCACGGCACCCAGCTCACCCGCGGCGCGCACGCCGGCCGGCTCGTCATCCCCGGCAACCACTCCAGCGCCCCCGGGCCCGGCGGCACCTGCCCCGACAACCGCCTCTTCGGCGGCCACGCCCTCTACAGCGACGACGGCGGCGCCACCTGGCACCTCGGCGGCGTCGACGAGGTCACCGACGGCACCGTCATCCCCAACGAGACCTCCGCCACCGAACTGTCCGACGGCACCGTCTACTTCAACACCCGCGACCAGCACGGCAGCAGCACCGGCTCCCGCGCCGCCACCGTCAGCGGCGACGGCGGCGCGACCTTCGACGCCCCGTACCGCGAGGTGCCCGACCTCCTGGCGCCCGTCGTCCAGGGCGCCGTGCTCACGCTCCCCGCCGCCTCCGACCCGGCCCGGCGGCTGGTGTTCTCCGCGCCCCGGCACGCCACCGCGCGCGAGAATCTCACCCTGCGCACCAGCCGCGACGACGGCGCCACCTGGCGGGACGGCCCGCAGGTCCACGACGGCCCGGCCGGCTACTCCGATCTCGTACCCGCCGCCGGCGGTGTCGGCGTGCTCTACGAGAACGGCGACCGCACGCCCGCCGGCGACGGCCTGCAGCCGTACCACCGGCGGATCACGTACGCGCACGTGCCCGCCCCGCTGCTGAACACCCCGCCGCCGCGGCCCTCCACCACGCCGGACACCTCCGGCCACCGCCGCGACGCCGTCGTCAGCGGTGCTCCCGCGCACGTCGATGGCCCCTTCGGCCGCGGCCTGGCGCTCGCCGGCGACTACGTCGAGACACCGAAGGCCGACGAGGCGGCGTTCGGTACCGGGCCGTTCACCGCCGCCGCGTGGTTCCGCAGCACGGAGCGGGTCCAGCAGCAGGCCGTGCTCTGGGCGCACTCCGAGGAGGCGTCGGACGCCAAGTGGTGGATCCGGCTGGAGCCGGACCAGAACCGCATCCGGGGCCACCTGAACACCGGCACCGAGAACACCTTCGTCTCCGCCCCCGGCGACTTCGCCGACGGCCGCTGGCACCACGTCGCGCTCACCCGCGACGCGTCGGGCGTCACGCTCTACGTCGACGGAGCCCCCGCCGCCGCATCGGGACCGGTCTCCGGCTCGGTCTCCGCCGACGCCCTCACCGGCGTCCGGGCCGGCGCCCGCACCGGCGGGATCAACAACCCGCTCGCCGGCGCCGTGGACGAGGTGTGGCTGCTGGACCGTGCCCTGGACACCGGGCAGGTCGGCCGGCTCGCCGCGGACAACCGCGCCCCGGACGGGACGGCCGTGCTGCACCTGCCCCTGGAGAGGGTCCGCCGCGGCTAGCCGCGGCGCGCGTCTTCCGTCCTCCCGGCCCCGGCGGAAAAAGCGGGCCGGGAGGGCGTGCGTGCCCCATCTCTTGCGTTCTCCGGGGCCCCTTACCGTGAAATCGCCCGTCCCGGGTACTGTGACGTATGGCACGAACGCGTGTCGCCACGACTGCCGGGCCCGTGATCGGGTAGCGGCGGACGTGACCAGCCGTCGACCGAGGAGGACCCGCGGTGGCCGCTCCCGCTCCGTACCAAGTCAGCCACGACCCTCACCTCAAACCCGTCGAGGGCGCCGACCCCGACTACGGCCTGGCCGGCTCCTGCTCCTGCGCCGAACTGCCGCTGACCAGCGAACCCCCGCTGGCCGCGGGCACCCCGCTGACCAGCGAGCCGCCGCTCGCCGCCGACGACAACCTCATCAGCGAGCCGCTGCCGCCCGTTCACTTCACGTGACGGCCTGCTGACGGCGCGCGGCTGCCGCAGTACGATCAGCCTGCCGGCTCACCCCGGCGGCGACCCTCCGGGGCCCGTGACCCGATGCGCGGGTGAGGTCCGGAGCCGATGACGTCGCATACCACCTGGGGGTGGCATGTCTCTGGCGCGGTTAGCTGCGCTGCACGGAGTCGCGGTCTCGTACGAACCCACGCCGGGCCGCGTCCGCCAGGTTCCCGAGGACACCCTCGTCGCCGTCCTCGCCGCGCTCGGCGTGGACGCCTCCGGGCCCGCCGCCGTCACCGCGGCGCTCGCGGAGTACCAGAGAACCGAGCGGGAGCGCCTCCTGCCGGCGACCCTCGTGCCGGCACCCGGCACGATCCTCGCCCCCGGCCCGCTGCCGGAGGGCACCGAGACCGCCCTGGCCGGCGAGGACGGCGCGGAACTCGACCCGCACGCCCCGGTACCCCCGGGCGTGCACACCCTCACCGCCACCGCCCCCGACGGGCGCACCGGCACGGCCACCGTCATCGCCGCCCCCGCGCGCGTACCGCAGCCACGCCGGCGCGGTGCCGGGCTCGCACTCCGGCTGCCCGCGCTGCTGTCCGCCCGCTCGTGGGGCATGGGCGACCTCGGCGACCTCGCCGAACTGGCCGCCTGGTCCGCGCGCACCCACGGGCTGGACTTCGTGCACCTGGGCCCGCTGCACGCCGCCGTCCCCGGCGCCGACGGCCACCCGGCGGACCCGTCCCCGTACCTGCCCTCCTCCCGGCGCTTCACCGACCCCGTGCACCTGCGGGTCGAGGACATACCCGAATACCGCTACCTCGCCCCCGCCGACCGCGCGCAGGCCGCCGAACTGGCGGGCCGCGCCGCCAAGCTGCGCGAGAAGGTGAGCGCCAAGGGCGGACTCATCGACCGCGACGAGGTGTGGCGGCTCAAGCGCGCCGCGCTGGAGCTGCTGCTGCGCGTCGAGCTGACGCCCGGCCGGCGCGTCGCCTACCACCACTTCCTCGCCGAACAGGGCCAGCCCCTCGACGACTACGCCGCCTGGTGCGCGCTGGCCGAGATCCACGGCCCCGACTGGCGCTCCTGGCCCGGCGGCCTCACCGACCCGCGCTCCACCGCCACCACCCGCGCCCGGCACGACCTGCTGCACCGCATCGACTTCCACTGCCGGCTGGCCTGGCTCACCGACAACCAGCTCTGGCGGGCACAGCGGATCGCCCGGGACGCGGGCATGGCCATCGGCGTCATCCATGACCTGGCCGCCGGTGTGCACCCCTCGGGCGCCGACGCCTGGGCGGAGCAGTCCGTCCTCGCCGACGGCTGCACCGCTGGCACCCCGCCGGACGCCCGGGACGACCGCGGCACCGACCGGGGCGTGCCGGTGTGGCGGCCGGACCGGCTTGCGGCCACCGGCTACGGCCCGTACCGCTCGGTGCTGCGCGCCGCGCTGCGGCGGGCGGGGGCGCTGCGCATCGGGGACGCGGGCGGGCTGTTCCGGCAGTGGTGGGTGCCGGCGGGCCGGCCGCCGGCGGAGGGCACGTACGTCTCGTACGACGCGGCGGCGATGCTCGGCGTCCTGGCGCTGGAGGCGCACCGGGCGGGCACCCCGGTGATCGGCGAGGACCCGGGCGGCCCCGCGGACCACGGCATACGCGAAACGCTGGCGGCGCGCGGCGTGCTGGGCACGTCGGTGCTGTGGAACCAGCGCGAGCCCGTGGCGGAGACCGTCCCCGGCGTACGGTGCCCGCTGCCGCCGGAGCGCTGGCGGGCCGACACGCTGGCCACCGTCACCGGCCACGACCTGCCGCCCACCGCGGCCCGGCTCAGCGGCGCGCACCTGGTGCTCCGCCACGAACTGGGCCTCGTCGACACCCCGCTGCTCGCCGCCCGCGCCGCCGACGCCGTCGAGGTCGGCACGTGGCTCGACCTGCTCGACCGGCTCCGGCTGCTGCCCGGCGGCCGGGCCGACGAGGCGTCCGTCATCACCGGCCTGTACCGCTTCCTCGCCCGTACCCCCGCGCGGCTCGTCTCCGTCTGGCTGCCCGACGTGGCCGGCGACCGCCGCCCGCAGCACGTCCCGGGTGCGGGCCCCGAGTACCCCGGCTGGCGGCTGCCGTTCGCCGATCCGGACGGCCGCGCGCTGCTGCTTGAGGAACTGGCCGACGCTCCGCGGACGCACCGGCTGCTTTCGGAGGTGGTCCGCGAACTCGGCGGCACCGACGCCACGGACGGCACCGATGCCACGGACGGCGCGGGTCCGGGCGCCCCCGCCGGCGGCGCGTCCGGCCGTACGAGCGGGGAGGAACCCGGTGCGTAGGGCCGCCCGGTCCGTCGGCACGGGCGCCGCGGCCGTCGCCCTCACGGCGACCGCCCTGCTGCCGGCGACCCGCGAGCCCGCCTCCGCCGCCGGGGGGTGCACCAGGCCGATCGAGCCCGCCTCCCGGATGACCGTCGAGGACTGCGACACCCCCGAGCGCATCGTCGCCAAGGCCGCCCACATCGTGCCCACCCGCGGCCAGCTCGCCTGGCAGGGGCGCGAGGTGACCGCCTTCACCCACTTCGGGATGAACACCCTCACCGACCGCGAGTGGGGCTCCGGCGCGGAGGATCCGGCGCTCTTCGACCCGGGGCGCGTCGACGTCGCCCAGTGGATGCGCACGTACCAGGCGATGGGCGCCGAGATGGCCATGCTCACCGCCAAGCACCACGACGGCTTCAACCTCTACCCGACGCGCTACTCCGACCACTCCGTCGCCGCCAGCCCGCACAGCCGCGACCTCCTCGGCACCTACGTCCGGGAGGCCCGCAAGGCCGGCCTCGGCGTCGGCGTCTACCTCTCCCCGTCCGACGGCGCCGAACTGCCGCACGCCTGGCACGCCGGCTGGCTGGAGCGACTGCGCGCCAAGCAGGAGGCGGGCGAGCCGCTGACCGGCGTCGAGCGCACCGCGCTCGCGGACGGCGGCCCGCCCTCGGGCCACGGCCGCTACGGCAACGGCAGCCCCGTGCGCACGCACACCGTCCCCACACTCACCGAGGGCGACGACCGCGCCGAGGACGTCGCGGCCGGGCGGCTGCCCACGTTCACGGTGCGCGCGAACGACTACGACGCGTACTACCTCAACCAGCTCTACGAGCTGTTCACCGAGTACGGACCCATCGACGAGCTGTGGCTCGACGGCGCCAACCCGTGGCGGGACGCGGGCATCACGCAGGAGTACGACTTCCGGCAGTGGTACGAGCTGATCCACGCGCTCTCCCCGGACACCGTCGTCTTCCAGGGCCCGCAGGGCATCCGCTGGGTCGGCAACGAGCGCGGCGTCGCCCGCGAGAGCGAGTGGAGCGTCACCCCGCACACGGTCGACCCCTGGTCGACCCACGGCGCACTGCCCCGCGACTCCACCGACCCCGACATCGGCTCGCGCGACCGGCTCCTCGCGGACGGCGTGCGCTACCTCCAGTGGTATCCGGCGGAGGCCGACGTCTCCAACCGGCCCGGCTGGTTCCACCACCCCGGCGAGCGGCCGAAGACCGCCGACGAGCTGTTCGCGCTGTACGAGCAGAGCGTCGGCCGCAACGCGCCGCTGCTGCTCAACGTGCCGCCCGCGCGCGACGGCCGGATCGCCCCCGAGGACGTACGCGAGCTGCGTGCCTTCGGGGACCGGGTGCGCGCGGTGTACGGCGGGAACCTGCTCGACGGCCGCGGGCCGCAGACGTTCGACCGGGTCCGTCTCGCCGAGGACATCCGGCACGGCCAGCGTGTCGAGCGCTTCGCGGTGGAGGCGCAGGATCCGGCGACGGGGGAGTGGCGGGAGATCGCGGCGGGCACGACGATCGGCGCCTACCGCATCCTGCCGCTGCCCGGTCCGGTGACGGCGGAGAAGGTGCGGGTGCGGGTCGACGAGGCGCGGGGGACGCCGCGGCTGCTGCCGGTGACGGCGCATCTGAGCACGGCGGGGGAGCGGGATCCGTAGCGATCCCGCACGTGAGGCGACCCCGGGCGCGCGGGTGGTGCCGGTGTTCGCTACGGTTTGAGCGTGGACAGGAAGAAGACACTGCGCGCCGGTGCACTCGCCGCCGGGACGGCGCTGATCACGCTGATGTCGTCCCCCGCCGCCTCCGCGCTCAGCCGCGACGACGGCGACGACCCGGGCTCCGGGCTGAGCGTCGCGGAGACCCTGGGTCTCTTCGTGCTCACCCCGCTGGTGGCCTTCGCGGTGATCGCCGGGCTGGTGCTCGCGGCGGAGAAGAAGAAGAGCTGACGGCCCGCGGGTCCACCGGACCGCGCGCAGGCGCCTGCTCCGTACCGCGGGGCGGGCGCTTCTGGCGTGCGCCGGCGACGGGCGGCACGGGGCCGGGGCGCCCCGGCACCCGGGCCCCGCGCCTGCCGCCGCCCGCTCCGCTCAGGCGAAGTCCGGCATCTCCCCGACCGTGCGGTTGACGTCGATCACGGTGAAGGACGCGCCCTGCGGGTCCTCCAGGGTCGCCATCCGCCCGAAGGGCGAGTCCTGCGGCCCGAACGTCACGCTGCCGCCGCGCCGCTGGGTCGTCTCCACGGCGCGGTCGCAGTCGTTCACCGCGAAGCAGACGCCCACGTGTGGCGGCGTGTCCTCGGGGAAGACGTCGCCGCTCATCTTCGCCCGGCCGATGAGCGGATCGCCGTCACCGGTGCTCCACACGGCGTAGTCCATGCTGTCGTCCTGCATCTTGCGCACCCGGTAGCCGAAGACCTCGGGGAAGAAGGCGTCGGCGTGCTCCGGGTGGCGGGTGTCGACCTCGGCCCAGCAGAACGTGCCGGGCTTGCCGATCGCGGCGAAGCCCTCGTGGGTGCCCGGCTCCCACAGACCGAACCGGATGCCGTCGGGGTCCTCGGCGATGGCCATCTTGCCGTACTGGCCGACCTCCGTCGGTCCCGTGACGATCCGCCCGCCGTGGTCGCCGACGGACCCGGCGGTGGCGTCGGCGTCGGGGGTGGCGAAGTAGAGCGTCCAGTCCGCCGGCGCGTTCTCCTGCCCCGGCATCGGGGGTGCAAGCCCGGCGGCGACCCCGCTCTCCGTGGACGCCTGGGTGTAGTGCCCGGCGGCCTCGCCGCTGTCCTGGAAGGTCCAGCCGAAGACGTCGGCGTAGAAGCTCTTCGCGGCCTCCAGGTCGGGGAAGGTCGCGTCCGCCCAGCAGGGTGCGCCTTCGGGTCGTACGGTCATGATCGGTCGCCTCCTCCGAGGATGGGGCATATCGGGTGAATTTGTGCCCTTCTCACGCTAGCCCCGAGACCGGCGGCTCGCGCGGGGACGGCTCAGGGGGCGTTCCTCGTGCCGGAAACACCGGCATTCCACGGCCCGCACGGGCGCAAACGGCGACGCAGCGCCGCCCTGCCCTCGCCCTCGGTGACCGCCGGGCCCGGCCGCCTTCCCCGCCTCCGTGGCGGGAAGCGCCGCGCGCCCGCTGGCGGCTATGCGCCAACGCCGTCATCCGCCACTCGCAACTCCCCCCGCGTGCGAGTGACTTGCTGATAGATATGCGGACAGTCGGCACCGGATGCCGCTTTCCACACAGGTGGGGGTTGAACAAAGAGATGACGATCTCTCCCAGACGCAGACCCGGACGCATACCGGGGGGCGGACGGCCGCGCGCCGCCGCCCGGATAGCCCTCGCGGCCGGACTGGCCGCCGCGCTCACCGCGACGGGCTCGGCGGCCACCCAGGCCGCGGAGGGGGCCCCGGACGCCGACCGGCCCAAGGCCGCGGCGGACAAACTCGGCGCCAAGGACGCCGAACTGCTCGCCGAGGCGAAGGCCGGGGGTGACAAGAACGTCACGCTGCTGGTCGCCGTCGAGCCCGGCGAGGCGGCCGAGGTCGCCGACACCTTCCGTGCCGTACGAGGCGCCTCCGTCGGCCGTACACACGACAAACTCGGCTACGTGCGCGCCACCGTGCCCACCGGCCGGGCCGACGCCGCCATCGACAGGGCCGCGAAGATGGCCGCGGTGCACGGCATCGATCTGAACGAGGAGATCGAGCTGCCCGACCCGCGGCCGGAAGCCGACCGGGCCAAGGGCGGTAAGGGGAGCACGGGCGGCGGTGCGCAGGGTGCCTACCCCGCCCCCGGCCGCTCGACCCCGGCGAAGAACCCGTACCAGCCGGCCCACGAGACCGGCGCCGTCGACTTCGTCAGGGAACACCCGAAGGCCGACGGCCGCGGCGTCACGATCGGCATCCTCGACTCCGGCGTCGACCTCGCCCACCCCGCACTGCGCAAGACCACCACCGGCGAGCGCAAGATCACCGACTGGGTGACGGCCACCGACCCGATCGTCGACGGCGACCGCACCTGGCGCGCGATGGTCACCGACGTCTCCGGCCCGTCCTTCACCTTCGAGGACCGCGAGTACACCGCCCCGCGCGGCGACTACTCCGTGAGCCTCTTCAGCGAGAACGCCACGCTGGGCGGTGAGATGCAGGGCGACCTGAACCGCGACGGCGACACCACCGACTCCTGGGCGCTGCTGTACGACGCCGCCGCCGGCACCGTGCGGGTCGACCTCGGCGACGACGGCGACTTCAGGAACGACAAGCCGATGGCCCCGTACGGCGAGGACCACAAGTTCGCCTTCTTCGGCACCGACGACCCGGGCACGGCGATCGCCGAGGCGATCCCCTTCGTCGTGGAGATCCGCAAGGACGTGCCGATGGACCCCTACGGCGGGGACTGGATCGGCAAGAAGGAGGACTTCGTCAACATCGGCGTCGTCGAGAGCGCGCACGGCACCCACGTCGCCGGCATCACCGCCGCCAACGGCCTCTTCGGCGGCCGGATGAACGGCGCCGCGCCCGGCGCGAAGCTCGTCTCCTCCCGGGCCTGCACCTGGAGCGGCGGCTGCACCGCGGTGGCGCTCACCGAGGGCATGATCGATCTGGTCACCAACCGCGGCGTCGACGTCGTCAACATGTCGATCGGCGGCCTGCCGCCGCTCAACGACGGGAACAACGCCCGCGCCGAGCTGTACAACCGGCTCATCGACACCTACGGCGTCCAGCTCGTGATCTCCGCCGGCAACAGCGGCCCCGGCGCCAACACCATCGGTGACCCCGGCCTGGCCGACAAGGTCATCAGCGTCGGCGCGGCCGTCTCCCGCGAGACCTGGGCCGCCAACTACGGCAGCCGCGTCGAGAAGAAGTACGCGATGATGCCGTTCTCCTCCCGCGGCCCGCGCGAGGACGGCGGCGCCACCCCGACGATCACCGCCCCCGGCGCGTCCATCAACACCATCCCGACCTGGCAGCCCGGCGCTCCCGTCGCCGAGGCCGGCTACGAGCTGCCGCCCGGCTACGGCATGCTGCAGGGCACCTCGATGTCCTCGCCGCAGACCGCCGGCGCCGCGGCGCTGCTGCTGTCCGCCGCCGAGCGGGAGGGTATCGACGTCACCCCGAACGCCCTGCGCACCGCGCTGACCTCCACCGCCGACCACATCCCCGGCGTGCAGACCTACGCGGAGGGCGCCGGCCGGGTCGACGTCGCCGGCGCCTGGGACTCCCTGGAGGACGGCGCCTCGGCGTACGCGTACGAGGTGCAGGCGCCCGTCGACACCGTGCTCGACGGCTTCCTCGCCACCCCCGGCGTGGGCACCGGCGTCTACGACCGCGAGAGCGGCCCGGCGCGCGGCGAGTCCGAGACGTACGAGATCACCCTCACCCGCACCTCCGGGCCGGCCGGCGGCACGCCGCACGAGCTGGAGTGGCAGGGCAACGACGGCACGTTCAAGCTGCTCGGCGACGACGACGTCACGCTGCGCCGCGGCCGGCCGCTGACCGTCAGGGTGCAGGCGAAGCCCCGCTCGGCGGGGCTGCACAGCGCCGCGCTGCTGATCGACGGCAAGCGCACGGAGGGCATCGACCACCGCGTGCTGACGACCGTGGTCTCCGCGCAGGAACTGGCGGCTCCGGAGTACGGGCACCGGGTCTCGAACGAGGTGCAGCGCAACGCCACGCGCTCGTCCTTCGTCACGGTCCCCGAGGGCGCGCGGTCGCTGGAGGTGGCGATGAGCGGGCTCAGGGACGAGAGCCAGACCCGCTGGATCGCGATCGACCCGTGGGGCATCCCGGCCGACCCGACGTCGACGCCGTTCTGCTACAACAACTACGACAACCCCGACAACACCTGCCGCCCGGACGTGCGCTCCTACGAGAACCCGATGGCGGGCGTGTGGGAGATCGCGGTCGAGTCGCGGCGCACCTCACCCGAGCTGGACAACCCGTTCACGGTCGAGGCGACCGCGCTCGGCGCGGTCTTCGATCCCGAGGTGCAGACGATCGACGAGGCGAAGGTCGGCACGCCCAGCCCGGTGGAGTGGACGGTGACCAACGGGTTCGCCCCGGTGGCCGGCAAGCTCGCCGGCGGGCCGCTCGGCTCCGGTCTCTCGGACCGGCCCGGCATCGCCGCGGGGGAGACGAACACCACGACGATCGAGGTCGCCGAGGGCGTCACCCGGCTCGACGCGGTGATCGGCGCCCCCTCCGACGCCAACGCGGACCTGGACCTGACGGTCTACCGCGACGGCCAGCCGGTGGCGCAGTCCGCGGACGCCGACTCGGAGGAGGGCGTCACCCTCACCGACCCGGAGCCCGGGACGTACACCGTGGAGGTCTTCGCCTACGACGTGCCGGCGGGCACGACGGAGTACGACTACCGCGACGTGTACTTCTCCCCGGCGCTGGGCGAGGTGAGCGTCGGCGACGAGCCCGTCGAGCTGGGCAGCGGCGAGAGCGCCGAAGCCGGGGCCGAGGTCACGGTGGCGGCGCCCGGTCCCGAGGGCCGCGAGTTCTTCGGCGAGGTGCAGGTGCAGAACGCCCGCGGCACGGCGGCGGGCGCCGGCAGCGTGCGGATCGGGACGGTGGTGCCGTAGTGGTGGCGCGTACGTCCCGTACGTCCTGACACGACCCGCGGGGGCGGGACACCGGAGTGCCGGTGTCCCGCCCCTGTGGCGTGTGTCTCAGTTCGCCGCCCGGGTGCGCCCGGGGCGGACGGCTGGGCAGGGGAAACGACTGGAGTCAGCCGCCCGGCGCCCGGCATCATGGTGAGGGCGGAGCCGCACCTGTGAACGGAGAGCCATGAAGATCGGAATCGTCGGAGCCACCGGCCAGGTCGGCGGAGTGATGCGCGACATCCTCGCCGAGCGGGACTTCCCGGTGGACCAGCTCCGCCTGTTCGCCTCGCCCAGGTCGGCGGGGCGCACGCTGCCGTGGCCCGGCGCTCCGGGCGGTGCGGTCACGGTGGAGGACGCCGGCACCGCCGACTACTCCGGGCTCGACATCGTGCTGTTCTCCGCCGGCGGCGCCACCTCCAAGGCGCTCGCCGAGAAGGTCGCGGCGCAGGGTCCCGTCGTGATCGACAACTCCTCGGCGTGGCGCCGCGACCCCGCCGTGCCGCTCGTGGTCTCCGAGGTCAACCCGCACGCGGTGGCCGACCGCCCCAAGGGCATCATCGCCAACCCGAACTGCACCACGATGGCCGCGATGCCCGTGCTCAAGCCGCTGCACCGCGAGGCGGGCCTGGTCTCCCTGGTCGTCGCCACCTACCAGGCGGTCTCCGGCTCCGGCCTGGCGGGCGTGGAGGAGCTGTTCCAGCAGGTCCGCGCCGTCGGCGAGGCCGCGCCGAAGCTGACCCGGGACGGCGCGGCGGCGGACTTCCCCGCGCCGGCGACGTACGTGGCCCCGATCGCGTACAACGTGCTGCCGATGGCCGGCTCCCTCGTCGACGACGGACTCGACGAGACGGACGAGGAGCAGAAGCTGCGCCACGAGTCGCGCAAGATCCTGGAGATCCCCGAGCTGAAGGTCTCCGGCACCTGCGTCCGCGTTCCCGTCTTCACCGGGCACTCGCTGCAGGTCAACGCCCGCTTCGCCGAGCCGCTGAGCCCCGCGCGGGCCGCCGGGCTGCTGGCGGAGGCGGAGGGCGTGGCCCTCGCGGACGTACCGACGCCGCTGGGCGCGGCGGGGCGGGACGTGTCGTACGTGGGGCGCATCCGGCGGGACGAGACGGCGGAGAACGGGCTGGCGCTGTTCGTCTCGGGCGACAACCTGCGCAAGGGGGCGGCGCTGAACGCGGTGCAGATCGCCGAGCTGGTAGCGGCTGAGCTGCGGTCCTGAGCGGCGGTCCTGAGCGGCGGTCCTGAGCCGCGGGGTACGGCGGCCGGACAGCCGCCGGACGGAGTTGTCCACAGGCCGGCACAGGGGACGAAACCCGGTGCGGGCGTCATCCACAGGCCGCTTCGCGCGGGGGAGCGACGTGCGAGGATTGCGGTCAGTCGTAGGGGTAAGGAGTAGCCCAGGTGCCTGGCACGAATCTGACCCGGGAAGAGGCGCGGGAGCGCGCGCGCCTGCTGAAGGTGGACGCGTACGAGATCGACCTCGACATCTCCGGCGCCAAGGAGGGGGGCACCTTCCGGTCGGTGACGACGGTGCGGTTCTCGGCCGCCGAGGAGGGGGCGGAGACCTTCGCCGACCTCATCGCGCCCGAGGTGCACGAGGTGGTGCTGAACGGCACCGCGCTCGACGCCGCCGAGGTCTTCGCCGACTCCCGGATCGCCCTGCCGGGGCTGCGCGCGGGGGAGAACGAGCTGCGGGTCGTCGCCGACTGCGCGTACACCAATACGGGTGAGGGTCTGCACCGCTTCGTCGACCCGGTGGACGGCGAGACGTATCTGTACACGCAGTTCGAGGTGCCCGACGCGCGCCGGGTGTTCGCCACCTTCGAGCAGCCGGATCTCAAGGCGGCGTTCGCCTTCACGGTGACCGCGCCGGAGGGCTGGCAGGTCATCTCCAACTCCCCGGCGCCGGAGCCGGAGGGCGGGGTGTGGCGCTTCGCGCCCACGCCGCGCATCTCGACGTACATCACCGCGCTGATCGCCGGGCCGTACACGTCGGTGCACGGCACCTGGGAGGGGGGCGGGCGGACGGTGCCGCTGGGCGTGTACTGCCGGCCGTCGCTCGCGGAGTATCTGGACGCGGAGGCCGTCTTCGAGGTCACGCGGCAGGGCTTCGACTGGTTCCAGCAGCGCTTCGACTACCCGTACCCGTTCGAGAAGTACGACCAGCTCTTCGTCCCGGAGTTCAACGCCGGCGCGATGGAGAACGCGGGCGCGGTCACCTTCCGCGACCAGTACGTGTTCCGCTCCAAGGTCACGGACGCGGCCTACGAGATGCGGGCCGACACGATCCTGCACGAGCTGGCGCACATGTGGTTCGGCGACCTGGTCACCATGGAGTGGTGGAACGATCTCTGGCTGAACGAGTCGTTCGCCACCTACTCCTCCACCGCCTGCCTCGCCCAGGCGCCCGGCTCGCGCTGGCCGCACGCGTGGACGTCGTTCGCGAACCAGATGAAGACGTGGGCGTACCGCCAGGACCAACTGCCCTCCACCCACCCGATCATGGCCGAGATCACCGACCTCGACGACGTGCTGGTCAACTTCGACGGCATCACGTACGCCAAGGGCGCCTCGGTGCTCAAGCAGCTCGTGGCGTACGTCGGCGAGGACGAGTTCTTCCGCGGTGTGCAGGCGTACTTCAAGCGCCACGCCTTCGGCAACACCCGGCTGAGCGACCTGCTCGGCGCGCTGGAGGAGACCAGCGGGCGCGACCTGGCGGCCTGGTCGAAGGCATGGCTGGAGACCGCGGGGATCAACGTGCTGCGGCCCGAGCTGGAGACCGACTCGGACGGCGTGGTGAGGTCGTTCGCGATCCGCCAGGAGGCCCCCGCGCTGCCCGCGGGCGCCAAGGGCGAGCCCGTGCTGCGCCCGCACCGCATCGCCGTGGGGCTGTACGACCTCAAGGACGGCCGGCTGGTCCGCACCGACCGGCTGGAGCTGGACATCGACGGCGAGCTGACCGACGTGCCGCAACTGGCCGGCCGCCCCCGCCCCGCGGTCGTCCTGCTCAACGACGACGACCTCACCTACGCCAAGGTCCGGCTCGACCCCGTCTCCCTGGACGTGGTCACCCGGCACCTCGGCGACTTCGAGACCACCCTCCCGCGGGCCCTGTGCTGGGCTTCGGCCTGGGACATGACCCGCGACGGCGAGCTGGCCACCCGCGACTATCTGGACCTGGTCCTCTCCGGCATCCGCAAGGAGAGCGACATCGGCGTGGTGCAGTCCCTGCACCGGCAGGTGAAGCTCGCCCTCGACCTCTACGCCGCTCCCGACTGGCGCGAAACGGGCCTGGCCCGCTGGTCGGCCGAGTGCGAGACCCAGCTCCACGCCGCTGAGCCGGGCGGCGACCACCAGTTGGCGTGGGCCCGCGCCTTCGCGGCCACCGCCCGCACCGACGGCCAGCTCGACCTGCTCGCGGGCCTCCTCGACGGCTCCCGCACGATCGAGGGTCTCGACGTCGACACCGAGCTGCGCTGGGCCCTGCTGCACCGCCTGGCCGCCACCGGCCGCGCCGGCGACGACGCCATCGAGGCGGAGCTGGAGCGCGACAAGACCGCCGCCGGCGAACGCCACGCGGCCTCGGCGCGGGCGGCCCGGCCGACCGCGGCGGCGAAGTCCCGCGCGTGGACGGAGGTCGTCGAGGAGGGCAACCTGGCCAACGCGGTCCAGGAGGCGGTGATCGGCGGCTTCGTCCAGACCGACCAGCGGGACCTGCTGGCGCCGTTCACGGCGAAGTACTTCGACGCGGTCAAGGACGTCTTCGACTCCCGCAGCCACGAGATCGCCCAGCAGATCGTCGTCGGCCTCTACCCGGCCCTCCAGGTCTCCCAGGCCACCCTGGACGCGACGGACACCTGGCTGGCCGAGACCCAGCCGCCGCCGGCCCTGCGCCGCATGGTGACGGAGTCCCGCGCCGGCGTGGAACGCGCCCTCCGCGCCCAGCAGGCGGACGCGGCAGCGGCCACGTCCTGACCCGGCATGTCGCCGTCCCGGCCCGGCTTCCGGGCCGGGACGGGACAACAAGGCCACCGCGGGCGCGGCAGGCGGCGAGCGCGCGCAGTTCCTGCAGTTCCAGGGCGTCGGCGGGGCTGACCGGTATGGCGACGGTCTGCCCGTGGTCAGTGATGGCGACCGGCTCACGGGTCGCACTGACCTTGCGTGCGAGAGCACCCAGCCGGGCACGGGCTTCCACGATCGAGTACGTCGTCTCCCTCACAGAACCTCCGCCGTTGTCGGGAAGGAGCGGGAGAGTGCAGGGGCGGCGGCCTTGAACAAGGCCCAGACGGCCTTGCCGGGGCCGGTGCGGTCAGAGAAGCCCCACTCGTCGGCGAGCGCCTCGACCAGGTGCAGGCCGCGGCCGTAGTCGTCGGTGTCGGCGGGGTCGCGCAGATGCGGGGGTGCGTCGCTGGCGTCGTGGACCTCGATCCGCACGGCGTCGTCCTCGATGGTGACGTGGACCCGGAACTGGCGGCCTCGGGGGGTGCCGTGCAGCAGAGCGTTGGTCGCCAGCTCGGAGACGCACAGGCGGATGTCGTCGGCGCGGTCGGCAGGAACAGCCGCGCTCACACGGGCCGTGACGAAGTCACGCGCCCGACCGACGGAGCGGGCACCTCTGACGAACTGGCGCGCGTACGTAGTCATGGATCTTGCCTCGTTCCAGGCAGACCCGAGTCGCCGCCCTTGTCCGTCGCCCCCTCGGCCGCGGTCTCTCTGTCAGTGCGGCGCGGCGCGACGGCCGGCCCTTCCCGGCCCAGGTAGAAGCCGACACCGTCGGTGCGACCTTCGCGTGCCAGCCCTCCGGTCAGGGGCTCCGAGTCAGCCATGACCTTCCTCCTCATCACTGAGTGCTCATGAATGACAACGCAGTGCGTGCGCCGGGCGGTAGCGTGGAGTGACGGCCGAAGCATGAGAGTCATAAGAGTTCGGGGACGGAGCCGTGCGTGGGTAAGGGTGGGCCGAACGTCCAACTGGGCAGGCTCCTTGCAGAGTCAGGGCTGAGCGAGACCCAGTTCGTGCGCGCGGTCAACCGGCTGGCTGCGGAATCCGGTGTGACCCTGCACTATGACCAACCCTCGGTCAGCCAGTGGTTGAGGGGCACGACGCCACGTCAGGTCGCGAGACCGTTCCTCGTGGAGGTCCTCGCCAGGAGGCTGGGCCGCCCCGTGACCCTCGCCGAGTTGGGCTTCGCCGCCCCCCGTACCACCCCCGAGAATCGAACACTTCCGCGGACCGTGGAAGAGCTGGTAGACCTCGTGAGGAGCGACATGGACCCGTCCCGTCGAGGGGTGCTGAGCGCCGGACTCTACTCTGTCGCTCTGACCATTCCGGGATGGCCCGACATCGTGGGCCGTATGGAGGCCGTCCAGACCGGTCAGGCACGGCGTATCGGCATGGGGGACGTCGAGGCCGTGACGATGATGACTGACCGCCTAGCAGACCTTGACGGCCACTTCGGCGGGCGCTACGCGCGACCGATGGCCGCCGCCTTCATGGTCAACACGGTTGCCCCCTACCTGCGGGCAGACGCCCCTAGCCGCGTCCGGGAGGCCATGCTTTCCGCTTCGTCTCTCCTGTGCTACTTGACCGGCTGGATGGCTGTGGACGAGGGCCTTCAGGGACTCGCTCAGCGGTACTACGTCAAGGGCCTAGAGTTGGCAGGTGCCGCCGCCGATCACAAGACCTATTGCCACATTCTTCGAGGGATGTCGGTCCAGGCCGTGAACCTGGGACATGGCCCCGCAGCTCGCCGTCTCGCTGACGCCGCTGCGGCGGCGTCCCATACAGCAGGTCCTCGGATGCGGGCATTCCTCGCTGGGCAGCAGGCACATTCCTACGCGGTGGCCGGTGATCGGTCCAATGCCCTTCAAAGCATTCGGGAGACCGAGATTGCTATGGACAAGGCAGAGAGCCAACTTGGGACCTTCGGTGGATATAATCCTTCGACCCTTGCCTACCATGTCGCCCAAGTCCGGTACGAACTCGGTGATGTGGCCGGAAGCGTGGCATCCCTTCAGTTGCATTTTCGTTTGCGTGATGCCACCGACAGCCGGAGGTCCGCACTCTGGTTCGGTGCCATGCTCGCCGAACGGCAGTGGGAAGTAGGCCATCTGGAGGCCGCCTGTGCGACCTGGAACCGGGTTCTGGACGACTACCCCACCGTGCAATCGGGCCGCGTGGACGAACGAGTGGCCATGATGAAGTCACTTCTCCGTCCGTACCGGTCCCATAAGGCGGCGCGCGAGGTATATGACCGTGCCCGCCAGGTCACCGCGGCCAGGCATGTGACGGTCAGAGCCTGACGGACCCAGCACCGGCCGGGTGCGCGAACCGCGCCCCGGCCGGTCGAGGCGGGAGAGGGCAGAGAAGGGCGCAGAGGCCGGGGGCGCCGCGTGGGGGTCACTGCGGCAGGACCACCACGTGGGTGGCGGGGTCCCGTTCCGCCGAGGCCAGCATCGCGGCGCGTACCACCTCCGCCTGCTCCTCCAGCGACTCGCGCAGCCCTCGCGGGGTGACCCGCACGACCGTGATGCCCAGGCGCTCCAGCATCTCCCGCTTCTTCACGTACTGGGACCACAGCGCCTCGCCGTCGTGGGAGGCGCGGCCCGGGGTGCGGGCGTCGATCTCCACGGCGACCGCGTGGTCGGGCCAGTAGGCGTCGACGCCGCCGAGGTGAGGGCCGCCGGGCAGACGGAGGTCGACGTTCCAGAGGGGGTCGGGCAGCGCGTGGACGCGGACCATGTCGTAGAGACGGCCCTCGGCCAGGGCCCGGCCTTCGGCGATCAGGGAGTCGACCGCGTCGATCACGTGCGGACGGTTCAGCAGCCGGGCCCGGCTCAGTTCGCGGACCACCGCCGCCGCCTCGCAGTGCCCGCCGCGGACCGACTCCGTCAGCAGCCGGTGCACGTCGGCGGCGTCGGTGAGCACCGCGACGGTGTCGGCGAGGGCGCGGGGTACGGGGGCCACGGGCAGGCCGGTGACGCGGTCGGGGCGCGGGAGCGTGTGGGCGCGGACGAGGCGGACCGGGCCCGTGGAGCGCAGCCGGCGGGTGCGCGGGAGCAGGACGTCGATCCGGTCGAGCGCGAGCAGCGGTGGAGCGGCGGCGAAGCCGTGCAGGGCGAGCGCCGCGAGCCCGGTGATCATCGCGTCGCCGTACGGGGCCGAGGCGGCCTCCCGCGCCGGGGCCGAGGCGGAGGCGCCGCGGGTCTGGCCGGGGACGGTGGCGCGGCCGGGCGCCCGGCCGGCGTAGAGCAGGGCCGCGTGCAGCCGCTCCTGCGGCGTCGGTGGTCCTGCGTGCAGGAGGTAGACACCGGGCAGGAGTTGCTGCCACGGGCCGGCGGGGCGGCAGCGCTGCGCGGCGTCGGCGGCGGTGACGCCGTGCTCGCGCAGTTGCCGGGCGGTCATGACCTGGCTGCGGGCGCCGGCGGCGTGGTGGAGCGGGCGCGGGCTGAGCGGTGCCGGGAAAGGCGGGTTCGCGTTCATGGCGGCTGGATTCCCGGCCGCCGGCCCTCTCCTAACCGCTGTTACAGGGCCGTCGAAGAATACGGACAAGCCAGGGCTAATACGCACATGTTCGACTGTCGAAAGGAGGGTCGGCGCATCGTGCGGAACCGGGCCCTCCGAGGGCTCAGCCCTGCGCGTCGCGCTCCTGCGCGCGCAGCGCACGCGCCAGGTCGTCGCGCGCCTCCCACACCAGCCGGCGCAGCGCCGGCGGCGCCGAGCCCTCGGTGTCGCGGAGCCAGGCGTCCGTCGCGTCCAGAGTCCCCCGGTGCGCCTGCAGCGCCGGGTAGAGGCCGCGGACGACCGCCATGGCGCTCTCGATCGTCCGCTCCCGCCAGATCCGCTCGAGCTCCGCGAAGTACCGCGGCGCGTACGGCGCGAGCAGGTCCCGCTGGCCGGGCCGGCTGAAGCCGGAGATCGTCGCCTCGACGAGCGCGTTCGACAGCTCGTCGGAGTCGACGACGGCCGTCCACGCCGCCTCCTTGACCGCCGGATCCGGCCGCGCGGCCAGGCAGCGGACCTGATGGCGCCTGCCGGACGCGGTGTCGTCGCGGGCGAGTTCGGCGTCGATGTCCGCCGCGTCGGCGACCCCGTGCGCGGCGAGCGGAAGCAGCACCTCCCAGCGCAGCTCCTGGTCGACGTCGAGCCCGTCGATCTTCGCCTGGCCGTCGAGGAGGCCGCGCAGCAGTTGCAGGTCGTGTTCCGTACCGGCGACGGAGGCGAAGAAGCGGGCCCACGCCAACTGGTGGTCGCTTCCGGGCGGGGCGAGCCGCAGCTCGCTCAGCGCCCCCTCGGCGAGGGACTGTTCGGCCCCGGCGCGGTGTTCGGGGGCGGTGTAGTGGTCGACGGTGTAGTGGGCCTGCTGGTGGAGGCCCTGGAGCACGCCGATGTCGGTCTCGCGGCCGGCGAAGCGCAGGATGAGGCCGAGGTAGTCGCGGGCGGGCATGAGGCCGTCGCGGGTGAGGTCCCAGGCGGCGGCCCAGATGATGGCGCGGGCGAGGGGGTCGGTGAGGTCGCCGAGGCGTTCGCGGACGGTGTCGAGCGAGTCCTCGTCGAAGCGGGCCTTGCAGAAGGTGAGGTCGTCGTCGTTGACGAGGATCAGCGCCGGTCGCGGCTGCCCGGCCAGCTCCGGGACGACCGCGTGCCCGTCGGTGACGTCGACCTCGGCACGCGCGTAGCGCACCAGTTCGCCGGAGGCGTCCGGCTGCGCGTAGAGCCCGACGGCCACCCGGTGCGGTCGCGGCGGTGCGCCGGCGGCGGCGCCCGGGCCGGAATCGGGGCCCACGCGCAGGACCGCCAGCTCGGTGATCCGGTCGCTCGCGTCGTACGTCGCCCGCGGCGTGAGCGTGTCGACGCCGGCGGTCTCCAGCCACGACCGGGACCACGCCGACATGTCCCGCCCGCTGGTCTCCTCCAGCGCGGTCAGCAGATCGGCCAGGCGGGTGTTGCGGAAGGCGTGCCGCTTGAAGTAGCGGCGCGCGCCCTCCATGAAGGCGTCCCGGCCGACGTAGGCCACGAGCTGCTTGAGCACCGAGGCGCCCTTGGCGTAGGTGATGCCGTCGAAGTTGAGCTTGGCGGCCTCCAGGTCATGGATGTCGGCCGTGATCGGGTGCGTCGTCGGGAGCTGGTCGGCCCGGTAGGCCCACGCCTTGCGGCGGTTGGCGAAGGTGATCCAGCTCCCGGAGAACCGGGTGGCCTCCGCGAGCGCCAGCGCGCCCATGTAGTCGGCGAACGACTCCTTGAGCCACAGGTCGTCCCACCACTCCATGGTCACCAGATCGCCGAACCACATGTGCGCCATCTCGTGCAGCACGACGTTCGCCCGCCGCTCGTACGCCGCGTCGGTGACCTTGCCGCGGAAGACGAACTCCTCGCGGAAGGTGACGAGACCGGGGTTCTCCATCGCGCCGATGTTGTACTCCGGCACGAACGCCTGGTCGTACTTGCCCCAGGGGTAGGGGTAGTCGAAGTGGTCGTGGAAGAAGTCCAGGCCCTGCTTGGTGACGGTGAAGATGTCGTCGGCGTCGAAGTGCCGCGCGAGCGACCTGCGGCAGAGCGCGCCGAGCGGCACGACCAGCTCCCGCCCGTCCTCGAACGTGCGCGTGTAGCGGTCCTCGACGTAGGCGTACGGACCGGCGACGACGGCCGTGATGTACGTGGAGATCGGCTTGGTCGGCTCGAACCGCCAGGTCGCCGAGGCCGCCTCCGGGGCGTCGGTGCGGTGCTCCGGCCGGCCGGCCGGAGCACCGCCGGAGAGCACGGTCCAGTGGCCGGGGGCGGTGACGGTGAAGGTGAACGGGGCCTTGAGGTCGGGCTGTTCGAAGGTGGCGAACACACGGCGGGCGTCGGCCGGCTCGTACTGCGTGTAGAGGTAGACCTCGCCGTCCTCCGGATCGACGAAGCGGTGCATGCCCTCGCCGGTGTGGCTGAACGCGCAGCGGGCGTCGACCACGACCTCGTTCTCCGCCGCCAGGTCCTCCAGCACGATCCGGGAGCCGTCGAAGACCGCGCCGGGGTCGAGGTCCCGGCCGTTGAGGGTCACCGCGATCACCTCGGGTGCGATGAGGTCGAGGAAGGTCGCCGCACCCGGCTGGGCGCAGCGGAACCGCACGGTGGTCACCGACCGGAAGGGTTCCGCCGCCGGGGCCACCGCGCTGCGCAGGTCGAGTTCGACCTCGTACGCCTCGATCTCCAGCAGCCGCGCGCGCTCCCGGGCCTCCTCGCGGGTCAGGTTCTCACCGGGCACGGGGGGACTCCTTCGTCTCTCGCAGGTCCGACAGCGGAATCATGTCATGCGGGTTCCGCGCGGCGGTGCTGACGTACCAGGCCCACGAGGGACAGCGCGGCCGCCAGCCCGGCCGTGGTCAGCAACTGGCTGCGGGAGTCCGGCTCGCGCAGCATGAGCACCAGGATCCCGCCCATGGCGGCCAGCGCCGCCCAGGTCAGGTACGGGTACGCCCACATCCGTACCGTCAGCAGCTCCGGCGCCTCGCGCTCCAGCCGGCGGCGGGTGCGCAACTGGGCGGCGGCGGTGAACGCCCAGACCACGAGGATGGCCGCGCCGACCATGTTCAGCAGCCACTGGAAGAGCGTGTCGGGCCAGCGGTAGCTGAGCAGCACGGCGGCGAAGCCGAAGGAGCAGGTGGCGACGACCGCGCGGCGCGGCACCCGGTCGCTCAGCCTGCCCAGGAAACGCGGGCCCTGGCCGCGGGCGACCAGGGAGTACGCCATGCGCGAGGCGCCGTAGATGTTGGCGTTCATCGCGGACAGCAGCGCCACCAGCACGACGACGTTCATCACCTGGCCGGCGGCCGGGATGCCGAGGTGGTCGAGCGCGGCGGCGTACGGGCCGGACTCGACCGTCGGGTCGTCCCAGGGGATCAGCGCGACGACGATCAGCATGGAGCCGACGTAGAAGAGCGCGATCCGGTACATCGCGGTACGCACCGCGCGGGCGACGCCGCGCCGCGGGTGCGCGGACTCGGCGGCGGCGATGGTGACGTTCTCCAGCCCGCCGTACGCGAAGACGGAGGCGAGCAGGCCGACGAGCAGCCCCTCGGAGCCGTTGGGCAGGAAGCCGTCGCCTGCACCGGTGAGGTTCGCGGTGCCGGGCGAGTCGGTGCCCGGCAGCAGCCCGAGCACGGCGAGCACGCCGAGGGCGAGGAAGGCGGTGATCGCCGCGACCTTCAGCCCGGCGAACCAGAACTCGGCCTCGCCGAAGTTGCCGACCGCCGCCAGGTTCGTGACGCAGAACACCACCATGAACAGCAGGACCCACATCCAGGACTCGGTGCCCGGCAGCCACCCCGTGACGATCTGCGAGGCGCCGAGGGCCTCGGCGGCGATGGCGACGCCCAGCAGCGTCCAGTACATCCACCCGGAGGTGAGCCCCGCCCACGGGCCGAAGGCCCGCTCGGCGTGGACGGAGAAGGAGCCGGAGGCGGGGTTGGCGGCGGACATCTCGCCGAGCATCCGCATCACGAGCATGACGAGCAGCCCGGAGCCGGCGTACGCGAGGACGATGCCCGGGCCCGCGGCGGCGATGCCCGCGCCGGAGCCGACGAAGAGCCCGGCGCCGATCACGCCGCCGAGGGCGATCATCGTCAGGTGGCGCTGCTTGAGGCCGGTGCCCAGGGCGGACGGTGCGGGGACGGAGGGCGCCGGGGCGGTCACGGCGTCCCGGGCCTGCGCGGCGCCGGCGGTGCCGGTGGTGCCTTCGGTGTGGGGGGAGGTGCTCATGCTGATGTCCCGGGGGGTAGTGCGTGGTGACGGTTCAGTGTGCGGCATCGCGCCGGGCGCACGCCGCTGCCGGTGACCCGGCATTGGAGGGGTTCCACAGCGGGAGTCGACCGTGCGGCCCGGTAGTTGGGCCGGCACGAAACCCGATCACGGTGTGGTATATCTCACGTGACCTGCTCGGATGCCGGAATCGCAGCCCCGGGCCGGTGGCCGCGGGAGTGCGGGGGAGTGACAGGTATCTGTGCGACGGATTGGCACCTTTCCACGGTGATCGGCCCGGGGCCGTCGGCTAGCGTACGCAGCGTCCACGTACCCCGTGACGGACCCGCGAACCGAGACCGACCGGAGAACCCGATGAGCACTGCCGCCGTCTCCTCCCCGCACCCCGCCCGCCCCGGCGCCGTCCTGGCCGACGTGCTGCCCGCCTCGACCGCGGCCCGCGCCCGGCTGCGCGACGCCGCGCTCGTCACCGGCGGCGCGGCGCTCACCGGCGCCGCCGCGCAACTGGCGGTGCCCGTCCCCGGCTCGCCGGTGCCGGTCACCGGGCAGACGTTCGCCGCGCTGCTCGTCGGCGCCTCGCTGGGCACCGGCCGGGCGTTCCTGTCCCTGCTGCTGTACGCGGTCGCGGGCGTGGCCGGGATGCCGTGGTTCGCGGAGGGCTCCTCGGGGTGGGGGATGCCGTCGTTCGGCTACGTCATCGGAATGCTGCTCGCCGCCGGGGCCGTCGGCGCCCTGGCCCGGCGCGGCGGCGACCGCGACGTGTGGCGTACGGCGGCCACCATGGTCCTCGGCAGCGCCGTCATCTACGCCGTGGGCGTGCCGTATCTGGCGCTCTCGCTGGACGTCTCCCTCGGCGAGGCGGTCTCCCTCGGCCTCACCCCGTACCTCCTGGGCGACGCGCTGAAGGCCGCCCTCGCGATGGGCGCGCTTCCCGCCGCCTGGCACGTCGCCGGGCGTGCGCACCGCGGCTGACCGGGGCCCGTAGACTCCGGGCCATGCGCGTGTACCTCGGCAGTGACCATGCCGGCTACGAACTCAAAAACCACCTCCTCGCCTGGCTCCGGGAGCACGGGCACGACCCCGTCGACTGCGGCCCGCTGATCTACGACGCCGCCGACGACTACCCGCCGTTCTGCCTGCGCGCCGCCGAGCGCACCGTCGCCGACCCCGGCAGCCTCGGGGTCGTCATCGGCGGCTCCGGCAACGGCGAGCAGATCGCCGCCAACAAGGTGGCGGGTGTGCGCGCGGCGCTGGCGTGGAGCGAGGAGACGGCGCGGCTGGCGCGCGAGCACAACGACGCCAACGTCGTCAGCGTCGGCGCGCGGATGCACACGCGCGACGAGGCCACCAGCTTCGTCGAGGTGTTCCTCGCCACCCCGTACGCCGGCGAGGAGCGCCACCAGCGGCGCATCGACATGCTCAGCGCGTACGAGCGGAGCGGCAAGCTGCCCGACGTGCCGGCGCACCACCCGCAGCCGTAGCGGACCCGCCGGGCACGACCGCGAGGCGCAGGACCGGACCGAGAGAGGGCGTGTATGCCTGAGGGCCACACCATCCACCGCCTGTCCGTCGAGTACGGCGTCCGCTTCGGTGGCCGGGCGGTCCGCGCGACCAGCCCCCAGGGCAAGTTCGCCGACGGCGCCGCGCTCATCGACGGCTGCCGGCTGACCGGCACCGATGCCCACGGCAAGCATCTCTTCCTCGGCTTCGGGCCCGTCGGCCACCTCCACGTCCACCTCGGCATCTACGGCAAGGTCGGCTTCGGCGACGGCCCCGCGCCCGCGCCCGTGGGCGCGGTCCGGCTGCGCCTGGCCACCGGCGCGGGCTACGCCGACCTGCGCGGCCCCTCGGCGTGCGAGCTGGTCACCGAGGAGGAGAAGGACGCCGTGCACGCCCGGCTCGGCGACGACCCGCTGCGCGCCGGCGACGACGGCGAGGGGGCGTGGGCGCGGATCTCGCGCAGCCGCGCACCGGTCGCGACGCTGCTCATGGACCAGCGGGTGATCTCCGGCGTCGGCAACATCTACCGCACCGAGGTCCTCTTCCGGCACGGCATCGACCCCTACCGCGCGGGCCGCGACCTCGGCCGCCCCGCCTGGGAGGCGGTCTGGGCGGACCTGGCGGTGCTGATGCGCGAGGGCGTACGCACCGGGCGCATCGACACCGTGCGGCCCGAGCACCTGCCCGAGGCGATGGGCCGCCCGCCGCGCGTCGACGGGCACGGGGGTGAGGTCTACGTCTACCGCCGCGCGGCCCGTCCCTGCCACCTCTGCGGCACCCCCGTACGCACCGCCACACTCGCCGCGCGCAACCTTTTCTGGTGCCCCACATGCCAGGCCACGTGACCCTCGTCCCAACTCCGTCCGGGCAGGCCCTCCTTCGTTCCAAACGCCGTGAATTCGCATACGATTCCGGCAGTGCCGCCCGAAGAGTGCGGTCGGCACGCCGTGAATCGACGCCCGGCGCGGCGGGTGGATAGGGTCCCGGGGCATGGCCGGAGGTGCGGATTCCACCTCGCAAGCGGCCCGGTGGCACAAAGGGCTGCACCGGGCCCGGGTCGGCGTGCGCAGGGCCGGTGTCGACTACTTCCGCGGTGAGGGCTCCGACTGGATCGCCCTCGTCGTCCTGTTGCTGACCATCCCCGCGCTCGCCGCCGGCACGCTCCTCTCGCCGGCCTGGGTCTCGCCCGCCGCGCTGGCGCTGCCGATCTTCATCGGTGGCCTGGTGCTGCGGCCGGCCAGTCTCCTCGCGCTGTACGCCTCGTCCGCCACCGCACTGATCATCGAGTCGATGCTCCTCGGCCCGTACGCCGAGGGCCCGGCCCGGGTGACGCCGGGCACCGTGCTCGTGATCGCCTCCGTGGGGCTGACGGGGCTGACCGTCGCGCAGTTCCGCAGCCGCGTCGGCGTGCCGTGGCGGCGCGGCGGCACCATGCTCTTCGACCTGCGTGAGCGGATCCGGGTGCAGAGCAAGCTGCCGCGGCTGCCGCGCGGCTGGCACGCGGAGATGTCGCTGCGGCCGGCCGGCGGCCAGTCCTTCTCCGGCGACTTCGTCGTCGCCGCCCGCACCCACGGCGGCCACATCCTGGAGGCGGTGCTCACCGACGTCTCGGGCAAGGGCATGTCGGCCGGATCACGGGCGCTGCTGCTGTCCGGCGCCTTCGGCGGGCTCCTCGGCTCGCTGCCGCCGCACGACTTCCTGCCCGCCGCCAACGGCTATCTGCTGCGCCAGGAATGGCAGGAGGGCTTCGCGACCTCCGTGCACCTGGTGCTGGACCTGGAGTCCGGTGACTACGAGCTGTTCTCGGCGGGGCACGTGCCCGGCGTGCAGCTCAGCGCCGGCACGGGGCGCTGGGAGGAGAAGGGCGCGGAAGGGCCGCTGCTCGGAGTGGTGGAGGAGGCGCTGTTCGACCCGCTGAAGGGCACGCTGCGCCGCGGGGACGTGCTGATGCTCTTCACCGACGGCCTGGTCGAGGCGCCCGGCCGGGATCTGACCGAGGGCATGGACCGGTTGATAGGCGAGGCGGACCACTACGCGTCGAGCACCTTCCGGGGCGCGGCCTGGCATCTGATCGAGAAGGTGGCCAAGGACGTCAAGGACGACCGGGCGCTGCTGCTGATCTGCCGCGAGTGAGGCGTACGGACCGGGGCGCTCGCGCGTCGCCGTCGCGTGCGCCTGGCGCCCCGGTCCCCGCGGTCACGTGGCCCCGGCCGTTCCCGGAGCCGGTTCCCGTGCGGCGCTGCCCCCGGGCGGGTTGCCTCCGGGCAGGATGCGGGACAGCCAGTGCGACCGGCCGGCCGCCAGCGGCCCGAGCACGGCGAGCAGCAGCACGTACCCGGCGATGAACGGCGACAGCCGCAGGTCGAGGCCGGCCGTGGCCGCCATGGTGGCCAGGATCAGCGCGAACTCCCCGCGGGCCAGCAGCGTCAGCGCGATGTTCGAGGCGGGCAGTGCCCCGAACCCGTACAGCTTCGCGGCGGCGAGGCCGGCGGTCACGTTCATCACGATCGTCAGCAGCACGGCGAGCATCACCGGGGCGGCGACCGAGGGCAGGTCGCCCGGGTCGATCGAGAGCCCGAAGCCGAAGAAGAAGATGGCGCCGAAGGCGTCCCGCAGCGGGTGCACGAGCGTACGTATCCGGTCCGCGGACGTGGTACTGCCGAGCATCAGGCCGACCATGAACGCGCCGATGGCGTCCGCCACCCCGAACCACTCCGAGATCCCGGCGACCAGCACGGCGGCACCCAGGAAGGAGATGACGAGCAGTTCGTTGTCGCGGGTGTCGAAGAGCCGGCCGATGACCCTGGTCCCGAAGCGCGCGAGGGTGGCCAGGGCCAGCAGGAACGCCAGTGCCTTGCCGGCCTGCAGGGCGGCCTCGGCGGGTCCTTCGGCGCCGGAGAGCACGGGCTGCAGCACCGCCAGGTAGACGGCGAGGAAGATGTCCTCGACCACGATGATGCCGAGGATGGGCCTGGTCTCGCCGTTCCCGATCCGGCCGAGGTCGACGAGGATCTTCGTGACGATCGCGGACGAGGAGATGCCGAGCACACCGGCCAGCACCAGCGCCTCGGACGTGCCCCAGCCGAGCGCGAAGCCGAAGCCGAGCCCCGCGCCCACGTTGAGCAGCAGATAGATGCCGCCCGCCAGAGCCATGCGGCGACCGCCCGACTTCAGGTCGTCCATGTGGAATTCGAGGCCGAGGTAGAACAGCAGCAGGACCAGGCCCAGGGCGGTGAGCATCTCCAGGTCGTGCGGGTCCTTGACCAGCACGAAGCCGGGGGTGTTCGGGCCGAGCAGGATGCCGGCGAGGATGAACAGGGGGATGGTCGGCAGCCCGATGCGGCTGCCGATACGGGCAAGGATGGCGGCTGCCATGAAGGCGCCGCCCATAGCGATCAAGGTGTCTGCGTGTCCGATGGGTACTTCCTCCCGGGGTCGTGGGGACGGCCGTTCCCGGACCTGAAACCTTTACTTACTTTACCTCAATATTGCCAGGTCATTAATGTCCGGTCCTCGTCTCGGGTTAACCCCACCCTCCGTCCGCCAGCAGCCGCCATGGCCGCGGCAGGCCCCCGCTCCGTAGCGTCGAGAGCACGACGACCGGGGCCGCGGCCCCGGTCACGACCACCGTGAACGGCACGGACGAAGGGCGGACGGCATGCGGCTGCGGAGCAGGGGAGAGCGGCAGGACGACGGGGCGCCCGCCGCCCCCGGCCACGCCGTCGAACTACGCGGCGTCCAGCGGCGCTACGGCCGCGGCGCCGGCGCGGTCCACGCGCTGCGCGGCATCGACCTCGCCCTCCCCCGGGGCACGTACACCGCCGTCATGGGCCCCTCCGGATCCGGCAAGTCCACGCTCCTGCAGTGCGCCGCGGGGCTCGACCGGCCCACCGCGGGCTCGGTGCTCCTCGGCGGCACGGAGCTGACGGGGCTCGGGGAGAACAAGCTCACCGAACTGCGCCGCAGCCGGCTGGGGTTCGTCTTCCAGGCGTTCAACCTGCTGCCGTCGCTCACCGTTGCGCAGAACATCCTGCTGCCCATGCGGCTCGCCGGACTGCGCGCCGACCACGCGCGGGCGGCGGACGTCCTCGCGCAGGTCGGCCTCGCGGCATACGGCAAGCGGCGCCCCGCGGAGCTGTCCGGCGGCCAGCAGCAGCGGGTGGCGATCGCCCGCGCGCTGGTCACCAGGCCGGACGTCATCTTCGCGGACGAGCCGACGGGGGCGCTGGACACCCGCACGGCCGCGGAGATCCTCGCACTGCTGCGGCACGCGGTGGACCGCCTCGGGGCGACGGTGGTCATGGTCACCCACGACCCGGTCGCGGCGTCGTACGCGGACGTGGCGCTGTTCCTCGCGGACGGCGCCCTGGCGGGCAGCCTGCGGCGGCCGACGGCGGAGCAGGTGGCGACCCGGATGACGACGCTCGACCCGCGCGGCGAGCGCCGGGCGGCGGAGCCGGCGGCGTGAGGAAGAAGGCCGGGCGGCGGGGCGGGCCGGCCTCCGGGCCCGGTCGGGACACCGGGACGGGCCCGGTCCCGGGCCCGGTCGCGGGGCCGGAGTGGGGCGGCGGGCTGCCGGCGGCGGGGGTGCGGGCGCGTACGAACGGGCTCGCGCGGGCCGCGCTCCGGTTCCGGCCGGGAGGCTTCGCGGGCACGTTCGTCGCGCTGATGATGGCGGCGCTGATCGTGTCGGCCTGCGGCATCCTGCTGGAGACGGGCGTACGGGCGGCGGTGCCGCCGGAACGGTACGCGAACGCGCCGGTGGTCGTCGCCGCGGACCAGCGGACGCACCTCACGGTGGGCGGCGGCGAGGACGCCTACGACGCCTCGGAACAGGTACCGGACCGGGCGCGGGTGAAGGCGGAGCTGGTGGAGCGGATCGCGGCGGCACGGGGCGTCGCGACCGCGGTCCCGGACGTCACGTTCCCGACCAGGCTGGCGGCGGACCGCGTACACGACGAAGCCGCGCCCGGCCCCGGACTCTCCGCGCAGGGCTGGGGTTCCCACGCCTTCACCGGCGCCGCACTCACCGCGGGCTCGGCGCCGGGGCCGGACGAGGTGGTCCTCGACCACACGACGGCCCGCGCGACGGGCACCGAGGTGGGCGACACGATCACCCTCGTACTCCCCGCCGGAACCCGGGACTTCCACGTCTCCGGCCTCGCGGCCCCGCCCGCGGACGCACCCGCCGCGACGCGTACCGCGGCGGCCACGCGCGGCGACGGCCCGCCCGCCGCAGCCGGCGACGCGTCGCGCGCCGCGGACGGCACGTCAGCCGCCCGGTCGCCCTCCGGGGCTCCGGACTCTCCCGGACCGGTCGCCCCCGCCGCAGGCGGGGCGGCGTCACGTGCCGCGGGAGACGGTTCCGCCGACGGCGGCGGCGCGGTCCCGGCGCGCGGCTCGTCCGGTTCCGCAACCGCCGCAACCGCCGCACCCGACGCGGGCGGGGCCGTCTACCTTGCCGATCACGCCGCCGCCCGGGCCGCCGGGCACCCGGGGCGGTTCGATGCCGTCGCCGTGCTGCCCGCCGCGGGTGTCGGCACCGGGCAGCTCGCCGACGCCGTGCGCGGTGCGGTGGGGGAGCGGGCCGAGGTGCACACCGGAGACGGACGCGGCGGTGCGGAGGATCCCCGTGTGGCGGCGGCCGAGGAGCTGCTGACCGGACTCGGCGGCTCGTTCGGCGGCATCGCCGCCACCGTCGCCGTCTTCACCGCCGCCGGGACCGTCGCCCTCTCCGTCGCCCAGCGCAAGCGCGAGTTCGCCCTGCTCCGGGCCATCGGCGCGACCCCGCGGCAGATCCGCCGCTCCGTGGCGGCCGAAGCACTGCTCGTCGCGCCCGTCGCCGGCGTCGCCGGGCTGCTGCCCGGCATCGGGCTCGCGTCCTGGTGGTTCGGCCGGCTCAAGGACCGCCACGCGGTGCCCGCCGCCCTCGACCTGCACGTCTCCGCCGTCCCGCTCGCCGTCGCCGTGGGCACCGCGCTGCTCAGCGCGCTGGTCGCCGGCTGGGCGGCCTCCCGCAGGCCCGCCAGGACCAAGCCCGGCGAGGCGCTCACCGAGGCGTCCGTGGAGCGACTGCGCCCCGGGATCGTCCGCACGGTCCTCGGACTCGGCGCCGTCGCCGGCGGCATCGCGCTCAGCGGCGTCGCCGCCCGCTCCGCCGGGGACGACGCGGCCGAGGCGGCGCTCGGCGTGGTGATGCTGTTCATGCTGGCCGTCGCCCTGCTGGGGCCGCTGATCGCGCGGCTCGCCGCCGGGCTCCTGGGGCTGCCGCTGCGCGCCGGCGACGCCGCCGCGGAGCTGGCCGCCGCCAACTCCCGTACGCACGCCCGCCGGCTGGCCTCCGCGATCACGCCGATCGTGCTGGCGACGGCGTTCGCCTCGGTGCTGGTCTTCATGCACACGAGCGAGGACCACGCCACCGCGACCCAGCAGCGCGACGGTGTCACCGCGGACCACGTCGTCACCCACCCCGCCGGGCTGCCCGCCGACGCCGCCGAGCGCGCCGCGCGGCGGCCCGGGGTGGACGCGGCGGTGGGTGTGCTGCGCGCGGAGGTGCTGGTGCCGGTCGGCGGCGGGGGCGACCGGTGGCTGCAGGGCGCTACGGCCCAGGGCATCTCGGGTGACGGGCTCGCCCACGTCCAGGACCTCGACGTCACCGACGGCACCCTCGACCGGCTGCACGAGCCCGGCACGGTGGCGCTCGACGAGAACCTGGCCCGCTCCGCGGGCGTCGGCGTCGGCGAGCGCGTCGAGCTGCGGCTGCCGGACGGCGTGCCCGTGCGGGCCGAGGTGGCGGCCACGTACGGGCGGGGTCTCGGGCTCGCCCAGGTGACGCTGGACCGCGCGGTGCTGACGGGGCACGTCACCGCGGCGTACGACACGGACGTGCTGGTCAGCGGCGGTAGCGCGGCCGGCCTCGGCGCCCTCGGCGGGGCCGGCACCGAGGTGACCGACGCGGCCGGCTACGCGCGGCAGCAGGACGTCGACCGCAGCCTCAACCGCTGGGCGAACTTCACGATGGCCGGCGTGCTCGGTGGCTTCGCCGCGATCGCCGCGGTCAACACCCTCGTCATGACGGTGCTGGACCGCCGCCGCGAGCTGGGGATGCTGCGGCTGATCGGCTCCACCCGGCGTCAGGTGCTGGGCATGATCCGCTGGGAGGGGCTGCTCGTCGGGGTCGCGGGCCTGGTGCTGGGCGGGACGATCGCGGCGGCGACGCTCGTGCCGATGGTCCGCGGGATCACCGGCGGGGATCCCTACCTGCCGCCGCTGACCGTCGCGGCGTTCGGCGGGGGGGCCGTGGGGCTGGGGCTGCTGGGCACCGTGCTGCCGGCCCGCGCGGTGCTGCGGCGGACGGAGCCGGCGGGCTGACGGCGGGCCGGCGGCGGGGTGGCGCGATTCGTACGGGCACGTGTGTGAGAAGGCGCACCGGAAGGCGTACGGGAACGCCGGCGGCCCGGGCCGCCCCTGCGCGAAGGAGGGGCGGCCCGGGCCGCGTGGGGTAAGGAGATTCAGCGGCCGGCGGTCGCCCGCTCCCGCTCGGGGGAGTGCTCCGCCGACGCCGGCCGGGAGTGCGGCGAGCCGCCGCGGCCGGCGTCGGTGTCGGGCTTGAACAGCCAGTTCATCCGCGGCTCCATGGCCCACCGGAACATCTGCCGCACCGGCGGGGTGCACAGCACCGTGATGATGACGACCGCGATCGCCGTCACGGCGATGGCGCCCAGCGGCGTGTGCGCGAAGTCGTTGTCGTACCAGCCCCAGAAGCGGGAGCCCTTGGCGAGGAAGCCGTGCAGCAGATAGCCGTAGAGCGTGCCCGCGCCCAGCACCGTGAACCACATCGTGCGCCGCGGCACCCAGGCCAGGAAGCACACCGTGAGCACCAGGGCGCAGCCGAACATCGCGAACGTCATCACCGGCCCGGCCCAGATGGGCGCACCCAACTCCTGCGCGGAGTCGCGGTGGTAGAACCAGCCGGCGTTCATCCGCGGCACCGCCCAGTACGCGACGACCGCGGCCATCAGGCCCACGGGCACGGACAGCAGCCGCACCTCCCGCCTGCGCACCAACTGGAAGTGCTCCGGCCTGAGCATCAGGCCGAGCACGAAGAAGGGCATGAACTGCAGCACGCGCTGCAGGTCGAGGTCGTTGCCGACGGTGTCGCTCATGGACGCGGCGATGGCGATGACCAGCGCCAGCGGAACCGGCCAGCGCACCGCCTTCCACAGCGGCGTCGTCATCCGCCAGACGAACAGCGCGATGAGGAACCAGGTGAGATACCACGGGTCGAGGATGCTGATGCGGTAGTCGGGGACCTCGCCCGCCCAGCGGTTGAAGAACGTGTACGCCGTCTCGAAGATCACGTACGGCACGAGCACGCCGGTGACCAACCGCTGTACGCGCCCGGGACGACCGAGGTCGAATGAGCGCGACATATAGCCGGAGATGAGGATGAACGCCGGCATGTGGAAGGAGTAGACGAGCATGTAGAGCGCGGACGCGGCGCGGCTGTCATCGCGCAGCGGCTCCCACGCGTGGCCGAGTGCGACCAGCACGATGGCCAGGTACTTTGCGTTGTCGAAGAAGGGATCGCGGGCCTTCGGCTTGCCGGATTCGCCGGCCGGGCGAGCCGCGGTCTGCGGCGGGTGGGTCACGAAGCCTCCAGATACGAGTCCGGCGGCGGAACCCGGAACCGCACCGGCGGGTTGGGGTCGAGGGGGGATCGAAACATCGTCGGCACCATAGCGTCCGAGCGTCGGACCCGTAAATTCGAAGTCGGCGTCGGCAATTTCCTCACCCTGAAGAAGGACAGCGAGGGCAGGGGGCATCATCGTATGCCAGTTTTGTCCTGAATGAATCGGACATGGAGGGACGGAGTGGCGGCGTGTCCACCGATCTTCTTCGGCCAGTTTGCCGTGCATGAATCTGCTGTGAATGGGGAATTGCGACGGGCCGGAACGCCCGCCCGCGTACCGCACATTGCGTAAATCCGGACCCCCCCGATCACGCAATTCGGATTCGCCGCTCCGGTTTCCCCCGGCCCGCCGCCGGGGATGGACCGCATGGGCGCACCGCCGGCGCGGGGGTCGCACGGTGCCCCGCGTACGGCGCTCCGCATGCGCCGTGGGCGCAGATCGGTGTAAGGGGCGCGAGATATCAGCCAGTTGGGCATCCCACGCACCCCCGTGCACCTCTTGGTGGCACGATGGATCCACCGGGGTGTGCGGGCGGCGGGTGCCCTGGGTGGGTGAACGAGAACCTAGGGGTGATCAGGGCGTGGCTATCTCACTGTCATTGGTGCTGCTGATGGGGATCATCCTGGTCGTGCTGATCCGCGGCGGCTCGATCAAGGTGGGCCCGGCGATCGTCGCGGTGCTCTTCGGCTTCTTCCTGGCGTCCACCAGCGCCGCTCCGGACATCCAGGATGCACTCGACGAGATCAGCCAGAGCATCAGCGACATCGGCACCTGACCGCCCCCGCGGGCGCCCCGGCCGCCGCGCACACGCCGACGGCCGGGACCCCGGCCTGCGCGCGTCCCGGCGGACGCGGCGCGGCCCGGACCCCGGCCGTCTCACCGAGCGGGTGACGGGAATCGAACCCGCGTAGCCAGCTTGGAAGGCTGGAGCTCTACCATTGAGCTACACCCGCAGGCGCCACCCACGGCGGGTGGCACGCCCTGCATCGTAGCCGCTGTGCCCCCGGTCCCGCACGCCGCTGCGTCTTCGGGCTCCCGGCCCCGCCCGCACGCGCGCGTGCGGCCCGTGCGGCGTACGGGCCGCGTGCGGCGTCACCAGGGACGTAATCGGCGGCGGCGCGGCTGTGCGGGCATGTACCCTACTGCTCGCACACGCGGGGTGTGGCGCAGCTTGGTAGCGCGTCCGCTTTGGGAGCGGAAGGTCGTCGGTTCGAATCCGGCCACCCCGACCGCGGCAGGGGACCTTCGTCGTGAAGGTCCCTTCATTGGGGAGCGGACCCGGCACCGGTACTATGCAAGCTGCGTTCCTGCGTGCCTGGACCGGGCCGCTCCACGCGCTTCTGCCGGAAGCCGGACGCAGCCACAAGAAGTCCAGAAGAAGTACAGCACTTCCCAGACGCCATCCCAAGGAGACCGACCGTGAAGAGCGCCGTGGAGACCCTGAACCCGACCCGGGTTCGGCTCACTGTCGAGGTGCCCTTCGAGGAGCTCAAGCCCAGCCTCGACGCGGCGTACAAGAAGATCAACCAGCAGGTCACGGTGCCGGGCTTCCGCAAGGGCAAGATCCCGGCCCGCATCATCGACCAGCGGTTCGGTCGCGGCGCCGTCCTTGAGGAGGCCGTCAACGACGCGCTGCCGAAGCTCTACGAGGACGCCGTCAACGAGGGCGACCTCAAGCCGCTGGGCCGGCCCGACGTCGACATCACCGAGCTGAAGGACAACGAGACGCTGACCTTCACCGCCGAGGTCGACATCCGCCCCGAGTTCGAGATCCCCGACTACTCCGGTATCAGCGTCGAGGTCGACGCCATCGAGGTCCCCGACGAGGACGTCGACAAGTCGGTCGAGCAGCTCCGCGAGCGCTTCGCCTCCACCACGCCGGTGGAGCGGGCCGCCGCCGAGGGCGACGTCGTCACCCTCGACCTGGAGGCGAGCGTCGACGGAGAGGTGCTGGAGGACGGCGTCGCCAGCGGCGTGTCGTACACCATCGGCTCCGGCGAGCTGCTCGACGGCATCGACGAGGCGGTCACCGGCCTGGAGGCCGGCGGCTCCGCGACGTTCGCCTCCGAACTGAAGGGCGGCTCCGCGGCCGGCCAGGAGGCGCAGGTCAAGGTCGAGGTGACGCAGGTCGCCGAGCGAGAGCTGCCGGAGCTGGACGACGAGTTCGCCCAGATGGCCAGCGAGTTCGACACGCTGGAGGAGATGCGGGCGGACAGCCGGAAGCGGCTGGAGCAGATGAAGCGCTACGACCAGGCGCAGCAGGCCCAGGAGAAGGTGCTGGACGAGCTGCTCGGCCTGGTCGAGGTCCCGGTTCCGGAGAAGCTGCTGGAGGAGGAGATCTCCACCCGCAAGCACAACCTGGAGAACCACCAGCTCGCCCAGATGGGGCTGAACCTGGAGGGCTACCTCAAGCTCCAGGAGAAGACCCCCGAGGAGTACGAGGCGGAGCTGAAGGAGCAGGCGGAGCGCGGCATCCGCACCCAGTTCGTCCTGGACGAGCTGGTGGGCAAGGAGCAGGTGAACGTCGGCCAGGAAGAGCTCACCGAGCACCTGATGCGCCGCGCCCAGTCCTCGGGCATGAGCCCGGACCAGTTCGCCCAGGCGGTCGTCGAGGGCGGCCAGGTGCCTGTCCTGGTCGGCGAGGTGGCCCGCGGCAAGGCCCTGGCGGTCGTGGTCGAGGCCGCAACGATCAAGGACACGAACGGCGAGCCGGTGGACCTGTCGGACGAGGACGAGACCGCCGAGACGGCCGCGGCCTCCGACGACGAGACGGCGGACGGCGCGGAGCAGTCCGCGGAAACCGAGGACGGGTCGCCGTCCGAGAAGGCAGACGCCTGAGCCGTACGATCACCCGTGGGCCCCGCCGCACGACCGGCGGGGCCCACGGCCGTACGCGGCACCCCGCCGCCGGCGGAGCCCACGGCCGACGCCGCGACGCCGTCGGCGGCGGCCCAGGGCCGTACGCGGCGCCGCGTGCCGGCCCCCACGGTGCCCTCGCGCCGCGCCGCGTCCTCCACGGCGACCCCATGCTGCGCCCCTGCCGAAGCCGCCGCACCCCCCTCCGGCACACCTGCGGCGCACCGGACCTGCCCCGGCCCCGCACCACTGTCCGCGGACGGTGGCGGGCGCCCGGCCCGCGTGCTTCGGCAGCAGCCCGGACCGACCGGGTCCCGGTCTGTCGCCCGACGGTGCGGCCCGCGGGCGCACGCGCCGCGCTGGGCGCCCGGCCCGGACCCCGTGGCCCGTACCCCGGCGGTCGGTTCCCGCACCGCTGCGCGGCGCGTCGGGCTGCCGGCCTGCCGCAGGCAGCCCCGCAGGCCCCGGCCCGGGCACCCGCTCCCGCCCCACGGACCCGACTGGTCCCGGCCTGCGGCTCCGCTGCGCCGGGTGCGTGGGTCCGAGCCTCGTGGCCGCGTGCTGCGGGACCTGTCCCGTTCATGCCCGCGGGCGTGGGCCGGGCCGACGGGTCCTGCCCTGCGGCTGCGCCGCGCCCCCGCAGGGCCTCGCCCCGCGCGGAGGCGGCACCGGCGGGGTGTCTCCGGCGCCGGTCGGAGCCGTTCCGCCGCGGTGCGGCCGCCCCGCCGCCCCGCCCGGAGGGCCTGCGCTCACAGCGAACAGTTCCGGAACCGGGATGGCCGCCGCCTACCTGCGCGTTAGGGTCCATAAAACAAGTCAGGTAACTCAGGAACGTACAGTCAGACGGCCTCTGGCGGCCGTCGCAGAGTGAGCAGGTGGACACGTGACGAACCCGATGCTTTCCGGCCCGGGCGAGCCGTCCTTCGGCGGCCTTGGCGACCAGGTCTACAACCGGCTGCTCAACGAGCGCATCATCTTCCTCGGTCAGCCGGTCGACGACGACATCGCCAACAAGATCACGGCGCAGCTCCTCCTCCTCGCCGCCGACCCGGACAAGGACATCAACCTCTACATCAACAGCCCGGGCGGCTCCGTGACCGCCGGCATGGCGATCTACGACACGATGCAGTTCATCAAGAACGACATCGTCACCATCGCCCTCGGCCTCGCCGCCTCCATGGGCCAGTTCCTGCTCAGTGCCGGTACCCCCGGCAAGCGCTTCGCGCTGCCCAACGCCGAGATCCTGATCCACCAGCCGTCCGCCGGCCTGGCCGGCTCCGCCACGGACATCAAGATCCACGCCGAGCAGCTCATCCGCACCAAGAAGAAGATGGCGGAGCTGACCGCGCTGCACACCGGCCAGAGCGTCGAGCAGGTCACCCACGACTCCGACCGCGACCGCTGGTTCTCCGCCGAGGAGGCCAAGGAGTACGGCCTGATCGACGAGGTCATGCCGTCGGCCACGGGCATCCCCGGCGGCGGCGGCACCGGCGCCTGAGGCCCCGGCGCCCGGCAACGACCCGCAACAGCCCCGCGCAGCCTTTCAAAGCCGCACTGCCACCAGGACGGAACACCACGATGCAGAACTTCCCCGGACGCGGCCTCTACGACCGTATGGCCGACGAGGCCGCCGACGCCCGTCGTTCGCTGGGCGCCGAGTCCCGCTACGTCATCCCGCGCTTCGTCGAGCGCACCTCGCAGGGCATCCGCGAGTACGACCCGTACGCGAAGCTCTTCGAAGAGCGGGTCATCTTCCTCGGCGTGCAGATCGACGACGCGTCGGCGAACGACGTGATGGCCCAGCTCCTGTGCCTGGAGTCGATGGACCCCGACCGGGACATCTCGGTCTACATCAACAGCCCCGGCGGCTCCTTCACGGCGCTCACGGCGATCTACGACACCATGCAGTTCGTCAAGCCGGACATCCAGACCGTCTGCATGGGCCAGGCCGCCTCGGCCGCCGCCGTGCTGCTGGCCGCCGGCACCGAGGGCAAGCGCATGGCCCTGCCGAACGCGCGCATCCTGATCCACCAGCCGTACACCGAGACCGGCCGCGGCCAGGTCTCCGACCTGGAGATCGCCGCGAAGGAGATCTTCCGGATGCGTAACCAGCTCGAAGAGATGCTGGCCAAGCACTCGACGACGCCGATCGAGAAGGTCCGTGACGACATCGAGCGGGACAAGATCCTCACCGCCGAGGAGTCCCTCGAGTACGGGCTGATCGACCAGATCGTCTCCACCCGCAAGCTCTCCGCCGGCATCGGCGGCTGACGCTCGCGGCGGCTCCCGGCTCCGTATCCGCGGCGCCGGACTTTCGCCCGGGCCCTTGTCCTCTGGACAGGGCCGCCCGTGGAGCGGTCCCCTGGGAAGCGAACCAGTGAGTTGGGCCCAAGGGGACCGCTCGGGGCTCCGGGCAAGGTACCGTCGATACGCAACCAGGTTCCGCCCCCCAAGAGCGGATCCCAGGCGAAGGGGAAGCACCTCGTGGCACGCATCGGTGACGGCGGCGATCTGCTCAAATGCTCGTTCTGCGGCAAGAGCCAGAAGCAGGTCAAGAAGCTCATCGCAGGACCCGGTGTCTACATCTGCGACGAGTGCATCGACCTCTGTAACGAGATCATCGAGGAGGAGCTCGCGGAGAGCTCCGAGGTGCGCTGGGAGGAACTGCCCAAGCCACGCGAGATCTACGAGTTCCTCGAGGGGTACGTCGTCGGCCAGGAGGCCGCCAAGAAGGCGCTGTCCGTCGCGGTCTACAACCACTACAAGCGGGTGCAGGCCGGCGAGAACGGCGCCGCGGCGCAGAACCGCGAGGACGGCATCGAGCTGTCGAAGTCCAACATCCTGCTGCTCGGCCCCACCGGTTCCGGCAAGACGCTGCTGGCGCAGACCCTGGCGCGGATGCTCAACGTCCCCTTCGCCATCGCCGACGCCACCGCCCTCACCGAGGCGGGGTACGTCGGCGAGGACGTGGAGAACATCCTGCTGAAGCTGATCCAGGCCGCCGACTACGACGTCAAGAAGGCCGAGACCGGCATCATCTACATCGACGAGATCGACAAGGTCGCACGGAAGAGTGAGAACCCGTCGATCACCCGTGACGTCTCCGGCGAAGGCGTGCAGCAGGCGCTGCTGAAGATCCTGGAGGGCACCACGGCCTCCGTGCCGCCGCAGGGCGGCAGGAAGCACCCGCACCAGGAGTTCATCCAGATCGACACCACGAACGTGCTGTTCATCGTCGGGGGCGCGTTCGCCGGCCTGGAGAAGCTCATCGAGTCCCGGGCGGGCGCCAAGGGTATCGGCTTCGGCGCCACCATCCGCTCGAAGCGCGAGCTGGAGAACGAGGACCCGTTCCAGGAGGTCATGCCCGAGGACCTGGTGAAGTACGGCATGATCCCCGAGTTCATCGGGCGGCTGCCGGTCATCACCAGCGTGCACAACCTGGACCGGGCCGCCCTGCTGAAGATCCTCGTCGAGCCGCGGAACGCGCTCGTCAAGCAGTACCAGCGCCTCTTCGAACTCGACGGCGTCGAGCTGGACTTCGACCGCCCGGCGCTGGAGGCCATCGCCGACCAGGCGATCCTGCGCGGCACCGGCGCCCGCGGGCTGCGCGCCATCATGGAGGAAGTGCTGCAGTCGGTGATGTACGAGGTGCCGTCCCGCAAGGACGTCGCCCGCGTGGTCATCACGGAGGAAGCGGTCCACTCCAACGTCAACCCGACGCTGGTGCCCCGCTCCCGCGCCGCCGAGCCGGAGCAGCGGCACCAGGAGAGCGCCTGAGCCGCACGCCGTCCGCGTCCCGTACGAGCCGGGCGCCGCGTACCCGCGCACCCATACGAAAAGGGGCCGCCCACCGGGCGGCCCCTTCGCGTGTGTGCCGTACGGGTCAGCCGATCGGCACCCGGACGTCGTTGCGGACGTCCGCGGTGGTGGTCGAGGCCTCGTCCATGCTCATCTCGCCGCCGGTGAGGATCAGCGTCGGGTCGGTCAGAGCGACGTAGCCGATGGTGCTGCTGTCGGCCCAGGCGCAGGTGGGGAACTGGAAGCTGTCAGTCGGCGCGCTGGGGTCCGAGGTGGTGAACTTGACGTACTGGCACTTCATCGAAGCGCCCTCCTCCAGCCCGTCGGGGGAGACCTCCTCCGGGCTGCCGACCAGCTCGGCCGTGTCGCCGCCACCCGCGGACGGGTCGGCGGCGGCCTCCTTCGCCATGTAGGCGAAGAACGCGTCCAGCACCATCTCCGGGTTGGAGATGTCGCCGTAGACGCCCTGGAACTGCAGGATCTTGGCCGTCGCCGAGGTGCCCGCCGTGTAGCCGGCGCCGACGTCCTTGGGGTTGGAGACGCCGATGGTCTCCAACTGGTCGATGTCGCTGGAGTTGAGCCCCGAGCCGCCCGTCGCGCCTTCGTTCTTCTTGTACTCCGTGGCGACCGTCTCGGGGGCGGTCAGCTTGTACTTCTTGCCGTCGTCGGCGGGCGGGTCGTCCCCGCTGTCGCCGTCGTCGCCGGTCTTCCCGCCGTCGGTCTGCGAGTTCTTCGACTCGTCCTTCTTGCCGTCGTCATCGTCGCCACCGACCAGGAAGAACGCGGCGGCGGCTATCACCGCGACCGCGACCACGGCGCCGACGACGACGAGCATGGTCTTGTTCTTGCCGCCTCCCGGCGGGGGCGGGACCTGGCCGTACGCGGGCTGCTGCCCGTACGGCCCGGCCTGCTGCTGTCCGTACTGCTGCTGGCCGTAACCACCGGGCTGTCCGTAGGCACCGGGCTGCTGCTGCCCGTAGCCCTGGTCGCCGCCCTGCTGCGGGTAGCCGTAGCCGGGCTGACCCGGCTGGCCGCCCTGCCCGGGCTGGGCGTAGGGCGACTGCGCGGGCTGCGCCGGCGGCTGCGGGGGCTGGCCGTAGGGACCGGGCTGCCCGTACGGGCCTGGCTGCTGCCCTCCACCCCCGTATGGTCCGGGTGGCGGCGGCTGGTTGTGACTCATTACGGTCCCCTCCGTGAGTTAAAGCTGCTCCGCCCATACTGTCGGATCGCGTCGTGGTGCGCTGCCTCGGGTCTCGATCGGAGCGGCGCGGTTGTCCACAAGGACGCAGCCCGTCCCCAAGTGGTTCGCGGCGGGGTGTGACGCGCCTCTAGACTGACCGTCGTGACCGACGCAAAGAATCCGCAGAGCAGCGCAGCAGAGCTACCCACGCAGTACACGCCCGGCGAGGTCGAGACCTCGCTCTACGAGGGCTGGGTAGAGCGCGGTTACTTCGCGGCGGACGCCAAGAGCGACAAGCCGCCGTACGCGATCGTCATCCCCCCGCCGAACGTTACGGGAAGCCTCCATCTCGGCCATGCTTTCGAGCACACGCTGATCGACGCCCTCACCCGCCGCAAGCGCATGCAGGGGTTCGAGACGCTGTGGCAGCCCGGCATGGACCACGCCGGCATCGCCACGCAGAACGTCGTGGAGCGCGAGCTGGCCAAGGAGGGCCTGTCGCGGCACGATCTGGGCCGCGAGGCGTTCGTCGAGCGGGTGTGGAAGTGGAAGGCCGAGTCCGGCGGCCAGATCGCCGGCCAGATGCGCCGTCTCGGCGACGGCGTCGACTGGAGCCGCGACCGCTTCACCATGGACGAGGGCCTTTCGCGCGCCGTCCAGACCATCTTCAAGCGGCTCTTCGACGACGAGCTGATCTACCGCGCCGAGCGCATCATCAACTGGTGTCCCCGCTGCCTCACCGCGATCTCCGACATCGAGGTGGAGTACCAGGACGACGACGGCGAGCTGGTCTCCCTCCGCTACGGCGAGGGCGAGCAGTCCATCGTCGTGGCCACCACCCGCGCCGAGACGATGCTCGGCGACACCGCCGTCGCGGTCCACCCGGACGACGAGCGCTACCGCCGTCTCGTGGGCACGGAGATCGTGCTGCCGCTCACCGGCCGCCGCATCCCCGTCATCGCCGACGAGCACGTGGACCCGGAGTTCGGCACGGGCGCCGTGAAGGTGACCCCGGCGCACGACCCCAACGACTTCGAGATCGGCCGCCGGCACGATCTGCCGATGCTCACGGTCATGGACGACCACGCGGTCATCACCGCCCACGGCCCGTTCCAGGGCCTGGACCGGATGGAGGCCCGCTCGGCGATCGTCGCCGCGCTGCGGGCCGACGGCCGGATCGTGGCCGAGAAGCGGCCCTACGTCCACTCGGTGGGCCACTGCTCCCGCTGCAAGACCACGATCGAGCCGCGGCTGTCCATGCAGTGGTGGGTCAAGGTCGCCCCGCTGGCCAAGGCCGCGGGCGACGCGGTGCGCGACGGCCGGGTCGCCATCCACCCCAGGGAGATGGAGTCCCGCTACTTCGGCTGGGTCGACAACCTCAACGACTGGTGCATCTCCCGGCAGCTCTGGTGGGGCCACCGGATCCCCGTCTGGCACGGCCCGGACGGCGAGCTGGTCTGCGTCGGCCCGGACGAGGAGCCGCCGAGCGGCGAGGGCTGGACGCAGGACAGCGACGTGCTGGACACGTGGTTCTCCTCCGGCCTGTGGCCGTTCTCCACGCTGGGCTGGCCGGAGGAGACCGAGAGTCTGGCGAAGTTCTATCCGAACTCGGTCCTGGTCACCGGCTACGACATCCTCTTCTTCTGGGTCGCCCGGATGATGATGTTCGGGCTGTACGCGATGGACGGCGAGGTCCCGTTCCGCACCATCGCGCTGCACGGCATGGTCCGCGACCAGTTCGGCAAGAAGATGTCGAAGTCCTTCGGGAACGCCGTGGATCCGCTGGAGTGGATGGACACGTACGGCTCCGACGCCGTCCGCTTCACCCTCGCCCGCGGCGCCAACCCCGGCACCGACGTGCCGATCGGCGAGGACTGGGTGCAGGGCTCGCGCAACTTCGCGAACAAGGTGTGGAACGCCACCCGTTTCGCGCTGATGAACGGTGCCACGGTCGAGGGCCCGCTGCCCGCCGGATCGGAGCTGTCCACGACCGACCGCTGGATCCTCTCCCGGCTCGGCGCCGTCGTCGCCGAAGTCGACGCGCTCTACGACGACTTCCAGTTCGCGAAGCTCTCCGACGTGCTGTTCCACTTCGCCTGGGACGAGGTCTTCGACTGGTACGTGGAGCTGTCCAAGACGACGTTCGCGGCCGGCGGCCCCGCGGCCGACGCCTCCCGCCGCGTCCTCGGCGAGGTCCTGGACCTCACGCTGCGGCTGCTCCACCCGGTGATCCCGTTCGTCACCGAGACGCTCTGGACGACGCTGACCGGCCGCGAGTCCCTCGTGATCGCCGACTGGCCCGCGGACTCCGGCTTCCGGGACGCGGCGGCCGAGGCGGAGATCGTGAAGCTGCAGGAGGTCGTCACCGAGGTCCGCCGCTTCCGCGCCGACCAGGGCCTGCAGCCCGGCCAGCGGGTGCCCGCCCGGGTGGAGCTGGCCGGCGCCGGCCTGCAGGCGCACGAGGCCGCCATGCGGCACCTGCTGCGGCTCCAGCCCGAGGGCGACTCCTTCGCCGCCACGGCGTCCCTGCCGGTGGCGGGCGCGACCGTCGCGCTGGACCTGTCCGGGACGATCGACGTGGCGGCCGAGCGCAAGCGGCTGACGAAGGATCTGGCCGCCGCCGAGAAGGAGAAGACGCAGGCGGAGGCCAAGCTCGGCAACGAGGGCTTTCTCGCCAAGGCGCCGGAGCCGGTCGTGGCGAAGATCCGCGCCCGGCTGGCGAAGGCCGAGGAGGACATCGTCCGCATCGGCGCCCAGTTGGAGCGCCTGCCGACGGCGTAGCGGGGCACGGGCCCGGGGCGTCTGCCCCGGGCCCGTGCGCGCGGCTACGCGCTGTGGCCCAGGGACTCCGGGCGCACGGGGTGGGCGAAGGGCAACCCCGCGGCGTAACGGGCCAGTTCACCGGCCGCCGCCCGGCCCAGCCGGGGCAGCTCGCCCGCCAGCGACCCCGCGACATGCGGTGTCAGCAGCACGTTCGGCAGCTCGTACAGCGGCGAGCCGGCGGGCAGGAACTCCGGCTCGGTCACGTCGATGACCGCGTGCAGCCGCCCCGCGACCAGCTCCTCCGTGAGCGCCTCCTGGTCCACCAGCGAGCCGCGCGCGGTGTTGACGAGCGTCGCGCCGTCCCGCATCGAGGCGAGCCGGGCGCGGCTGATCAGGTGACGGGTGCCCGGCAGCTCCGGCGCGTGCACGGTGACGACGTCGGCGATGGCGCACAGCTCGTCCAGCCCGGAGGGCGTGGCGCCGAGGACGCGCAGCTCGCCGGCGTCCGCGTACGGGTCGTACACCAGCGTCGACAGGTCGTACGGGCGCAGCAGTTCCAGCACCCGCCGCCCGATCGTCGAGGCACCGACGACGCCGACGGTGCGCCGGTAGTTCCCGGCCCCCGGATGGTCCGCGTACCAGTCGTACGGACCGCGCCGCCGCCGGTACTCCTCGCGTACCTGGAGCACCCGCTTGTTCGCGAAGAGCACCGCCGCGACGGTGTACTCCGCCACGGGCAGCGCGTTCGCCCAGGCCGCCGAGGAGACCGCGATCCCGCGCCGCCACACCGCCTCGGTGACGTGGTGCTTGACCGACCCGGCGGCGTGCACGACGGCCCGCAGGTGCGGCGCCGCGGCGAGCGCCGTCCCGTCCAGCGGCGGGCAGCCCCAGCAGGTGATCAGCACCTCGGCGCGGGCCAGCGCAGCGGCTGCCCGCGGCTCGGCGAAGTCCGCGGCGACCAGCCCGGGTTCGAGGTCCGCGATCTCGGCGAGCCGATCCCGCGTCGCCGCGTCGAAGAGCCGCGGCAGGGTGTCGGGGCTCATCGCGAACAGGGCGCGCGGGCGGCGCACCACGCCGCTCGGAGGGTCGTTCGGTGACACGCGGTCGCCTCCTGTGTCGAACGTGCGATCCGAAGCTGCTTCCCGGGTACCGGCCGGCCGCCCCGCCGGGCGGGAGACTGTCGTAGCCGGACCCTAGACTGACACTGTGAGCGCCCGCGAAGAACCCGCAGGTCCCGACCCGGACGAGACCCCCGGCAGCCCGGACACCCCGGAAGACGACGTTTTCGACGAGATCGTCGGCACCGAGACCGACCGTGACCCCGACCTGGCGGTCATCGAGGCCGGCAGCCGCACCCTGCGCACCCAGGCGGGTCCGCCCACCGGTGACGGCGTGCCCGCGACCCCGGCCGACCCCGAGGTGGCCGGCGCGCTGCGCGAGGCCGAGGCGGAGCTGCTGGCCCGCTGGCCGGAGACGCGGATCGACCCGTCGCTGGAGCGCATCCGGGCGCTGCTCGACATCCTCGGCGATCCCCAGCGGGCGTATCCGTCGATCCACCTGACGGGCACGAACGGCAAGTCCTCCACGGCCCGCATGATCGAGGCGCTGCTGGTGGCGTGCGACCTCAGGACGGGCCGTTTCACCAGCCCGCACCTGCAGTCGATCACGGAGCGGATCGGCCTCGACGGGGCGCCGATCGACGCCGAGCGGTTCGTGGAGACGTACCGCGAGCTGAAGCCGTACGCGGAGATGGTCGACGCCCGGCAGGAGCACCCGCTGTCGTTCTTCGAGATGCTCACGGCGATGGCCTTCGCGGCGTTCGCCGAGGCTCCGGTGGACGTGGCGGTCGTCGAGGTCGGCCTCGGCGGCACCTGGGACAGCACGAACGTCGTCGACGCCTCCGTCGCCGTCGTCACCCCCATCGCGGTCGACCACAGCCGGCTGCTCGGGGACACCCCCGGCGCCATAGCCGCGGACAAGGCGGGGATCGTGAAGAAGACCGCGACATCCCCGGGCGGCGGCCCGGGCACCGTGGTGATCATGGCCCAGCAGCCGGTCGACGCCGCGCAGGTGATCCTGAAGCGGGCCGTCGACGTGGACGCGACGGTGGCCCGGGAAGGCATGGAGTTCGGCGTGCTGAACCGGGAGGTGGCGGTCGGCGGGCAGTTGCTGACGCTGCGCGGCCTCGGCGGCGAGTACCCGGAGGTCTTCCTGCCGCTGCACGGCGAGCACATGGCGCACAACGCCGCGGTCGCGCTCGCCGCCGTCGAGGCGTTCTTCGGCGTCGGCTCCGAGCACGCCCGCAGCCTCGACGCCGACACCGTCCGGCGCGCCTTCGCCACCGTCACCTCGCCGGGCCGGCTGGAGGTCGTACGGACCTCGCCCACCGTCATCCTCGACGCCGCGCACAACCCCGCCGGCGCGCGGGCCTCCGCAGCGGGGGTGCAGGAGGCGTTCGGTTTCAGCCGACTCGTCGGCGTCGTGGGCACGAGCAGGGAGAAGGACGTGCGCGGCCTGCTGGAGGCGTTCGAGCCGATCTTCACCGAGGTCGTCGTCACCCGGAACTCGACCACCCGGGCCATGGACCCGGACGAGCTGGCGGCCATCGCCGTCGAGGTCTTCGGCAGCGAGCGCGTCCAGGTCGAGCCCCGCCTCGACGACGCGCTGGAGGCTGCCATCACGCTGGCGGAGGAGGAGGACGAGTACGCCGGCGCGGGCGTGCTGGTCACCGGCTCGGTCATCACCGCCGGAGAGGCCCGGCTGCTGCTGGGCAGGACGTAGCACGGCGGCCGGTGCGCGCCTCCCGCGGCGGTGGTGGAGGGCTCCGTGGGCGCCCGGGGCCGCCGCCGCGGACGCACCCTGGCCGAACCCGGCCGGAAGACCGAGGCGGGTGGACGGGACTCCGGCCGCGGCCATTACTCTGGCGGATGAGGACGGGGCCGCCGGTGCCGGTGCGCCGGGTTCCGTCACCACCCCTGGTCCGGAGGAGAGAGGCGAGCGATGCGCACGCTCTGCGCGAGCACGCTGGTCGGCGAGATCTTCGTCATCGGCCTGACGGGTCTCGTCGCGATGCAGCAGTCCGACCTGTCGAACGGCGCGATCTGGGGGGTCAGCGGCGCCGCCATGGTCCTGTGCGTGCTGGTCTGCGGCATGCTCGGCCGCCCGGGCGCGGTGCAGATCGGCTGGGGACTGCAGATCGCCCTGATCGCGTCCGGCTTCGTCGTGCCGTCGATGTTCTTCCTGGGCGCGGTCTTCGCCGGGCTGTGGTGGGCGTCGGTGCACTACGGCCGGATCGTCGACGAGGCCAAGGCGGCGCGGGCCCGCGCCGCCGCCGAGGAGACCGGCGGAGCCCCGGCGTAGCCGGCGGCGGGGATGCGTGCGGGCGCCCGTGCGCGTCCGGGTAAGGTCGGATTCCCCCGAGTCCAGCAACGCACTGCCAGGAGCCGTACATGAGCCAGCGCACGCTCGTCCTCCTCAAGCCCGACGCGGTACGCCGCGGGCTGGTCGGCGAGATCATCGGCCGGATCGAGCGGAAGGCCGACTGGTCGATCCTCGCGCTCGAGCTGCGCACCCTCGACCGCTCGACCCTGGAGCAGCACTACGCCGAGCACGTGGGCCGGCCGTTCTACGAGCCGCTGGTGGAGTTCATGGCGTCGGGACCCGTCGTCGCGCTCGTGGTCGAGGGCGACCGGGTCATCGAGGGAATCCGTACCCTGGCCGGGCCCACCGACCCGATCGCCGCCGCGCCCGGCAGCATCCGCGGCGACTTCGGCACCGTCGTCCGCGAGAACCTCGTGCACGCCTCCGACTCCGAGGAATCCGCCGCGCGCGAGCTGAAGCTGTTCTTCCCCGACCTCGCCTGACGTCCGCGCAGGTCGGCAGCCGGCCCGGCCCCCGAAGAGGCGACCGGATCATTCGGTCGCCTCTTGGCATGTGCAAGCGAAAAGGGGGAAAGCGCAACCGACACGGTGCCGTATTGACTGCTACACCCTCGCTCCCTCCACGACCTCGCGAGACTACGATGGCCCCCACGGGCCGTAGCGCGCGCCGCCCTGCTGCCGACCCCCGTCCGCCATCACCCTGGAAGGCCAGACGTATCCCATGGCGAACAACATGTCTTTCATCGGCCGTGACATGGCCGTCGACCTTGGGACCGCCAACACGTTGGTGTACGTCAGAGGCCGGGGCATCGTGCTGAACGAGCCCTCGGTCGTGGCCATCAACACCAACACCGGCGGGATCCTCGCCGTCGGCGCCGAGGCGAAGAAGATGATCGGCCGCACCCCCGGCAACATCGTCGCGGTGCGCCCGCTGAAGGACGGCGTCATCGCCGACTTCGAGATCACCGAGCGGATGCTGCGCTACTTCATCCTGAAGATCCACAAGCGCCGCTACCTCGCCCGCCCGCGCGTCGTGGTCTGCGTGCCCTCGGGCATCACGGGAGTCGAGCGCCGGGCCGTCATCGAGGCGTCGACCCAGGCGGGCGCGCGTCAGGTGCACATCATCGAGGAGCCGATGGCCGCGGCCATCGGCTCCGGGCTGCCGGTGCACGAGGCGACGGGCAACATGGTCGTGGACATCGGCGGCGGCACCACCGAGGTCGCGGTGATCTCCCTCGGCGGCATCGTCACGGCGCAGTCCATCCGGGTCGCCGGGGACGAGCTGGACAATGCGATCATCCAGCACATCAAGAAGGAGTACAGCCTCCTGCTCGGTGAGCGCACCGCCGAGATGATCAAGATCACCATCGGCTCCGCGTACGACACCGACCGCGACGAGCACACCGAGATCCGGGGCCGCGACCTGGTGAGCGGGCTGCCGAAGACGGTCGTGATCTCCTCCGCCGAGGTGCGCAAGGCCATGGAGGAGCCGCTCAACGCGATCGTCGACGCGGTCAAGACGACGCTCGACAAGTGCCCGCCGGAGCTGTCCGGCGACATCATGGACCGCGGCATCGTGCTCACCGGGGGCGGCGCGCTGCTGGCCGGCCTCGACGAGCGGCTGCGCCACGAGACGGGGATGCCGATCCACCTCGCCGAGGAGCCGCTCGACTCCGTCGCGCTCGGCTCGGGCAAGTGCGTCGAGGAGTTCGAGGCGCTGCAGCAGGTACTCGACGCGCAGCCCCGTCGCTAGCCCCCAAGTCCGCACCCCACCGCCGGGACACCCAGGAAGGCGCTTCGGAAGCACGTGAGGGACACACGAGAGAGCCGGGTCCTGCTCCTGCTGCTCATCACCATCTCGTTCGCGCTGATCACGGTCGACATCCGGGGCGGGGACGACTCTCCCCTGGACGCCACGAAGCGGGGGGCCGCGACGGCCCTGGGGCCCGTCGAGGACGGCGTCGCCACGGTGGTCGACCCGGTGGGCAATGCGATCGAGGCGGTCGGGGAGTCGGGGGACAGACACGACCGGATCGCCGAGCTGCAGCGGCAGAACGCCGAGCTGAAGCAACGGCTGGGCAGCGACGACCGCAACCGCGCCCGCGCGGCGGAGCTGGACAAGATCCTGGGGACCGCGGGCGCCGGCCGCTACGGCATCAAGGGCGCCCAGGTCATCGCCATAGGAGCGGCCCAGGGCCTGTCCTGGACCGTGACCATCGACGCCGGCTCCCGCGACGGCCTGAAGCGGGACATGACCGTACTCAACGGCGACGGCCTCGTCGGCCGCGTCACCACCGTCGGCCCGTCCACCGCCACCGTGCTGCTCGCCAACGACCCGGAGTTCACCGTCGGCACCCGGCTGGAGAAGACCAGCGAGCTGGGCTTCGCCACCGGCCAGGGCGATCGGCCCATGAAGGTCGAACTGCTCAACGGCAAGCTGAAGGTGGAGAAGGGCGACCGGCTGGTGACCTTCGGCTCCCACGGCTCCCGGCCGTTCGTGCCGGGCGTGCCGATAGGAGTCGTCTCGAAGGTCGAGCCGGTCGGCGACGTCACCCGCACCGTCTACGTCGAGCCGTACGCCCGGTTCACCCGGCTCGACATCGTCGGCGTCGTCGTCCAGCCGCCCCGCGACGACCCGCGCGACGCGGTGCTGCCCCCCGCGCCGGAGGCGACGCCGACGCCCACCGTCACCGTCACCGTCCCCCCGGACGGGGAGGGGACACCGGACGGCGAGGCGGACGCCGGCGCCGGTGCCGGAGCCGAGGACCCGGCCGGCGACCCCGCGGCGGGGGACGTCACGACCGGAGTGGACGGGAACTGATCGCATGAGACACGTCAACCGCGTCCTGCTGTGCGCCTCGCTGCTGGTGACCGCCCTCGTCTTCCAGGTCACCGTGCTCGCCCGGCTCCATCTGCCCGGCGCCGTACCCGATCTGACGCTCCTGGTCGTCCTCGCCCTCGCGATGGTCTACGGCCACGTCGGAGGCGCTCTCGTCGGCTTCACCGCCGGTCTGCTCGCGGACATCGCGCCGCCCGCCGACCACGCCGTGGGCCGCTACGCCCTCGTCCTCGCCGTCATCGGCTACCTCGCCGGGCTCGTCAAACCCGAGTCCGGGCAGGTGCGTACCGCCGCGGGCCCGATGATGGTCGTGGGCTGTGCCGCCGTCGGCTCCACCCTGCTCTACGCGGGCGTCGGCGCCCTCGTCGGCGAGGGCTCGGTGCGGGGCGTGGGCCTGGGCAACCTGGTCTTCACCGCCGCGATCTACGACCTGCTGCTCGCCCCGTTCACCGTGCCGCTGGTGATGGCGCTGGCCCGCAGGGCGGACCGCGACACGACCGCCGAGGCCGCGGAGACCGCCACCGGCGGCTCGGCCGCCGGCGACTCCGCGTACCGCTGGCTGGCCGGCGGGACCGCCAGCCGCGCCGCCGTCAGGCGGGCCCGTTCCTACGGCCGCGGCGGCATCGGCCGGCAGCGCGGCAACCTGTTCGGCCCCAAGTCCAAGTCAGTCAAGGCGACCCGTATCAAAGGGGTGAAACGGCTGTGACCAACATCCCGGAGACCGGCAAGTCCACCCGTGTCACCGTCCGTCTGATCGGCATCCAGGTCCTCGTGCTCTCGCTGCTGCTCACCCTGGGCGGCCGGCTGTGGTACCTGCAGATCCGCAACGGCCAGGAGTACGAGGAGGAGGCCGCCGGCAACCACGTCCAGCAGGTCATCGAGCCCGCCGTACGCGGCTCCATCCTCGACTCCCGCGGTGAGCCGCTCGCCGACAACGAGACCCGCCTCGTGGTCTCCGCCAGCCGCACCGACCTGATGAAGATGGACGACGACGGCGAAGCGATACTGACCAAGCTCGCCGGTGTGCTCGGCATGGACCCCAAGACCCTCATGGAGCGGGTCCGGCTCTGCGATGCCGAGACCCCCAAGCCGTGCTGGAACGGCTCCCCGTACCAGCCCATCCCCCTCACCGACGAGGCCACGGCCCGCCAGGCGCTGCAGATCCGCGAGCGCAAGGAGGAGTTCCCCGGCATCACCGCGGAGCCCACCGCCGTCCGCCGCTACGGCTCGCCGAACGACGCGAACACCGCGCAGGTCCTCGGCTATCTCTCCCCGGTCACCGACGAGGAGATCACCGAGGCCGAGGAGAGCGACAACCCGCTGCTGCGCACCGACCAGATCGGCCGCTCGGGCCTGGAGCGCTCCTACGACTCCGAACTGCGCGGCCGGGCCGGGGTGACGAGCTACCGCGTCGACAAGCTCGGCCGGGTGATAGGAGAGGCCGACAAGCAGCCCGGCGTGCCCGGCTCCAACCTGGTCACGAGCATCGACTCGCGGGTGCAGGCGCTGGCCGAGAAGGAACTGGCCAAGGCGATGAAGGAGGCCCGTACCCAGTTCGATGACAACACCGGCACGAACTACAAGGCGGACTCCGGCGCGATGGTGGTGATGGAGGCCGACACCGGCCGCATCGTCGCCATGGCGTCCAACCCCACGTACGACCCGAACGACTGGATCGGCGGCATCGACGCCGACACGTACAAGCAGCTCACCGGGAAGAAGGCCAACTACCCGCTGCTGAACCGGGCGATCCAGGGCCAGTCGGCTCCCGGCTCGATCTTCAAGCCGATCCCGACGACCGCCGCGGTCAACGCCGGTTACGCCTTCGACGGCAACTACGAGTGCAGCAGCGACTACAGCATCGGCGGCCAGGTCTTCAAGAACTTCGAGTCGCAGAGCTACGGCGCCATCGGCCTCGGCCGTGCCCTCGAAGTCTCCTGCGACACGGTCTACTACCGGCTGGCGCACCAGGAGTGGCTGAACGACGGCGGCAACAAGCCGAAGAAGAAGCCCGACGACTGGTTCTACAAGACCGCCCACCAGTACGGCCTCGGCGAGGAGACCGGCATCGACCTGCCCAACGAGGTCACCGGCCGGGTGCCCGACCGGCAGTGGAAGAAGGACTACTGGCGGGCCAACAAGGACACCTGGTGCAAGCAGGGCAAGCGGGACGGCGACTACACCGAGCGCATCGCGTACGAGAACTGCCTGGAGGGCATGCGGATGCGTGCCGGTGACTCCGTCAACTACTCCATCGGCCAGGGCGACACGCTCGTCACGCCGATCCAGATGGCGACCATGTACGCCGCCATCGCCAACGGAGGCACGCTCTACGACCCGACCGTGGGCAAGGCCGTCGTCAGCGCCGACGGCAAGAAGGTCGACATGATCGAGCCGAAGGCGCACGGCAAGCTGCCGCTGGACAAGGCCACCCACGCCGCCATAGACGATGCGCTCGCGGGCGTCGCCACCCGGGGCACCGCCGCCTGGCGCTTCGGCGGCTGGCCGCAGGACAGGATCCCGATGCACGCGAAGACCGGTACCGCCGAGGTCTACGGCAAGCAGACGACATCGTGGTTCGCGACGTACACCGAGGAATACGCGATCGTCATGACCATCTCTCAGGGCGGCACCGGCTCCGGCGCCTCGGCGCCCGCCGTCCGCGCCGTGTACGACGCGCTGTACGGCGTCGGCAAGGACGGCGGCATCGACCCGAAGAAGGCGCTGCTGCCCAAGCCGGAGAAGGAGCTGCCGAAGATCTCGCCGGACGGCAGGATCGAGGCACGATGACGGCGACCGACGGGTACTCGGTCCGGCGCTTCACGCCCGAGCTGGGCACGTGGGGCAAGCTGACCGCGCGTGACTCGCTGGTGCGCCGGGTCGACTGGATGCTGCTCTTCTCCGGGCTCGGGCTCTCCGCCGTCGGCACCGCGCTCGTCTGGTCGGCGACCCGCAACCGCGACGACCTCACCGGCGGCGACCCGTACTTCTTCGTGATGAGGCACGCGATCTTCACCACCATCGGCATCGCGCTGATGGCCGCCACCGTGTGGGTGGGCCACCGCAGGCTGCGCGGGGTGGTGCCGGTGCTGTACGGGCTGTCGCTGGCGCTCGTCGCCATGGTGCTCAGCCCGCTGGGCAGCACCATCAACGGCTCCCGCGCCTGGCTCGACCTCGGCGGCGGCTTCACGGTCCAGCCGGCCGAGTTCACCAAGATCACGATCATCCTGGGGATGGCGATGATCCTGGCCGCCCGGGTCGACGCGGGCGACCGCGAGCACCCCGACCACCGCACCGTCGTCCAGGCCCTGGGCCTGGCGGCGGTGCCCATCGGGATCGTCGTGCTGATGCCGGACCTCGGCTCGGCGATGGTGCTGACGTCGATCGTGCTGGGCGTGCTGCTGGCCTCCGGCGCGTCGAACCGCTGGGTGCTGGGGCTGGTGCTGGCCGGCGTCGGCGGCGCGGCGCTGGTCGTCTCGCTGGGCATGCTCGACGAGTACCAGGTCGCCCGGTTCGCCGCCTTCGCCAACCCGGCGCTCGACCCGGCCGGCGTCGGCTACAACACCAACCAGGCACGTATCGCCATCGGCTCCGGCGGCGCGACCGGCAAGGGCCTGGGTGAGGGCAGCCAGACGACGGGCCAGTTCGTGCCCGAGCAGCAGACCGACTTCATCTTCACGGTGGCGGGCGAGGAGCTGGGCTTCGTCGGCGCGGGGCTCATCCTGCTGCTGCTCGGCGTGATGCTGTGGCGGGCGTGCCGGATCGCGCGGGACGCCAGCGACCTGTACGGCACGATCGTCGCGGCGGGCGTGGTGGCGTGGTTCGCGTTCCAGGCGTTCGAGAACATCGGGATGACGCTCGGCATCATGCCGGTGGCGGGGCTGCCGCTGCCGTTCGTGAGCTACGGCGGCTCGTCGATGTTCGCGGTGTGGATCGCGGTGGGGCTGCTGCTGTCCGTCAAGGCGCAGCGCCCCCTGTCCGCCTGAGAGAGCGTGGAACGGCGGGGTCCGGCGGTACGTCGCCGGGCCCCGCCGGCGTTCACCACCGGCGCAGCAGCAGCACCGCCGCCCCCGCGGCGGCCCCCAGCAGCACGGCCGCCACCCCCGAGGCGAGCCGCCCGCCCCGCACCGCCCCGAGCGCGCCGTCCACGGAGACCGGCCCCGCCCCGGTCAGCGCGAGCGCCACGCCCGCGGCGCCGAGCAGGAACTCGTACTCGACGCCCCGCCGATCCGACGCCGCGATCGGGCCGCTCCAGTCGAAGCCCCACTTGAACGCCACGGCGTTGATCACCACGCCGATCACGGCGGCGGCCGCCAACGGGGTGAGGAAGCCGGCGATCAGCGCGATCCCGCCGATGATCTCGCTCAGCCCCAGCACCCACGTCATGGTCCGCTCCGCGGGATAGCCGGCCGCGGCCAGGGACGACGCCGTCGCGCCGAACCCCGCGCCGTCGAACCAGCCGAGGAGCTTCTGCGCCCCGTGGCCCACCATGACCACGCCGACCACCGCCCGCAGCACCAGCAGCCCGGCGTCCACACGGGTCACGCCCTCGTCGATGTCCTCGGCGTAGCTGATGACGGGGATGGTGCGCGTCTGGGTCATGAGCGGGCTCCTTGTCGTTCTGGGCGCGACGCTAGGACACCCCCGGGGCCCTCGCCACCCGGCACGTTCCGCGATTCCGCCCCTGCACACCTCATGACCAACCGCCCGAGCACGGCTAAATTCGATTCATGGTGGACACGGTGCGCGAAATCGAGCGGAAGTACGAGGCCAAGGCGGGCACCCGCGAACTGCCCCCGCTGCCGGACCTGACGGGCGTCGACGGGGTGGCGGCGGTGATCGACCGGGGCACCTCTCTGCTCGACGCCGTCTACTACGACACCGCGACCCGCCGGCTGGCCGCCGACGGCATCACCCTGCGCCGCCGCACCGGCGGCGACGACGCGGGCTGGCACCTGAAGCTGCCGGTGGCCGCCGGCGTACGCGACGAGGTCCGCGCCCCGCTCGGCGAGGGCGTCCCACGCCGTCTCGCGGCCCTCGTCCGCTCCCGTACGCGCGACGCAGAGCTGGTGCCCGTCGTGCGCATCCGCTCGGAGCGGGACGTCCACCACCTGCTCGGCGCGGACGGCGAGCCGGCCGCGGAGGTCTCCGTCGACCGGGTGAGCGCGGAGCGTCCGGAGACGGGGGCGACGGCGCAGTGGGCCGAGGTGGAGGCCGAGCTGAGCCCCGGGGCGGATCCGGCGGTGCTGGACGCGGTGGAGGCGGCGCTGACCGGGGCCGGGCTGCGGCGGTCCGCGGCGCCGTCGAAGCTGGCGCGGGCGCTGGCGGAGACGGACGAGAAGGCGGCGACGCGGGCCGGGAAGAAGAGGAACGGCGGCAAGAACAGCAGGAACAGCAAGAACAGCAAGGGCGGTAAGAGCAGCAAGGGCAGCAAGGAGGGCAAGAAGGACAAGAAGGGCAAGGGCGGGAAGAAGCGGCAGGACGAGAAGCCCGCCAAGCCCGCCGCCGGCGACGTCGTCCTCGACTACGTACGCACCCAGATCACCGCCATCGTCGAACTCGACCCCGCCGTCCGCCGCGATCAGCCCGACGCCGTCCACCAGATGCGCGTCGCCTGCCGCCGCCTGCGCAGCACGTTCCGCAGCTACCGCGCCGTCCTCGACCGCACCCGCACCGATCCCGTCTCCGACGAGCTGCGCTGGCTGGCCGGCGAACTCGGGGTCGACCGCGACCGCGAGGTGCTCACCGAGCGCATCCACGCCGGCCTCGCGGAGCTGGAGCGACCGCTCGTCCTCGGCCCCGTCCGCGGCCGGCTGCGCACCTGGTCCGCCGCCCGCCGCAGCGGCTCCCGGCGCCGTATCGTCGCCGTGCTCGACGGCCGCCGCCACCTCGCTCTGCTCGACGCCCTCGACGGCATTCTCACCGATCCCCCGCTGCGCAGCGCCGCCGCCCGCAAGGCGAAACCCGTGCTCCGCAAGGCCGCCGACCGCCAGTACCGGCGCTTCACCCGCGCCCTGCAGCAGAGCTTCGACCTCGCCCCGGGCCCCGACCGCGACGCCGCCATCCACGACACCCGTAAGGCCGCCAAGCGCACCCGCTACGCCGCCGAGGTGGCCCGCCCCGTCCTCGGCGGGGAGGCCAGGACCGTCACGTCGCTGATGCGGGAGGTCCAGGACCTGCTCGGCGACTACCAGGACGGTGTGCTGGCGCGGGCCGCGCTGCGCGAGATCGCGGTGCAGGCGCAGGCCGCGGGGGAGCCCTCGTTCACCTACGGCGTCCTCTACGCGCGCGAGGAGGCGCACGCGGCGGAGTTGCGCGACCGGCTGCCCGGGGTGTCGCGGGCGGCGCGGAAGCATCTCTGAACAGTGCGAAGAGGGGCACGTGCGGGGCGCGCGCTACGCTGAATGGTCACCCGCGTACGTACCACAGGACAGCCGAGGACAGCTTTCCCGATGACTGCCGTGCCCGCATCCACCGTCGAGTCGGTCTTCCCCCGCCTGGAAGCCCTCCTCCCGCATGTCCAGAAGCCGATCCAGTACGTCGGCGGTGAGCTGAACTCCACCGTCAAGGACTGGGACGCGGTCGACGTCCACTGGGCGCTGATGTACCCGGACGCGTACGAGGTCGGCCTGCCCAACCAGGGCGTCATGATCCTTTACGAGGTGCTGAACGAGCGCGCCGACACCCTCGCCGAGCGCACCTACAGCGTGTGGCCGGACCTGGAGGAGCTGATGCGCGCCCGGGGCGTGCCGCAGTTCACCGTCGACAGCCACCGCCCCGTGCGCGCGTTCGACCTCCTCGGGGTCTCTTTCTCCACCGAGCTGGGCTACACCAACCTCCTCGCCGCCCTCGATCTCGCCGGAATCCCGCTGTCCGCCGCCGACCGCGGCGACGACGACCCGATCGTCGTCGCCGGCGGGCACGCCGCGTTCAACCCGGAGCCGATCGCCGACTTCGTGGACTGCGCGGTGATCGGCGACGGCGAGCAGGCCGTGCTGACGATGACCGACATCGTCAAGGCGTGGAAGGCCGAGGGCCGCCCGGGCGGACGCGAGGAGCTGCTGCTGCGGCTGGCGAGGACGGGCGGGGTGTACGTCCCGTCGTTCTACGACGTCGAGTACCTGCCCGACGGCCGCATCGCCCGCGTCGTGCCGAACCGCTCCGGCGTGCCGTGGCGGGTCTCCAAGCACACCGTGATGGACCTCGACGAGTGGCCGTACCCGAAGCAGCCGCTGGTGCCGATGGCCGAGACCGTGCACGAGCGGATGAGCGTGGAGATCTTCCGCGGCTGCACCCGCGGCTGCCGCTTCTGCCAGGCGGGCATGATCACCCGCCCGGTTCGGGAGCGCAGCATCACCGGCATCGGCGAGATGGTCGACAAGGGCCTGAAGGCCACCGGCTTCGAGGAGGTCGGCCTGCTGTCGCTGTCGTCGGCCGACCACAGTGAGATCGGTGACATCGCCAAGGGCCTCGCCGACCGCTACGAGGAGGACAAGGTCGGCCTGTCGCTCCCCTCCACCCGGGTCGACGCCTTCAACATCGACCTGGCCAACGAGCTGACGCGCAACGGCCGCCGCTCCGGCCTGACCTTCGCCCCGGAGGGCGCCACGGAGCGCATCCGCAAGGTCATCAACAAGATGGTCTCGGAGGAGGACCTGATCCGCACCGTCGCCACCGCGTACGGCAACGGCTGGCGGCAGGTGAAGCTCTACTTCATGTGCGGGCTGCCGACCGAGACCGACGAGGACGTCGTGCAGATCGCCGACATGGCGGCCAAGGTCATCGCCAAGGGCCGCGAGGTCGCGCGGTCCAACGACATCCGCTGCACGGTCTCCATCGGCGGCTTCGTGCCCAAGCCGCACACGCCGTTCCAGTGGGCCCCGCAGCTCTCGGCCGAGGACACCGACGCCCGCCTGGAGCAGTTGCGCGACCGCATCCGGGCCGACAAGCGCCACGGCCGCGCCATCGGCTTCCGCTACCACGACGGCAAGCCCGGCATCGTCGAGGGCCTGCTCTCCCGCGGCGACCGCCGCGTGGGCGACGTCATCCGCGCCGTCTACGAGGACGGCGGCCGCTTCGACGGCTGGCGGGAGCACTTCTCGTACGAGCGCTGGATGCGCGCCGCGGAGAAGGCGCTGCCGGCGCACGGCGTGGACGTCGACTGGTACACGACCCGCGAGCGCTCCTACGAGGAGGTCCTGCCCTGGGACCACCTGGACTCGGGCCTGGACAAGGACTGGCTCTGGGAGGACTGGCAGGACGCGCTCGACGAGACGGAGGTCGAGGACTGCCGCTGGACGCCCTGCTTCGACTGCGGCGTGTGCCCGCAACTCGACACGGAGATCCAGATCGGCCCGACGGGCAGGAAGCTGCTGCCGCTGAGCGTGGTCAACGGCCGCCCGGGCGGAGACGAGGGCTGACGCGGGCCGGCCGTCGAGCCGGCCGCCGATACCCGCACGGGCGGGCGAAAACCGGGAGGCCCCGGACCGGAACTCCGGTCCGGGGCCCTTTCCGTGCCCGTCCGCGGAGCCATTCCACGGCATTCCGAGCACCCGGTAGGAGGCAGACAATCGCACTATTACTCCGCACGGGGGACGTGAATGTGATTGTTCCGCGTGCCGTGTCGTCGGCGGGCCGCCCTCGTTTCGCATAACGAAGGTGGGGGTTTCGGGAGAGCGGCCGTCGTTCCGACGGTAGGGAAATCGTTCCGAACTCTCCGTGGCGGAAAGGATGCCAAGTGAAGTACGTCAAGTCTGCCGTGGTCCTGTGCGGTGCCGCTCTGGCACTCGGCACCGCCGGCCCGGCGGGCGCGATCGACCCCGGGCTCACCAACCCGGACCTGAGTCTGGACGCCGCGGCCCAGCGGGCCGTGGAGGGCCTGGCTGCCAACCGGCCCCCGGCCGACCTGGTGCAGCACAGCCTGCCGGTCGACGGTCCGGCGGTCCGGGAAGTCACCCGGCCGGTCGACGAAGCGGCGCACGAGGCCATCCGGGGCGCTGGGTGGCAGAACACCCCGGCGCCCGCCGGCGCGGAGCAGTACGGCGGCTCCTGAGCGGTCCGTTTTCGCTCCGGACACCATCCGATCGCCTCCACGGGCGAGACCGGATAACTCACTCAAGGGTGTGGGCGTGTTTCAGCGTGCCCGCATCGTTGTTCCCTCATGCCGAAAAGGAAGACACCATGAAGAAGTACCTGAAGACCGCGGCGGTCGCCGTCACCATGCTCGGCGCCTCCGCGATGGCCGCCCCGCAGGCGTTCGCCGCCGACGACACCGGCGACGGCCCGTACGCCAACGGCAACGGCTCGACGCAGGCATACGGCAACACCGCGACGGGCGGCTACATGAGCCCGAACATGGCCCTGGTCAACGGCTCGTTCAACAAGCCGTGCATTGCGCTGACCGACGTCGCGGAGGACGTGCGCAACGTCGCCGGCCTGGCCAACGTCAGCGTGGACGACATCCTGAGCCAGAAGCAGAACCAGACCTGCGCCGAGAACTCCAGCGCGGACCAGGGCGACGCCCCGTTCTCCCACGTGCTGGACGACTTCCCGATCCTCTCCGGCAACGGCGCGGGCAACAGGGCCGGCTGAGTCCGCACCACACGGGGGGCCCGGCACCCGGCCCGGGGCGGGTCACGCACTCGCCCCGGGCCGGGGCCTTGCGCGCGCACGGCCCTACGGCAACGGCCCAGGGCGCCGGAAGACGGCCCGCGGAGCGTGTCCGCGGGCCGTCCCGCCGGTCTGCCGGGAGCTGCGCTCAGCCGACGACGCCCGAGGCGAACGGGCCGACCGTCGGCAGTTCCTCCAGCGACGCGCCCTCGGCCAGCGGCCCGGTGACCGCCGCCGTGCTCAGCGGCGCACCGCCCTCGCCGATCGTGGTGCCGACCGAGTTGTCCAGCGGGTCGGAGCCGGTCTTGGCCATCGGGTTGATCTGCATGGCCGTCAGCGGCGCGAGCGCCGTGCGCCTGCTCGTGTCCACACCCTTGGCGGCGCCGGCCAGCGCCGCGGCGACCTCTGCGGTCTCGATCTTGTTGTCCTCCCCGACCTTCAGCTCGTCCAGCGCGTCCAGCGCCGTGCTCGGCGGCCCGTCCGCGGGCGCCGCCGACGCGGCGGCGGCGCCGGCCACGAGCGCGGAGCCGGCGGCCGCCGCGGTCAGTCCGGCGCGCAGCAGGGCGCGGTGCGTACGGGAGGGGAATCGGGAGGCGTGCTGGCCCATGGTCACCACCAGTGAGGAAACGACACTTTCGCGGTCATGCTTCCATAAAGCCCTGGATTACCGGTAATTCTCCCTTGCGCCTCACCCTCCGCATCCGTCCCGACGTGTCTTGTGAATCCGCTGTGACCTCCCGTTATCCGGTTGCCCGGATGCTCCGCAGCCCGTAAGCATGGAGCGATGCCGCACCTGACCGCCCCTCATGTTCGATTCCGCGCCTCCTTCGCCGCGGCGATGAAGGAATTCGAGGCCGAGGGCAGGGGCTCGGTCGGCGACGACACGTCTCTCGGCCAGGACCTCCGCCGCTGGCGCACGCGGTGGCACGACCCCGCGGTCTTCGCCTCGTACGTCGCGGGGCTGCGCGCCGAGGCCGACGAGACGATCCCGATGATCCGGCCCGGCTGGGTGCACTGCACCTCGCTCTGGTACGTGGACGGGGACGCATACCTCGGCCGGATCGCCATCCGGCACTCGCTCACCGGCTGGCTGCGCGAACAGGGCGGCCATATCGGCTACGACGTCCGTCCGTCGGCCCGCAGACACGGCCACGCCACCGCTATGCTGCGCGACGCGCTGCCCGTGGCCCGCGGCCTGGGACTGGCGGAGGTGCTGGTGACGTGCGATCACGACAACGTCGGATCGCGAAAGGTCATCGAGGCCAACGGGGGCGTGTTCGAGGACCGGCGGGGACTGAAGCTGCGGTACTGGATCGCCACGGGGGCGGCGCGGGCGTAGCGGCGCAAGGGGGCGCGTCCGCGCGGGCGGACGAGGGGGATGAGGGCGATGGCCCAGGAGTGGGAACGGTACGGGCAGAAGACGCCGGGCGGTGACGCGGGCGGCGGGGGCTGTCTCGCGGCGCCGCTCCGGTGGGTGGTGCTGGTCCTCGTGGTGCCGGTGCGGGCGGTGTGGGACGTGCTCGTGGCCGCCGCGAAGGCACTCGGCGCCGGTCTTCTGTGGCTGGCGGAGTGGCTGGTCGCCCGGCCGGCGGTGTGGCTGTACCGGTGGGTGCTGGCGCCGGTGGGCCGTGGTGTGGCGTGGCTCTGGCGGTGGGGCGTCGCCGTGCCCGTGGCGTGGCTGTGGCGGTGGCTGGTCGTGGCGCCGGCCGGCTGGCTCTACGCGTACCTCATGACGCCCGTCGGCCACGGCCTGTGGTGGCTGCTGCGCGTCCTCGTCGTCGTCCCCGTGGTGGCGCTCCACCGCTACGTCCTGCGCCCCGTCGGCCGCGGGATCGCCCTCGCGGCCGAGGCGGTGTCGGTGGCGGTGGTGTGGCTGTGGCGCTGGGTCGTGGTCTGGCCGCTCGCGCTGCTCTGGTCGTACGTCCTGAAACCGCTCGGCACGGGCCTCTTCTGGCTGCTCCGCCGGCTGGCCGGAATCGCCGGCCGGGTACTGAGCACCCTCTTCCTGCCCTTCCTCCTCCTCTGGCGCTACGTCCTGGCCCCCGCCTGGTCCGCCGCCGGGCGCTGCACCCGCTGGTTCTGGAACGCCACCGCCCGGCCCCTGGGCCGTGCCGTCCGCCGCGTCTGGCGGGCCGCCGGCGACGCCGTCGCCGCGGCGCGTGCGACGGCCCGCCGCACCCGCATGGAGCTGCGCGCCGCGCTCTTCGGAGGGCCCCGCGACCCGGCTCCCGGAGAGCCGCCGCGCGCGCCCGCACCGGCGCGGGCGGCCGGCCCCGCGCCCGGCGTGGACCTGGCCAAGCGCGAGGCCGGGCCCCGCTGACCGCCTGTTCCGCGGCGGCACCGGCGGCCGGCGCGCTCTCCGTGCGAGATACATGAAAGGCCGACGGAGCGGAGCCGCCGGAAAGGCGGGCACGTACTCTGGGGACAGGACAAGCTCACGGACGAAGGACTGAACGACTCTGGGCAAGCGACAGCCCGAAGGCCCGCCGCCCGCACCCCCGGTGCAGCGCATCCGCCTCCGCTACACCAAGCGCGGCCGCCTCCGGTTCAACAGCCACCGCGACTTCCAGCGCGCCTTCGAACGGGCGCTGCGCCGGGCCGAGGTGCCCATGGCGTACTCCGCAGGCTTCACCCCCCACCCCAAGGTCTCGTACGCGAACGCGGCGCCCACCGGCACCGCGAGCGAGGCCGAGTACCTGGAGATCGCGCTCACCGAGGCCCGTGATCCGGAGCTGCTGCGCGCGCTGCTCGACGAGTCCCTGCCCACCGGCCTCGACGTCGTCGACGCCGTCGAGGCCCGGGCCCCGGGACTCGCCGACCGGCTGGGGGCGTCGGTGTGGGAGCTGCGGCTCGACGGCGTGCCGCCCGCCACGGCCGGGGAGGCGGTCCGCGCCTTCCTGGCCGCGGAGAAGGTCGAGGTGGAACGGCAGACGAAGAAGGGGATGAGGACCTTCGACACGCGCGGCGCGGTGGCCGCGCTCGAGGTGCTCCCCGACGGGAGCGATAGGCCGCAGGCGGGTCCTTGTGCGATACTGCGGCTGGTAGTGCGGCACCTGACACCTGCCGTACGACCCGACGACGTCCTGTCCGGCCTGCGAGTCGCGGCTGACCTGGCGCCGCCGGTCCCGGCAGCGGTGACCAGGCTGGCGCAGGGGCCGCTCGACGCGGAGACCGGCACGGTGACCGATCCGCTCGCGCCGGACCGCGACGATGCCACGGCCCTCGCCGCCACACCGCAGGTCGCGAGCGGGGCCCCGCCCACGGCAGGGGACGGCACCGGGTAGGGACGGTGTCGACGCGCCGCCGGTCGACGAGGGAGCCACCCCGGGCCCGGCAGGCGCACGGACCAGCAGACTTTCGCCGGTCCGCCTGAGAAGGCGGGCCCGGCGAGCGAGACAAGAGCCCTCGCGCGGCGCATACGTCCCGGGCGGTGGCCCTGTGCACGGCACGGGCGCCGCCGCCGTACGGGGGGTGGCGCCCGGGGGCGTGACGGGAGAACCGCCCGCATGCTCGAACCGATTGAGCCTTCGGAAGCGCAGTCGCCTTCCGCGGGCAGCACCGGCGATGCCGAAGCCGCCGTTGGCGGACCACTCGACACCCCCAGTGACCGCCTGCCCTTCCGCCGCCGCCGGCGCACGGCGGCGGCGGAGCCGGCGGGGGAGGTGTCGCCGAGTACGTCCCCGCCGTGGGGCAAAGACGTGACGCAGAGAGCGACGGAGCCGATCGCCGGTGAGCCGGTGTCGGCAACGGCGTATGAGCCCGCCGGGGAGCCGGCGGGCGGGATGAGCGGCGCCCGGCCGGTCGCCGGCGTCACCGGGGAGGGGCCCGCCGCGGCGGGCGGCCTCGGCGGTGCACCGGCGGCCGACGACACCGGGCTCCCCGAGCCGCGGGCCGGCGCGACCGCGACCGCAGACATCACGGCGCCGCCCGCGAGTGTGGCCGCAGGAGCGGCCGCCGGGCCGGACGCGCCCGTGGACCCGGAGCAGAACACCGCCGGGCCGGCGTCGGAGCCGGTCTCCGGCGCCCCGGCCGCCGCGCCTGCGAGGCGTTCGCGTCGCCGGGTCGTACGCGACGCCGCCGCGCCGGAGACCGCCGCGCCGGGCACCGTTTCGGTGCCGGCGGGCGGGCAGCCCGAGCCCGCGACGTCCGGGCACGCGGTATCCGCGTCCGCCCCGGACCGGGACGCCGCCGAGCCGGTTACCGCACCGGCCGCCGAGGCCGCGCCGCCGCGCAGGCGGCGGGTCGTACGGGACGCGGGCACGCCGCGGCCGGCGGCCGCCGCCGGTCCCGTACCGCAGTCCGCCGCGCCCGGGGACCCGGCCACCGCAGACCACCATGACAGCACCACCGAGGGAGCCCACACCGTGGCCGACAACGACACAGAGGCCGACGGCGGCGACGCTTCCGCCGAAACCGGCCCCCGCCGCCGGCGCCGCCGGGTGACCCGCACCGCGGGCACCCCGGCCGCCGGCGCCGAGCAGACGCCGCAGACGGCACCGGAGCCGGCCGCCGAGGCGGCGCCGCTCCCGGAGGCGGAGGCCGGAACCGGCCCCGCCGCCGCGGAGACCGCGCCGGAGCCGGACGCCGGCGCCGCCGCCCCGAAGGGGCGCAAGCGCCGCCGCGTCGTACGCGGTGCGGGTACGCCGGAGACCGCTGAGCCCGCCGCCGCGGAGCCCGCCGCTGAGCCGCAGGCCGTATCCGCCGAGGCCCCGGTGCCCGACGAGGAGCCGGCGCCGCGCGCCCGTCGCGTACGCCGGCGCAAGGCCGCCGAAGCCGCCGAGCCCGCCGAGCCCGCCGAGCCCGTTGAAGCCGCCGAGGCCGCCGGCGCCGCGGAGACCGCCGCCGAGACCGCCCCCGCCGCCGGCGAGGACGCCGCCGAGCCGGCCGCGGGCACCCGCCGGCGCAAGGCCCGCCGGGTCACCGCCCCCGCGGGCGAGCCCACCCGCGCCGAGCCCGCCACCGACGCCCCGGCGGACGCGGGCGCCACCGGCTCCGCGCCGGCCGCGGAAGCCGCCGCCGGCACCGCGGAGGCCCCCGCCGAGGCCGCGCCGGCCGCCGGCAGCGGGCGCCGCCGTACCCGCCGCGTGACCGCGCCGGCGGGCGAACCCGCCGGCGACGCCGCGAGCGCGTCCGGCGAGCAGCCCGACGACGGGCCCGCCGCCGGGACCGCCCGCCGCCGTACCCGCCGCGCCGCCGCCGGATCCGGTGAGCAGGGCGCCGAGTCCGACTCCGGCACCCCCCGCCGCCGTACCCGCGCCGCCGCCGCCGCCGAGCCGGCCGCGGACGACACGGCCGGGCAGTTCTCCGACATCGGCGCCGAGCCGCCCCCGCCCGGCTTCGGTGCCGCGCCGCTCGCGCTCTTCCAGGCGCCCGTGTTCACCGAGCCCGCGTTCCAGACGCCGCAGCGCGCCGCCGCCGAGGCGGCGGTGGGCCCGGAGGAGCCCGAGGAGACCGACGAGACCGACGAGACCGAGGCCCAGACGGAGGCCGGCGCCGACGACCGCGGCGAGGCCGGGACCGCCGAGGACCGTGACGAGCAGGACGACGACGGCGAGGACCGCGGCCGCCGCCGGCGCCGCCGAGGCGGACGGCGGAGGCGGCGCGGCGAGGGCGCCGAGGACGGCGACCGCGGCGACGAGGCCGCCGAGGCCGAGGAGGACGCCCGCGAGACCGGCACGGAGGCCGCGGACGGCGGCGCCGAGGACGGCGACCGGGCCAGGGGCGGTGCCTCGGGCAGCAGCACCAGCAGCCGCCGGCGCCGCCGCCGGCGTCGCCGTACCGAAGGCGCGGACGGCGCCGAGGGGGCGCCGGACGACCCGGAGCGCACCGTCGTCAAGGTCCGCGAGCCCCGCGCCAAGGCCGAGCCCAGCGACGAGGTGCAGTCCATCAAGGGCTCCACCCGGCTGGAGGCGAAGAAGCAGCGCCGCCGCGAGGGCCGCGAGCAGGGCCGCAGGCGCGTGCCGATCATCACCGAGGCCGAGTTCCTGGCCCGCCGCGAGGCGGTGGAGCGCGTCATGGTGGTGCGTCAGCAGGGCGACCGTACGCAGATCGGCGTGCTGGAGGACGAGGTGCTCGTCGAGCACTACGTCAACAAGGAGCAGTCGGCGTCGTACGTCGGCAACGTCTACCTCGGCAAGGTGCAGAACGTCCTGCCCTCCATGGAGGCCGCGTTCGTCGACATCGGCAAGGGCCGCAACGCCGTCCTCTACGCCGGCGAGGTCAACTTCGAGGCCCTCGGCCTCGCCAACAGCCCCCGCCGCATCGAGCACGCGCTGAAGTCCGGCCAGTCCGTCCTGGTCCAGGTCACCAAGGACCCCATCGGCCACAAGGGCGCCCGCCTGACCAGCCAGGTCTCGCTGCCCGGCCGCTACCTCGTGTACGTGCCCGAGGGCTCGATGACGGGCATCAGCCGCAAGCTGCCCGACACCGAGCGGGCCCGGCTGAAGACGATCCTGAAGAAGATCGTCCCCGAGGACGCCGGCGTCATCGTCCGCACGGCCGCCGAGGGCGCCAGCGAGGACGAGCTGCGCCGGGACGTGGAGCGGCTGCAGAAGCAGTGGGAGGACATCCGCAGGAAGGCGAAGAGCGGCAACGCGCCCACGCTGCTGTACGGCGAGCCGGACATGACCGTCCGCGTCGTCCGCGACATCTTCAACGAGGACTTCTCGAAGGTCGTCGTCAGCGGCGCGAAGGCGTGGGACACCATCCACGGCTACGTCTCGCACGTGGCCCCGGACCTCGTCGAGCGGCTGTCGAAGTGGACGTCCGAGGTGGACGTCTTCGCCACCTACCGCATCGACGAGCAACTGATGAAGGCGCTGGACCGCAAGGTGTGGCTGCCCTCGGGCGGTTCGCTGGTGATCGACAGGACCGAGGCGATGGTCGTCGTCGACGTCAACACCGGCAAGTTCACCGGGCAGGGCGGCAACCTGGAGGAGACGGTCACCAGGAACAACCTGGAGGCGGCCGAGGAGATCGTGCGGCAGCTCAGGCTGCGGGACCTCGGCGGCATCATCGTGATCGACTTCATCGACATGGTGCTGGAGTCCAACCGGGACCTGGTGCTGCGCCGGCTGCTGGAGTGCCTGGGCCGCGACCGTACGAAGCACCAGGTCGCGGAGGTGACCTCGCTGGGCCTGGTGCAGATGACCCGCAAGCGGGTCGGGCAGGGCCTGCTGGAGTCGTTCTCCGAGCCGTGCGCGCACTGCAACGGGCGCGGCGTGATCGTGCACATGGACCACGCCACGGCGGCAGGGTCCGGCGGTAAGCGCAAGAAGAAGGGCAAGGAGGCGAAGGACGTCCAGGGCGGCGGCGAGACGAAGGCGGCCAAGGCCGCTCCCGCCGAGGCGGCGGTCGTCGAGCCGGTCGAGCCGGTCGATTCGGTCGCTCCGGTCGAGGCGGTCGAGGCCATCGAGGCGGTCGAGCCGCTGGAGGTCGTCGAGGCTGAGCGGCCGGAGGCCGGCGAGCCCGCGGAGGCGCCGCGCCCGGCGCGTACGCGGCGGCGGGTGACCCGCAGGGCGATGTCGCCGGGCGGCCCGCCGAAGGCGGCGGAGACGGCGGGCGAGGAGCCCGCCGGTACGGACACGGGGGCCGAGGAGGCGCCGCCGGCCGCGGAGTCCGCCCGGGCCCCGGAGCCGGCCGCCGCGGACGCGGACGGCGCGGAGGCGGACGGCGCGGAGAGGCCCCGGGCCCGTAAGAAGACCGCCGCCAAGCGTGCCTCCGCCAAGAAGGCGACGGCGAAGAAGGCCGCGGCCAAGAAGACGGCGAAGACCACCGCGAAGAAGGCCGCGACCAAGTCCGCCGCCACCAAGACGGCGACGAAGGCCACGGCCAAGAAGTCGGCCAAGAAGTCGGTCAAGAAGACCGCCGCGGCCGAGCAGGGCTCTCCGCCCTCGGTCTCCGTCACCACGGAGGACTGACGCCGCCCCGCCGGTTCCGTACGCCCCCCGCCCCCCCGCCCCGCCGGTCCCCGGCGGGGCGGGGGCTTTCTGTCATCCTTTGTCCGCCCGCTTGACACCGGTTCGTGAGCGGGTTTTCGATACACCGCACTCGAAGGCACGGGCGCCCCCATCGCGCGGCAGTCGGGGCAGCAGCCGGCAGCCGTGCACAAGTCACCGGCTCGCAGAACCTGACCGGTCCGGCGCTGCGCGAGAACGACGAGGCCGTGGTCAGGACCGACAGCGATCCCGTGCACGACACGTGCCTCGGCCACTGCTCGTCGATGCGGAGTGCGGCGTGGCGCGGGACGGCGGACAGGACGAACCTGTGCCAGGGTGTGAAGCCGCTGCCCCAGGACAGTGAGCGCCCTCGCCTCCAGACCGGTTTGACCAGGCGGTCAAGGGGCCCGTAACCTGATACGTCGGCGTGTCTGTGTGACGCGCCAGGCTCCTGAGCAACTCCCTCCCGCAGTCTCCTCGCGAGCGGCGTGAGAGGCCGCTCATCCCATGTGCCCCAGCCGAGCGGCTGGCATCAGGGGTCTCCGTCGCGACCGAGGAAGAGAGCTGAAGCGCGTGTACGCGATCGTGCGCACCGGCGGCCGCCAGCAGAAGGTTTCTGTGGGCGACGTCATCGAGGTAGACCGGATGTCCAGCAAGAGCGTCGGCGACAGCGTCGAACTCTCCGCTCTGCTCGTCGTCGACGGCGAGACCGTGACCAGCGACCCCTGGGTCCTGGACGGTGTGAAGGTCCAGGCCGAGGTCGTGGACCACCACAAGGGTGACAAGATCGACATCCTGAAGTACAAGAACAAGACCGGTTACCGCAAGCGGATCGGTCACCGCCAGCTGCACACCGCGCTGAAGATCACCGAGATCCCCGCGCCGGCCGCGAAGTAAGGACTGAGGAGAGATGGCACACAAGAAGGGCGCATCGTCCACTCGGAACGGTCGCGACTCCAACGCCCAGCGGCTCGGCGTCAAGCGCTTCGGCGGCCAGGTCGTCGGCGCCGGTGAGATCATCATCCGGCAGCGCGGTACCAAGTTCCACCCGGGCACGGGCGTGGGCCGCGGCGGCGACGACACGCTGTTCGCGCTGATCCCCGGCTCGGTCCAGTTCGGCACCAGCCGCGGCCGCAAGGTCGTGAACATCGTCCCGGCCGCCGAGTAAGCACCGGCTCCGGACACCACACACCTGATCCGAGGGCGGTCCGCCGCTCCGCACGTGCCACGGACGACGTGCGGGGAAGCCGGGCCGCCCTCGGCGCGTTTCCCTGGTCGTACGGCGCGAACGTCCCGTACGGCGCCGCAGGCCCCTGACCGCTCCACACCGCCGGGAGGCACACCCCAATGACCACCTTCGTCGACCGCGTCACCCTGCACGTGGCCGCGGGCAACGGGGGACACGGCTGCGCCTCCGTGCACCGCGAGAAGTTCCGGCCGCTCGGCGGCCCCGACGGCGGCAACGGCGGGCACGGCGGGGACGTCATCCTCACCGTCGACCAGAACATCACCACCCTGATCGACTACCACCACACCCCCCACCGCAAGGCCACCAACGGCAAGCCGGGCGAGGGCGGCGACCGCGCGGGCGCCAACGGCAAGGACCTCGTCCTGCCGGTGCCGGACGGCACGGTCGTCCTCACCCGGGAGGGCGAGGTGCTCGCCGACCTCGTCGGCCACGGCACCACCTTCGTCGCCGCCCAGGGCGGCCGCGGCGGCCTCGGCAACGCCGCGCTCGCCTCCCAGCGCCGCAAGGCCCCCGGCTTCGCGCTGCTCGGCGAGCCGGGCACCGCGCGCGACGTGGTGCTGGAGCTGAAGACCGTCGCCGACGTCGCGCTCGTGGGCTACCCCAGCGCCGGCAAGTCGTCCCTGATCAGCGTGGTGTCCGCGGCCAAGCCGAAGATCGCCGACTATCCGTTCACCACCCTGGTGCCCCACCTCGGCGTCGTCACCGCCGGCGCCGTGACGTACACGATCGCCGACGTCCCCGGCCTCCTCCCCGGCGCCAGCGAGGGCCGGGGCCTGGGCCTGGAGTTCCTGCGCCACGTCGAGCGCTGCTCGGTGCTCGTCCACGTGCTGGACACCGCGGCCCTGGAGTCCGACCGTGACCCGGTCAGCGACCTCGACGTCATCGAGGAGGAGCTGCGCGCGTACGGAGGGCTGGAGGACCGGCCGCGCGTGGTCGTCCTCAACAAGATCGACATCCCGGACGGCCGCGACCTGGCCGAGATGGTGCGCCCCGACCTCGAAGAGCGCGGCTACACGGTCTACGAGGTCTCGGCGGTCGCCCGTACGGGCCTGAAGGAGCTGTCGTACGGGCTCGCCAGGATCGTCGGCGCGGCGCGTGCGGCGCGGCCCAAGCAGGAGTCCACGCGGATCGTCATCCGCCCGCAGGCCGTCGACGAGGCGGGCTTCACCGTCGCCCGCGAGGGCGGCGCGGACGGGCCCCTGTTCCGTATCACCGGTGAGAAGCCGGAGCGCTGGGTGCGCCAGACCGACTTCGGCAACGACGAGGCCGTCGGCTATCTCGGCGACCGGCTGAACCGGCTGGGGGTCGAGGACCGGCTCCGCAAGGCCGGGGCGAAGCCGGGTGACGACGTGGTCATCGGCACCGGCGACGACGCCGTCGTCTTCGACTGGGAACCGGCGATGGCCTCCGGCGCGGAAATGCTCGGCCGCCGCGGCGAGGACCACCGCTTCGACGCCCCGCGGCCGGCAGCGCAGCGCCGCAGGGAGCGGGACGCGGAGCGGGCGGAGGAGGAGTACGAGGACTTCGACCCCTTCTCGTGACGAGCGTGATGCGCGATGCGTGCCGCACGACGCGGAACGACGGCGGCGGCCCGCGGGATCTCCTCCCGCGGGCCGCCGCCGTTTCACGCCTGCAGTTCCGGATCCGCCTCCGGGCCGGAGTCCGCCTCCGCGACCGCGACTGCATCCGCGACCGCCTCGGCGTCCTGGTCCGGGACCGGTTCCGTCACCGGCTCCGTATCGGGGACGTGGCCTAGACGCCTGCCGGCTCCTCCGGCTCCAGCTCCATCTCCTCGGCCGCGTCCCGACGCTGTGAAGGGATATCGGACTCCCCTCGCGCGTCCATGCGCGCCGCGCGCGCGTCCGCCTTGGCGCACAGCGCCAGCGCGGCGGCGTTGAAGCGCACCATCGACGGTGGATCGGCCGGCCCGAGCAGATGCTCCTTCAGCTCGGCGCGGGCCCGCACCAGGGTGTCCTGCTCCGGGTTGCGGACGGCGTCGAGGAGGGCGGGGATCTGCTTCGCCTTCGGGCCGAGGATGGTGCCGGCGCGTACGGTCGGGAACTCCGCCTTGAACTCCGCCTCGGTCAGACCGCTGGTGTTGGCGACCGCGTACGGCTTCTCACTGCTCAGATAGTCCGAGATGACGCTGGAGACATCGCTGATCAGCACGTCCGCGACGTTGAAGCAGGCGTAGATACCGGGGCGGGAGTCGGTGATGATCTGGTGCTCCCACGCGGGCAGCGAGGCCCAGTAAGCCGCCTCCCAGGCCTCCGTCGCGGCCTGGATGGCCTCGGCCCTGCCGGCCTCGGGGGTGGACTGCACGAGCATGCGCTCGACCTCGTCGGCGCCGGCCCTGAAGGACGCGGCGTCCAGCCCGTCCAGCTCCGCCTGCACCCGGGCCAGCTCGGCGGCGGCCTCCGGGCCGGGGCGCTGGACGCCCCGGCCGTTCGCGCCCCCGCCGCCGGCCGCGGCCTGGGCGACGACGGCCGCGTTCGCCTCGGTGATCATGGCCTGGATCCGCTTGTCGGCCTCGCCCGCGCGCGGGTCGACCGAGCCGGTCAGCGGGTGCGGCTTGTACAGCAGCCGCACCTGCGGGTCGGCGAGCAGCGCGCGCACGATGTTCTCGCCGGCCAGCACGACCGAGGTGTTGCCGGGGTTGCCGTCCCAGCCTTCCCACGTGGGGGCGTACAGCACGGTGGTCAGGCCGCCGGCGGGCGGCGGACCGGGGTAGGGCCGGATCGGCGCGAGCTGGGGGCGGCCGACCTCGACCACGTCGTGGTCGTCGACGCCGATGTCGGCGAGCTGGTAGCGCTCACGGGCCGCGGGGCCGGCCACCCACACCTCGTCGTACGCCTTGGCGTACGGGTTGCAGCTCGACAGCTTGTCGCTCTCACCGTGGTTGGTGAAGGCGTGCTTGATGGTGGGGATGCGCAGCACCTGCGAGGTCTTCCCGGAGTTCGACGGGTGCAGCAGCATCTTGAGCGTCGAGTGCTCCAGGAGCATCAGGTCGGCGACCTTGGGCAGGCAGACGATCGGCACGTCGGTGGCGGTGATCTTCTGCACCATGAAGCGCTCGCGGAGCACGATCACCGGCTTGCCGTCGAGGGCGGCCAGCGTGGAGACCCACATGTTGGCCTGGTACGCGGACGTGGCCCCGCCGGAGAAGTAGAGGCCGACGGTCGGGCGGTACTCCTGCAGCCAGTCGGTGAACCACGCGCGGACCCGCTCGTCGTCCGGGGTGCGCTTGCCGGGCAGCAGCCAGGTCGCCAGGTACAGGGCGCCGGCCACGCTCAGCGCCAGCGAGATGCCCAGGCCCAGCACCCCCCACAGGGCGTCCGCGGTGGCCGCCGTGGTCAGCAGGCCGACCGTGACCGGCACGGAGAGGTAGAGCAGGCGGTGGCTGGAGCGGCGGGCGAGGATCCGCGGCGGGGCGGGCGCGAGGCCCAGCGCGGAGGCGTCGACGTTCCGGGTGACGACCGGCACGGTGCGGTCCCGGCGCACCATGATCGTGACGCCCTGGATGAGGAAGTGCAGCAGGTACGTCGACAGCAGCATGACCGTCAGGGGCGACTGCTCCCTCAGCGGCTCGATGCCGTCGATCTGCAGCAGGCCGAAGAGGATGAGCATGTCGCGCAGGAGCTGGCGGACCATGATGTCGAAGCGGACCCTGCTGAGCAGGGAGAGCAGTCCGGGCTGCTGGTGCTGCAGGTAGAGGTCGAGGGCGAGGCCGCCCGCCGCCGCGGCGACGAGCAGCGGCACGCTGGGCTTGAGCGCGCCGACGAGCTGCGCGCAATACGCTGCTAGCAGCGCTGTCAGCGCCATGAGCTGCACGGCGCGGCGGGGGGCGATACCGGCGAAAGGCACGGGTGCTGACTCCTGGCAGGGAGGTCGTGAGGATGGTCCCGGGACCGCGTGGTTCCGGGGGTGGTACGGAGTTGACCTCAGACCGTATGACGGTCACGGGGCAGGAGACAATTCTCCACCCGGCATGGGCCGCCAATCGGGCGTACAGGGAGTTTGCGGCCTTAGTGGTCTTTTCGTTTTTCACGACCGGCTCATGGTGCGGGCCCCGGCGCGCCCCGGCCGGGGCGCGCCGGGGCACCGGAAGTCCGGGGGACGTCCGCACCGTGGGACGGCGCGGCCCGGTGGCCGGGCGGTGGCGTAGATTCGCAGTTCCGTACGTAAGGGACGCGGGCCGGGAAAGCGCAGGGGTACAGGTGGCAGGGGCGAGTCGGGAAGCCGCGGCGGGGGCCCGCAGGGTCGTCGTGAAGGTGGGGTCGTCCTCGCTGACCACCGCGGCCGGCGGGCTGGACGCGGACCGGGTCGACGCGCTGGTGGACGCGCTCGCCAAGCACGGCGGGCGGGAGATCGTGCTGGTCAGCTCCGGCGCCATCGCCGCGGGTCTGGCGCCGCTCGGCCTCGGCAAGCGGCCCCGGGACCTGGCCAGGCAGCAGGCGGCGGCCAGCGTCGGGCAGGGGCTGCTGCTGGCCCGCTACACGGCCTCGTACGCGCGCTACGGCAGGCGCGTCGGGCAGGTGCTGCTGACCACCGACGACATGAGCCGCCGTACCCACTACCGCAACGCCCAGCGCACGCTGGAGCAACTGCTCGCCATGGGCGCCGTGCCCGTCGTCAACGAGAACGACACCGTGGCGACCGAGGAGATCCGCTTCGGCGACAACGACCGCCTCGCCGCCCTCGTCGCCCATCTGGCCCGTGCCGACCTGCTGGTGCTCCTCTCCGACGTGGACGGCCTGTACAACGGACCGCCGACCGCCCCCGGCACCACCCGCATCGCCGAGGTGCGCCACCGCGGCGAGCTGGCCGGCGTCCGGCTCGGCGCCGCCGGGCGGGCCGGGGTGGGCACGGGCGGCATGGTGACCAAGGTGGAGGCCGCCCGGATCGCCACCGGCGAGGGCGTGCCCGTCGTGCTGACCTCCGCCGTGCACGCGGACGCGGCGCTCGCCGGGCAGCCCACGGGCACGTACTTCCACCCCACCGGACGGCGCGCCCGCGGCCGGCTGCTGTGGCTCGCGCACGCCTCCACCCCGCAGGGGGCGCTGGTGCTGGACGACGGCGCGGTACGGGCCGTCACCGAGCGGCGCACCTCGCTGCTGCCGGCGGGGATCAAGGAGGTGGAGGGCCGGTTCACGGCGGGCGATCCGGTGGAGCTGCGGGACACCGCGGGCCGGGCGGTCGCCCGCGGGCTCGTGGCCTTCGACGCCGAGGAGCTGCCGCGGCTGCTCGGGCGCTCCACCCGTGAGCTGGCCAGGGAGCTGGGCCCGGCGTACGAGCGCGAGGTCGTGCACCGGGACGACCTGGTGGTGCTCGACACGTAAGGACGCGGGTAGTGCGGCGCGACAACTGAGGCGGTAAGTGCCGGGCGGCACTGGAGGGTTGAGCGGCGGCGCGCGGCAGGCGCGACGGGCGCCGCACCCCGGGGGAGACCGGCGCGCGGCGCGCGAAAAATCCTGTGTCGCGGCAGAGACCTTGGGCAAAAGCACCACGGGCGGGCGCGTTGGCTGGTCAACTTTGTTGTATGGGGGCTGCCGCGGCGCGCAGCCAGTTGCAGACTCGTATTCAGGAGGCCGCCCGTGACACAAGGGCGCCCAGGGGCGCTGCCCCGGGGAACGGCACAGCGGACGCTGACCAGCGTCAGGGGGACCGGAGGTGGGCATGCGGGCAGCGCGGAGGAGCCGGCGACCGCGGCGGGCGCCGACGGGCCCGCCGCGGACGGTGTCCACCGGCTCTGGCACGTCACGCTGAGCGTCGCAGGACCCGAGGCCCCGCTGAAGGAGATCAGACGCGGGCTGGAGCGGCTGGCGCACGACCATCCCTTCCTGCTCACCAGTCGCTACGCCAACGACCACGCCGAGATCCGCTACTGGGAAGAGGCCCGCGACCTGCACGACGCGGCGGCCGTGGCGCTGCGGCTCTGGGGGGAGCACCGGGCGTCGGCGCAGTTGCCGCCGTGGGAGATCGTCGGCCTGGAGGTCATCGCGCGGGAGACGTACCACCAGCGCATCGCCGACGGCTACGGACCGGCACCGGCCGTGCCGGTGGGGGTCCACCCGTTCTGAGCCGCTGAGGGCGAACCGGGGCGGCGCCGGCCGCCGCAGGGGGCGTACGCCCCGGCGCGCACGGCAGTGACCGCGCTCCGGGGCGGCTACCGGCGCACGCGCACGAGGTGAAGCGCGGGCGTACGCACCCACCGGCGCCCGTGTCTCGCGGAGTGATACGGGTCGTCCACGATGCCGGCACCCCCGACTACGCTGACCGGCATGAGCAGCGAAACCCTGTCCCCGGTCCGCCAGGCCGCCCAGCGCGCGCGTACCGCGGCGGCGATGATCGCCCCGCTGCCCCGGGCCGCCAAGGACGCCGCACTGCTGGCCGTCGCCGACGCGCTGCGGGCGCGCGCCGCGGAGGTCGTCGCGGCCAACGCGGAGGACGTCGCCCGCGCGCGTGCCGACGGGGTCTCCGACGCGATCGTGGACCGGCTGACGCTGACCGAGGAGCGGATCGCCGGCGTCGCCTCCGACGTCCGGGACGTCGCCGGGCTGCCGGACCCCGTCGGCGAGGTGGTCCGCGGCTCCACGCTGCCGAACGGTCTCGAACTGCGGCAGGTGCGGGTGCCGCTGGGCGTCGTCGGCATCATCTACGAGGGCCGGCCCAACGTCACCGCGGACGCCGCCGCGCTCTGCCTGAAGTCGGGCAACGCGGTGCTGCTGCGCGGCTCCTCCTCCGCGTACGCCTCGAACGCCGCCCTCGTCGCCGTGCTGCGCGACGCGGTCGCCTCCGCCGGGCTGCCGCCGGACGCGGTGCAGTTGGTGCCCGGCCAGGGCCGCGAGTCCGTGCACGAGCTGATGCGCGCCCGCGGCCTGGTCGACGTGCTCATCCCGCGCGGCGGCGCCGGCCTCATCCGCACCGTGGTCGAGGAGTCCACGGTCCCGGTGATCGAGACCGGCACCGGCAACTGCCACGTGTACGTCGACGAGCACGCCGACCTCGACCTCGCCGAGAAGATCCTCGTCAACGCGAAGGCCCAGCGCCCCAGCGTGTGCAACGCCGCCGAGACCGTCCTCGTCCACCAGTCCGTGGCCGACGTCTTCCTGCCCCGCGCCCTGCGGGCGCTCGGCGCCGCGGGCGTCACCGTGCACGGCGACGACGCCTGGGTGAAGGCGGGCGCCGCGGCCGGCGTGGAGGTGGCGCTCGCCGACGACGAGGACTGGGCCACGGAGTACCTGTCGTACGACATCGCCGCCGCGGTGGTGCGCTCCCTGGACGACGCGGTGGCACACATCCGCCGCTGGTCCTCCGGGCACACCGAGGCCGTGGTCACCCGCGACGCCGGCGCCGCCCGCCGTTTCACCTCACTGGTGGATTCCGCGGCGGTGATGGTGAACGCCTCCACCCGGTTCACCGACGGCGCGGAGTTCGGCTTCGGCGCGGAGATCGGCATCTCCACCCAGAAGCTGCACGCCCGCGGGCCGATGGGGCTGCCGGAGCTGACCTCGACGAAGTACATCGTTACGGGCGACGGTCAGCTCAAGCGGTGATCCGGCGCCCCGCCGCCGAACGGACCAGCGTGCCTCCTCCGGGTGCTCGGGAGCCTGAAGGGCCGCGAGAGGGCCGTACAGGCGCCTTCTCAGGCCCGTAGCGCCCGCCGTCCGGGTCCGCGGAGGCGGCCGGGAACCGCCGTCCGGGCCCCCCGCTGCCTGGCGCATCCCGACTGTCCCGGTTTACGCTGGTCGGGTGCCGGACGATGTGGGGGGCAGGCCGTACGCCGACGGTGACGAGCCCGACAGCCACTACCACGGAGGCGCGGACGAGGAGTTCGCCGCCGTGGTCCTCGACGAGGACTTCGTCCGTTCCGCCCATTTCCACGAGCCCAGCGCGGTGGAGCGCATGGTCGGCGCCGCCGAGGCGCGCGCCCAGGCCGAGGCCGTCCTTGACGACGCCGCCCAGGACGAGCGGCTGTACGACGACTGGGACGACCCGGACGCCCCCGACCCGTACGGCCCCTACGGCGGCGCCCTGCGCCCGTACCGCGGCCACGGGCACTGGCAGCGCCCCGTCGCCCTGCTGCTCGCCCTCCTCCTCGGCGTCGGCATAGTCGCGCTCTCCTTCGCCGCGGTGTACCGTTCCGGCCCCGACGGCCGCGACGACGCCCCGTCCCCCGGCGGCTCCAGCCCGTCGGCCACGACCGGCGCGGACGCCCGCGAGCCCTCCCTGACACCCCGCTGAACCCCCGGCGGGCCGGCGCCGGAGATCGGTGCAACCGCTTCCGCCCGATTGATCCTCACCCTCCCCCTACGTCCTGCGACCGTGGGCGGTACCCCCCATGGCGCAGCGGCAAGTTGGCGTTGATGCGCCGGTTTACGCCGGGCGCCGCGGACCTACTCTTCTGTATATGGCCGGGCACGAAGGCCCGCCCGACGGGACACCCGAGCGCGCCCCCGGAGGCGGAGACGACGAATACCGCTCCATCGTCTTCGATGAGGCGTTCGTCAAGGCTGCCCGCCTGGAGGAGTACTCGGCCCAGGAGCGCGTCGGCGACCACGCCCCCGCCGTACGCAGCCGCCGCCCCCAGCGGCCCGGCGCCTCCCGGCAGGCCCTGGTGCTCGTCCTGCTCATCGCGCTCGCCTTCGGCACCGCCATCTACATGGGCGTACGCCACCCCTACCGGCAGCCCGGCGTCCCCGCCGCGGCCCCGCTGCGCAGCACCGTCGTCCCGCTGACCCCCGACGGCCCGGTGCCCGGCGGCGCGCCCGGCGAGCTGATCGCCGACAGCTCCGCCGCGGACTTCGGCACCGGCGCCGACGGCATCGAACTGCCGGACCCGGAGGCGACGCGGCACTTCACCGAGGAACAGGTCGTCCAGGCCCTCACCGCCGGCAAGGACTACCTCGTCACCTCCGCGGTCGACGTCCACACCCTCACCGGCGGAAACGCCCGCGACGTCCGCATCCAGCTCGACCCCCAGCAGCACGGCCAGTTCGACCAGAGCCTCGCCCGCCCCTCCGACGACGGCAGGCACGCCGCGACCGGCTGGATGATCCGCTTCGACCCCGAGCACGTGCGGCTGGCCGACCGGAGCGTCCGGGTCGACGGCGCGGTGACGTTCGCGGAGGTCAGCGAAGAGGAACTGGAGGTCAGCGCCGACCACGTCTTCGTCTACGCGCTGCGCCCCGCGAAGGTGTCCGCCGGGACGCCGGGGGAGGCGGACGCCTCGCTGTTCACCGTGCGCCGCCAGGTACGCATCCGCTTCGACCACGACGACCTGCGCGACCGGCAACTGGAGCTGGCCGAGACCACGCTGACCGCCGGCCCGCTGGCGTGCACCGCGGACGCCTCGGGGTATCTGCGGCCGCTGCTGGCCGGCGAGCGGGACCCGCGGAAGACCCCGCAGGGCACCAACCCGTTCGCGACGCCGGGGCAGTTGAGCGGCTCGCTGTGCGGCGTGCTGGACACGGGGCAGGCGACAGAGCCGTCGTAAGCGGCGTGCCGGGTGCGGACCGCCGGTGCGGGGCCGTACCCGACCGAGGGCCCGGTACGAAGGACGCCGCCGCCCCGGGACGAGGGGGCGGCGGCGTGGTGCGTACGGTGGGCGCTGCTCGCTGAGCGGAGGGGGGGACGGGTGCTCAGTTGGGCGAGGCGTCCGCGGGGCCGGAGCCGTCCGACGGTGCGGAGCCGCCGGAGCCGCGGTTGTTGAAGCGGTCCCGCAGCTTGCCGCCGATGTCGGCGGTGCCGCCCGCGATGTCGTTGACGAGCCGCAGCAGCGGGTCCTTGCTGTTCTTCACGGTGTCCGCGTAACTGCTCGCCGACTCGCGGAAGGAGTCCCGCGCGGAGGTGTCCTTGTCCTCGTCGCGCCGCGGGTAGTGGCCGTCCATGATCCGCTGGTAGTCGCGGCTCTCCGACCACCGCTTCAGCTCGGCGGCGCGGATGGTGGTGAACGGGTGGCTGCGCGGCAGCACGTTGAGGATCTTCAGGACGGAGTCGCGGACGTCGCCGCCCCGGTCGTACTCCTCGGCCTGCTCCAGGAACGCGTCCACGTTCATCTCGTGCAGGTGGTTGCCGCCGGCGAGCTTCATCAGCCCGCGCATCGACGCCTCCAGGTCCTGCCCGACGAGCAGCCCGGCACGGTCCGCGGACAGCTCCGACTTGCGGAACCACTCCAGCAGCGCGGCGATGATGGCCCGTATCGCCAGGGCGCCCAGCGGGATCCAGGCGAGCGCGAGGGCGAGGTTGGTGAGGAAGAGCATGATCGTGCGGTACACCGAGTGGCCGGAGAGCGCGTGGCCCACCTCGTGCCCGATGACGGCCCGCATCTCCTCCTCGTCGAGCAGCTCGACCAGGCCGGTGGTGACGACGATGATCGGCTCGTCCATGCCGATGCACATCGCGTTGGGCTGGGGGTCCTGCTTGACGTACATCTGCGGGACCTTGTCGAGGTCCAGGATGTAACAGGCGTCGCGCAGCATGTCGTGCAGGTGCTGGAACTGCTGGTCTCCGACCCGCACCGAGTCGGAGAGGAACAGCAGCCGCAGCGAGCGCTCGGGCAGCATGCCGCTGATCGCCTTGAAGACCTTGTCGAAGCCCGTGAGCTTGCGCAGCGAGACGAGCGCGGAGCGGTCGGCGGGGTGCTCGTACGCCCGCGAGGAGATGCCGGGGAACCTCCTGCGTTCTCGGCTCGGCACGTTCTTGTTGAGTTCAGGCATGGCTGTCCGTCCCCTCCCCGTACGTCTGGCCCCCAAGGCTAGTGCGACAACGGGCCGGCGCAGCCGGGAGTTCCGTAGCAGGTTCGTCACGGCATCCATACCGGACGGTGACCTCGGCCGCCGCCGCGGCGACCCCGGCCCGCGCCCCCGATGGCGGAGCCGACGTGGGGGCGGGCCGCGGACCCGCTTACGATGTCGAGGCACGCCCACCCCGACGACACCGGATTGGCCACCGTGACCATGAGCGCTCTGACTGCCGCCCACGACCTCGCCGTGACCCTCGCCTCCGCATCCGAGAGCGGTGGCGGCGGTGAGCACGAGAGCAACGGCCCCAACGCCTACTTCGTCGGCGGGAGCACGCTGTTCATCCTGCTCCTCCTGCTCTTCATCACCACCCGCTTCAACCGGGACCGCTGACTGCGGTGAAACGCAGACTCGGGGTGATGGGCGGGACGTTCGACCCCGTCCACCACGGTCACCTGGTGGCGGCGAGCGAGGTCGCCGCCCGGTTCCACCTCGACGAGGTGATCTTCGTGCCCACGGGCGAGCCGTGGCAGAAGGGCGACAAGGTGGTCTCGCCCCGCGAGGACCGTTATCTGATGACCGTGATCGCCACGGCGTCGAACCCGCAGTTCTCGGTCAGCCGCATCGACATCGACCGCGGAGGCCCGACGTACACGATCGACACGCTCCGGGAGCTGCACGGGCTCGAACCCGAGGCGGAACTGTTCTTCATCACCGGTGCGGACGCGCTCTCCCAGATCTTCACCTGGCGGGGCGCGGAGGAACTCTTCTCCCTGGCCCACTTCATCGGGGTGACCCGACCGGGTCACCGGCTGCACGACCCCGGGCTGCCCGAGGGCAGGGTCTCCTTGATCGAGGTGCCCGCGCTCGCCATCTCGTCCACGGATTGCCGGGAACGGGTGGCTCGCGACGAACCCGTCTGGTATCTGGTGCCAGACGGCGTTGTTCGTTACATCAACAAGCGAAGGCTTTACCGCGACCGGCGTTGACGCGCAGGATCTACAGGGGCGGGCGGGGGGCCGCACGGGCAGCAAAGGGTAAGCACGGGGGGACCGTGGGCGGGGATTGCCCATTATGGAAGGGGCACCAGTGAACGACGGATACCGCGGCCCGCAGGGCCACGACCCGTACCAGGACCCCCACGCCCGCGGCTACGACCCGTACGGACAGCAGGGCTACGACTACGACCAGCAGGGCGCCCCGCCGGACCCCGGCGGCCAGGGCTACCGGGACCCGTCCGCCGGCTACGGGTACGACTACGACCCGTACGCCCAGCCGCCGCCCCCGCGGCAGAACGTCCCCTACCCGGTCCAGGCCCCCCACCCCACGGCACAGCAGCAGCACTACGCCCCGCACGCCCCGCCCCCGGCCGTCGGGTACGACTACGACTACGACCCCTACGGCCCGGCCGCGCACTCCGGCGAGCAGCCCGTGACGCCCGTACCGCCCGACGGCGACTGGGGGCGCATCCCGCAGCAGCGCCCCCCGGGCGAGCCCTCCGCCCCGGGCCCTCGGCCGCACGAGCCGCGCGAGTACGCCACCGAGCAGTTCTCCTTCGTCGAGGACGAGACCGACTCCTCCGAAGACGTCATCGACTGGCTGAAGTTCACCGAGAGCCGCACCGAGCGCCGCGAGGAGGCCAAGCGCCGCGGCCGTAACCGCCGTGTCGCGCTGCTGGTCGTCATGGTCCTCGCCGTGCTCGGCGGCACCGGCTACCTGTGGGCGACCGACCGGCTCCCCTTCGTCGGCGGCGACTCGGCGCCGGCGGCGACGGGCGAGGAGAAGCGGGACACCCTGGTGGTGCACCTCCACGACACCGACGGCGGCGGCAGCGCCTCCGCGCTGCTCGTGAACAACGCCACCACCGGCAAGGGCACCACCGTGCTGCTCCCCAACGACCTCGCCGTCTCCGGCGACGACGGCACCGCCACCACCCTCGGCCAGGCCGTCGACGAGCAGGGCGCGGGCGCCACCAGGGACGCGATCGACGCGCTGCTGGGCTCCGAGATCAAGGGAAGCTGGCGGCTGGACACCCCGTACCTGGAAATCCTCGTGGAAGGCGTCGGCGGCATCGTCCTCGACGCCGACGCGACCGTGCCCGGCGCGAAGAAGGGCGACGACCCGCTGGTCGAGAAGGGGCAGAAGCGCAGGCTCAACGGCGAGGCGGCCATCGCCTACGCCACCCACCTGGCCGACGGTGAGCCGCAGACGGCGCAGTTGCGGCGCTTCGGGCAGGTCATGCAGGCCGTGCTGAAGAGCCTGCCCAGCGACACGGCGGGCGCCAAGAACCTGGTGAAGTCCATGGGTATGGTCCTCGACCCGTCCCTGTCCGAGGCCGAGCTGGCCGCGTCCCTGGCGTCGCTGTCGGAGCTGGCCAAGGAGGGCGCGTACGCGACCGAGACGCTGGAGGTCGGAGGCGACGGCCGGCCGAGCGAGCAGGCCACCCGGAAGATCGTCGAGGACGTCCTCGGCGGCACGGTCAAGAGCCCCGACGGGGCCACGGCGATGCGGGTCAGCGTGCAGAACGGCACGGGCAGCGCGAAGCCGGCGGAGCACGCGAAGGTCGCGCTGGTCAACGGCGGCTTCACGTTCGTCGACGGCGGTCAGGCCGGGGAGCCCGCGGCGTCCTCCGAGGTGCGCTACGCGGACGCGGCGGCGAAGGAGCAGGCCGTGCAGGTCGCCAGGACGCTCGGGCTGCCGGAGAAGGCCGTGGCCAAGGGCCGGACGCCGGCGAACGCGGACGTGAGCGTCGTGCTCGGGCAGGACTACGAGGGGTGACGGTGCCGGGAGCCGCGGGCCTGTCGTACGGGCGTGAGATCCTGGAATACGTATCCGCAGTGATAGTCCGAGTTCCCGACAGAAGTGGACAGCCCCGCCCGTGACCGCAACGGACCGCTCCCTCGACCTGGTCGGCACCGCGGCGCAGGCCGCCGCCGACAAGCTCGCGCACGACATCGTCGCGTACGACGTCAGCGACGTCCTCGCCATCACCGACGCCTTCCTGCTCGCCTCCGCGCCCAACGACCGCCAGGTCAAGGCCATCGTGGACGGCATCGAGGAGGCGCTTTTGAAGGAGCGCGGCGCCAAGCCGGTGCGGCGCGAGGGCGAGCGGGACGGCCGCTGGGTCCTGCTGGACTACTCGGACATCGTGGTCCATGTGCAGCACTCGGAGGAGCGGGTCTTCTACGCGCTGGAGCGGCTGTGGAAGGACTGCCCGCAGCTCGACCTGCCGCCGGACGCGGTGGCCACCCGCGGGCGCGCCGCGGAGTACGCGGAGGCGCACGGCGACGGGGCCCGGCGGGATGCGTGACCGCCGGATCGTCCTGTGGCGGCACGGCCAGACCGCGTGGAACCTGGAGCGGCGCTTCCAGGGCCAGACCGACATCGAGCTGACCGAGGCGGGCGTGCTTCAGGCGAGGCGCGCCGCCCGGCTGCTGGCGGCGCTGCGGCCGGACGCGATGATCTGCTCCGATCTGGTGCGTACCCGCGCCACCGCCGCCGAGCTGGTGGCGCTGACGGGCCTTGAGGTCACGTACGACAGCGCGCTGCGGGAGACGTACGCGGGCGTCTGGCAGGGGCTGACGCACGACGAGATCATCGCGCGCCACGGCGAGCAGTACGCCGCGTGGAAGCGCGGCGAGCCGGTGCGGCGCGGCGGCGGCGAGCTGGAGACCGAGGTCGCCGACCGGGCGGCGCCCGTGGTGATGGCGCACGCCGAGAAGCTGTCCGACGCCGGCACGCTGGTGGTGGTCAGCCACGGGGGCACGATCCGCACGACCATCGGCCGGCTGCTGGGCATCGAGCCGCGGAACTGGGAGGCGCTGGGCGGGCTGTCCAACTGCAGCTGGTCGGTGCTCGGGGAGTCGGTGCGCGGCTGGCGGCTGCTGGAGCACAACGCGGGGAGCCTGCCGGAGCCGGTGCTGGGCGACGACACGTAGGCGCCGGGCGGCCTCGGGTAACCGATTTTTGTTTCCGGCCCCCTTCCCGCTAAGCTTTAGCTCGTTCGCCCGCCGGTTCCGGCGAAGCGGCCGCAAGGGGCTATAGCTCAGTTGGTAGAGCGCTTGCATGGCATGCAAGAGGTCAGGAGTTCGATTCTCCTTAGCTCCACCCGAACGGTCTTCAGAATCCCGTCCCGCTGGGGCGGGATTCGTCGTTTCCCGGGCCCCGCAGCGCCGCCTGCCGGGCGCGCTCCTGCGACAGAGGGCGGGCGTGGACCTTGCAGCCGATCAGGGGGTCCGCCAGCGTCCGCAGGCAGTCGAGCAGCTTGCGGCTGGCCTCGTCCGCGGGGGAGTAGACCACGATCCGGGTCTCGGGCATCCCCGTGACCGACAGCGACGTCGACACGCAGCGCAGCTCCCCGACCGAGGCGTGCTGCACGACCTTGACGCGCGAGCCCGGCGGCGCCACGTCCCCGCGGCGCCACATCGCCGCGAAGTCCTCGCTGATCTCGGACAGGGAGCGGATCAGAGACTCCCAGGACGGCTCCCCCACGTGCCGGCCGTACGCCCCGCGGAACGTGGCCACCAGGACCGGCAGCTCCTCGTCCCTGTTGACCATGGCGCAGCAGCAGGCGCGGGCGGAGAAGAGCTGCCACAGCACGTTGCGCTCATGCGGCTCGGCGTGGCCGAGGGCGGGGAACATCCGCTCGTACAGCTCGTTGGCGGCGAGCACGTCGTAGCGCGCGTTGTAGACCGCCGCGGGCAGGTCCAGGGCCGTCAGGATCCCCAGCACCTCCGGACCGACGGAGCGGGCGGCGGCGGCCGGCTCGGGCGCGTACGCCACCTCGGCCAGGTGGTACAGGTGCTCGCGCTCCATCGCGTCGAGGCGCAGCGTGCGTGCCACCGCGTCGAGCACCTGAGGGCTGGCGTTGATGGGCCGGCCCTGCTCCAGCCACGTGTACCACGTGACACCCACGCCGGAGAGCTGCGCGACCTCCTCGCGGCGCAGCCCCGGGGTGCGGCGCCGCGGGCCGGGCGGCATGCCGACGTCCGCCGGGGTGATGCGCGCCCGGCGGCTGCGCAGGAAGGAGGCCAGCTCGGGCCTGCGGCGTCCGTTCGCCACCGTCGTCATGCTCATCACTCCAGGGTCGGGCCGGTCGGCCCGCCGTGCCAGGTGCTGTCAGTACCAGCATCAGCAGGCTCTCATTACCAGTACAGCGCCGGAGGGATGCTCGCGGTATGCATGAGACCACCACGACCTCCCCCGCCGGCGGCACCGCCGCCGGCGCCCTCCGCGCCACCGGCGGCGGCCGGCCGTCCGGCACCGCCGCCACCTCCAGTAAAACGCCCGGCACCGACAACGTCTCCGGCGTACGCCCCGGCTGGCTCCTCGGCATCGTCCTCGCCGGCCAGTTCATGGCGCTGCTCGACGTCTTCATCGTCAACGTCGCCGCCCCCACCATGCGCACCGACCTGGGCACCTCCGGCGCCGAGCTGCAACTGATCGTCGCCGGGTACGTCATCTCGTACTCCGTGCTGCTGATCACCGGCGCCCGGCTCGGTGCCATCCTGGGCCACCGCCGCATGTACCTCGGCGGTCTCATGCTCTTCACCGCCGCCTCGCTCGCCTGCGGCCTCGCCGCCACCTCCGGCCAGCTCATCGCGTTCCGGCTGGTGCAGGGTGCGGGCGCGGCGGCGATGATTCCCCAGGTGCTCAGCCTCGTGCAGCGCACCTTCACCGGCACCGCGCGCGTGCGGGCCCTCGGCGTCTACGCGGCCGTCCTGGCCACCGGCGCCGCCGCCGGGCAGATCGCGGGCGGCCTGCTGGTCAGCGCCGACCTCTTCGGCTGGAGCTGGCGCCCGGTGTTCCTGGTGAACGTGGTCGTCGGTCTCCCCCTGCTGGTGCTCGGCGCCCGGATGCTGCCCCGTGACGAGCCGCGCCCCGCGGCGGGCGCGGGCCCGGTCTACGGCGGGGTGCTCGACCGGGGCGGGCTGGTGCTGCTGGCGGCCGCGGTGACCCTGTTCACCGTGCCGCTGGTGCTCGGGCAGGAGCTGGACTGGCCCGTCTGGGGCTGGGTCATGCTGGGCGGCAGCGTCGCGGCGGCGGCGGCCTTCGCGGCGTACGAGTCGAGCCTGGCCCGGCGCGGGGGCGTGCCGCTGTTCCCGCCGCGCGTGGTGCGTGCGCCGGGGATGCCCGTGGCCGTCGTGCGCGCCGGGCTCGCGATGGTGGCGAACAGCGGATTCATGTTCGTGATGGCGCTGCACCTGCAGTCCGGTCTCGGCTTCGGCGCCCTGCGCGCGGGGCTGACCTTCGTGCCGACCGCCGTCGCCTTCGGCGCCGCGGGGCTGACCTGGCAGCGGCTCCCGGAGCGGCTGCGCCCGGCGCTGGTGCCGGCCGGCTTCGCCACGCTCACGGTGTCGTTCCTGGCGGTGGGGCTGGCGATGCGCGACGGCGGCGAGGGCGGCCCCGGCTTCTTCGCCGGGCTGACCGGCGTCGGACTGGGCCTGGCGCTGGCCTTCAGCCCCAGTCTGACCGGCGCACTCGCGCTCGTACGCCCCGAGGACGCGCCGCATGCCAGCGGCCTGATGACCACCACGGCGCAGCTCGGCGGCCTCATAGGAGTGGCGACGATCGGCACCCTGTATCTGGAGCGCGTGGGCGCACCGACGGCGCAGGCTTCCGCGGATGCGGTGGGGAACGCGGCCCTCGCGCTGGCCGCTGTGGGCGTACTCGGGCTGCTTGCGGGGGTTCGGTACCGGTATCGGCGCTGACCGCCCCGGCCGCGCGTGGCAGAATCACAGCATCCTCACAGGGCGGAAGCCGAAGGGAGGGGCTGCGAGATGCCTTCGTGCGCCACCGGGAGGCAGCAGGCGGCCGTGACCCGTCGGCAGGGAGCGTCCCGCGCCTCCGTCCTGCACTGTCCGGCCTGCGGTTCTTCGCACGTCGCGCAGGTGCTCGGTGACAACGGCGGAGTGTCCTATGTGTGCACGGCCTGCGGCCATAGCTGGAGCTGAGTGATGGGAGCACACAGCAGGAAGTGCGACTGGTGCGGAAACGGCACCCCCATCGTGCGCGACATGGAGCCGCTCAACCCCGACTACCAGTACTGGTGCGAGGAGTGCGCGCGGGCGCTGATCATAAAGGGCGATCCCATCGAGACGTACCGGGAGCTGGAGGGCGAGCCGATCTACGGCCGGCTGCTGGACGAGCACTGCACGCTCAAGCGCTTCTACTCGTTCGCGACGGCCTGATCTCCGCCCGCCGCCGGTGGGGTAGGGTGAGGGCCGCCCGGGGGCTATAGCTCAGTTGGTAGAGCACTTGCATGGCATGCAAGGGGTCAGGAGTTCGAATCTCCTTAGCTCCACTCACCCGTCAGGATGCGGGTCCCGGACCCGCGCCCGACCCCTGCCCCCGGCCGCGGCGACATGGGCATCCCGGCTCGGCCGGCGGCTGCGATACCCTGAGCACATGCGTGCCCGACGCCTTCTGCTTAGCGGGCCGCGCTGACGGCAGGAAACACTCAGCGCGGCGTCCCCTCCTGTGCGAGGGGTTTTTTCGTTTCCGCATCCGGACCGCAGGCAGAGACCACCAGGAGCTTTGAGGACGATGAGCAGCGAGACGACCACCGCCGCCGCCCCCGAGACCGTGCCGGCGACGGCACCGCACCGCTACACCGCGGCCCTGGCTGCCGAGATCGAGGCACGCTGGCAGGACTTCTGGGCGCGTGAGGGCACGTACGCGGTGGACACCGCCGCGGCGTCGGACCGGCCCCGGAAGTTCATCATGGACATGTTCCCGTATCCCTCGGGCGCGGGGCTGCACGTGGGCCACCCCCTGGGATACATCGCCACCGACGTCTACGCCCGCTACGAGCGCATGACCGGCCACAGCGTCCTGCACACCATGGGCTTCGACGCCTTCGGCCTGCCCGCCGAGCAGTACGCCGTACAGACCGGCACCCACCCGCGCGTCACCACCGAGGCGAACATCGCCTCGATGCGCCGCCAGCTGAGCCGCCTGGGCCTGGGGCACGACGGGGACAAGTCGTTCGCCACGATCGACCCGGACTACTACAAGTGGACCCAGTGGATCTTCCTGCAGATCTTCGAGTCCTGGTACGACGAGGAGGCGGACGCCGCCCGTCCGATCGCCACCCTGGTCGAGCAGTTCGAGACGGGCAAGCGTGAGACGCCCGACCGGCGCCCCTGGGCGGAGCTGACGGACGCGGAGCGCGCCGAGGTGCTGAGCGGCTACCGCCTGGCCTACGCCTCCGACTCGCCGGTCAACTGGTGCCCTGGCCTGGGCACCGTCCTGGCCAACGAGGAGGTCACCGCCGACGGCCGCTCCGAGCGCGGCAACTTCCCCGTCTTCAAGGCGAATCTGCGGCAGTGGATGATGCGCATCACCGCCTACGCGGACCGGCTGCTGGCCGACCTGGACGAGCTGGACTGGCCGGAGGCCATCAAGCTGCAGCAGCGCAACTGGATCGGCCGCAGCGAGGGCGCCCGCGTCGACTTCCCCGTCGACGGGCACGAGGACACGCGGATCCCGGTCTTCACCACCCGCCCCGACACCCTGTTCGGCGCCACCTACATGGTGCTGGCGCCCGAGCACCCGCTGGTCGACGGCATCGTCCCGGGCGGCTGGCCGCAGGGCACCCACGAGGTGTGGACCGGCGGGCACGCCACGCCCGCGGAGGCGGTGGAGACGTACCGCGTCCAGGCCGCCGCCAAGTCCGACGTGGAGCGGCAGGCCGAAGCCAAGGAGAAGACCGGCGTCTTCACCGGCGCGTACGCGCTGAACCCCGTCAACGGCGAGCGCCTGCCGGTCTTCGTCGCCGACTACGTGCTGATGGGCTACGGCACCGGCGCCATCATGGCCGTACCCGGACAGGACACGCGCGACTGGGAGTTCTCCGAGGTCTTCGAGCTGCCCATCATCCGTACCGTGCAGCCGCCGGCGGACTGGGACGGCAAGGCGTACACCGGCGACGGGCCCGCGATCAACTCCGCGGGGGAGGACATCGACCTGAACGGCCTGGAGGTGGCCGAGGCCAAGCGGAAGATCATCGCCTGGCTGGAGGACCGCGGCGTCGGCGAGGGCACCGTCGGCTTCCGGCTGCGCGACTGGCTGTTCAGCCGCCAGCGCTACTGGGGCGAGCCCTTCCCGATCGTCTACGACGAGAACGACGTCGCCCACGCCCTGCCCGAGTCGATGCTGCCGCTGGAGCTGCCCGAGGTCGAGGACTACTCGCCGCGCACCTTCGACCCGGACGACGCCGACAGCCGCCCCGAGACGCCCCTGTCCCGCAACGCGGACTGGGTGAACGTCACCCTGGACCTGGGCGACGGCTCGGGACCGCGACGCTACCGGCGCGAGACCAACACCATGCCCAACTGGGCCGGCTCCTGCTGGTACGAGCTGCGCTACCTGGACCCGCACAACGCCGAGCGGCTGGTCGACCCCGCGATCGAGCGCGCCTGGATGGGCCCGGCGGAGGGCAAGCCGCACGGCGGCGTCGACCTGTACGTCGGCGGCGCCGAGCACGCCGTGCTGCACCTGCTGTACGCCCGCTTCTGGTCCAAGGTCCTGTACGACCTGGGCCACATCTCGTCCGCGGAGCCGTTCCACAAGCTGTTCAACCAGGGCATGATCCAGGCGTACGTCTACCGCGACGCCCGCGGCTTCCCGGTGCCCGCCGCGGAGGTCGAGGAGCGCGACGGCGCCTACTGGTACGGCGGCGAGCGGGTCAGGCGCGAGCTGGGCAAGATGGGCAAGTCCCTGAAGAACGCCGTCACGCCGGACGAGATCTGCGCCGAGTACGGGGCGGACACGCTGCGGCTGTACGAGATGGCGATGGGCCCCCTGGACGTCTCCCGTCCCTGGGACACCCGCGCGGTCGTCGGCCAGTACCGGCTGCTGCAGCGGCTGTGGCGCAACGTCGTCGACGAGTCGACCGGCGCCGTCACCGTCGTGGACGCCGAGCCGGACGAGGAGACGCTGCGGGCGCTGCACAAGGCCGTCGACGGGGTCACCAGGGACATGGCGGGGCTGCGCTTCAACACGGCCATCGCGAAGGTGACGGAGCTGAACAACCACGTCACCAAGCTGCGCGCGGTGCCGCGGAGCGTCGCCGAGGTGCTGGTGAAGCTGGTCGCGCCGCTGGCCCCGCACGTCGCCGAGGAGCTGTGGCACCGGCTGGGGCACCCCACGACGGTGGTCTACGAGCCGTTCCCGGTCGCCGATCCGCGGTACGTGGCCGACGAGACGGTCACGTGCGTGGTGCAGGTCAAGGGCAAGGTCAAGGCCCGGCTGGAGGTGTCGCCCGACATCGCGGAGGCGGAGCTGGAGGCGGCGGCGCTGGCCGACGAGGCGGTGCGGCGGGCGCTGGGCGGGGCGCCGGTCCGCAAGGTGATCGTACGGGCGCCGAAGCTGGTGAACGTGGTCATCTGAGACGCCGCGTGCGGCCGGGCACCCGGCTTCGGGTGCCCGGCCGCACTGCGTGCCGGGCACGGCGCGCGATCGCCGGCGAAAATCCGCCGGGCCCTCCCTCAGGGATGATTCAGGGAAGACCGGGGGCCGGACGGTGTCGTCCGGCCTTTCCCGTACCCGTAGGCTGGAGAGAGACCGCCTGCGGGGGCCGCCGGGGCCTGCGGGGCCCGAGAGGGAGGGATGCAGACCTCATGGACGTCGTCGTCGCTCTGCTGGCGCTGTTCTTCGTGCTCTGTGTCGCGGCGGGCGTGGTCCTGACCGTGAAGGCGACGCGGGCGGTGAAGCGCGGCGTCGAACGCACGGTGGCCGATACCCGCAGAACGGTCCAGGAGACCACGCTGAAAGCCCGCCGCGCGGTGCAGCCGGGCGCGGCCGGCGACATCGCGGGCCTGCGGCTCACCCTGCGCAGCTCCATCGACTCCACCCGCCGTGAGCTGGAACTCGCCGTGGAGGACGACCCCGGGCTGCGCGAGTCGATCGGCCTGCTGGACCGGCTCCACGAGTACGCCCGCCAGGTCGACGGCGAGCTGCGGCTCCTGGAGCGGGAGCCGGACAAGGCGCGCGTCGCGGAGCGGCTCCCGGAGCTGCGCAGCCGCGCGGAGCGGATCGCCCAGTCGGCGAACTCGCTGCGCTGGGCGGCGCAGGACCGTGCGCGGCACACGGCGGAGGACGACGAGGGTCTGGACGCGCTGACGACGCAGATCGACCTGGAGACGGGCGCGCTGCGGCACTGGACGCCCGCGGCGGAAGAGCAGTCGCCGGGGGCCGCCGCCGGGGCCTCCGGCCCGTCGGCCGCCGCGTCCGGCGTGCCGTCCGGAAAAGACGCGCCGGCGGCGGACGGCGCGGGCCGGTCGCCGAAGCAGCAGCCGGCGCTGTCCTCCTCAGGGGCGGCGGAGGGGCAGGACGCCTTCCAGGCTCTGCTGTCGAAGATCGACAAGCTGCGCAAGCCGGAGTCGGCGTAGCGCTGTCCGGGGCCGTGACACCGACCGGGACACCGGGCGTGACCTCGGCGGATCGCCTAGCCCGTACGCGCCGTGCGGGCCCTCGGATGCGGGGGGTTCGGCGAGCCCAGTAGTGTCTTGGGCATGTCCCCCGATGTCGCGATCGTCGCCGATTCCACGGCCTATCTGCCGCCCGAGGCGATGCGGCGGCACGGCATCATCTCCGTCCCGCTGACCGTCGTGCTCGGCGACCGGGCGCTGGAGGAGGGCACCGAGATCTCCGCCCGTTCGCTGGCCGAGGCGCTGCGCAAGCGGAATCCGGTGACGACGTCGAGGCCGAGCCCCGCGCTCTTCGCGGCGACGTACCGGAAGGCGGCGGAGGCGGGCGCCCGGGGCATCGTGTCACTGCACCTGTCCGCCGAGTTCTCCGGGACGTACGACGCGGCGGTGCTGGCGGCGAAGGAGGCTCCGGTGCCGGTGCGGGTGGTGGACACCCGGATGGTGGCGATGGCCCTCGGCTTCTGCGCGATCGCCGCCGCGGAGGCCGCGGAGGCGGGTGGCACCGTGGACGACGCGGTGGAGGCGGCGGAGCGGCGGGCGGCGGGCACGTCGGCGTTCTTCTACGTCGACACCCTGGACTACCTGCGCCGCGGCGGCCGGATCGGGACCGCCCAGGCGCTGCTGGGCTCGGCGCTGGCGGTCAAGCCGCTGCTGCGGCTGGACGGCGGACGGATCGAACTGCTGGAGAAGGTCCGTACGGCGGGCCGGGCGATCCTGCGGCTGGAGGAGCTGGTGCTGGAGCGCTCGGCGGAGGGGCCGGTGGACGTCGCGGTGCACCACCTGGCCGCGGCGGAACGCGCGGCGGAGCTCGCGGACCGGCTGCGGGAGCGGGTGCCGGGGCTGGGGGAGCTGCACCTGAGCGAGGTGGGCGCGGTCATCGGGGCGCACACGGGGCCGGGGCTGCTGGGCGCGGTGGTGTCGCGGCGTAGCCGCGGCGCGTAGCCGCGGTTTGTCCACAACTGGCGAGTTATCCACAGGATTTGCCGGTGATCACCGGAGGTGGGGGCGGGGCTCGTACCTTCGGGCCATGAGCGCACGTACGGAGACCAGGGGACCGGGCCGGCACGAACCGCGCCGGCACCGTCTGCGCGGGAGCGCGGCGGCGGGCGGGCCGAGGGGAGCCGGGCGCGGGACGCGCCCGCGGAGGCATGCGGTGGTGGGTGACCCCGCGCAGACACCGCGAGACCGCCTGCGCACCCGAGCGACGACCATGCTCACCCTTCCGCCCCCGCCGTCCCGCCACCCGCCCGGCGAACCAGCTCCGCCCCTGCGCTGGTCCGGCCAGGACCCGCCGCGGTTTCCCCGGAAGGGCCCGGCGGAGGAAGACCGACGGGCGGCGGCGCAGGGTCCGGCGCCGGGGGACCGGGGTGGAACCGGTGCGGTAGGGGCCGCCCCCCTCTCCGCGACGACTCTGCCCACCGTCCTCCCGCCCTCTCCTGCCGGGCCGGCCGCGGAGCCGCGGGCGGGGGATCCGGACCCACCGGTCCCGGAGCGGGGGGAGGCGGGGCGGTGGGAGCGGTGGAGCGCGGCGGCGCGGGAGCGGTTGCCGGTGTGGATCCGGCTGCGGTGCGGGATGGAGCCCGCCACCTGCGCGGCCCTGGCGCTGGTGCTCGTCGCCGGGGTCGCTCTCGCCGCGTACCACTTCTGGTCGGGCCGCCCTCAGTCCGTAGCGCCTCCGGAGGTGCGCGGCTCCGCGCCACCGCCCGCCGCGGAGGCGGCGGTGCCGGAGGCGACGGGAAAGCCCGGTGCCGGTGCGGCGGCGGACGTGGTGGTGGACGTCGTCGGCAAGGTACGCGAGCCGGGTGTCCACCGGCTGCCTGCCGGGTCCCGCGTCGAGGACGCCTTACGCGCCGCGGGCGGGATCGGCCCCGGCGCCGCGGCCGACGGCCTCAACCGGGCTCGTCCGCTGGTCGACGGCGAGCAGATCGTGGTCGGCGAGCCGTCGTCGTCGGCACCGGCGGCGGCTCCGGGCGCCCCACCCGCCCCCGGCGCGAGTCCACCGGCGGGAGACGGCTCGCCCACGGGGGTGGTGAGCCTCAACTCGGCGACTGCGGAACAGCTCGACGCGCTGCCGGGCATCGGACCCGTGCTGGCCCAGCACATCATCGACTACCGCGACCAGAACGGCGGCTTCACCGACGTCGGGCAACTCCGCGACGTCAACGGCATCGGCGACAGCCGCTTCGCGGATCTGCGCCCTCATGTCCAGCCGTGATTCCGCCGGCACCACGACCGCCGCCCCGGCACCTTCGCATCCCTCCCCGCCCCGGGGCCGGTTGCGGGATCCGCGACGGGAGGGCAGGCAGGAGGCCAGGCCCGCTGCGGCGGGGGCGCCGGGGGAGGGGCCGGCCGATCTGCGGCTCGTGCCGCCGGCGTTGGCCGCGTGGGCGGCGGCGGCCCTGGCGCTGGGCCGGGAGGGGGCCGGGGTGCCGGTGGCGTGCGCGCTGGCGACGGCCGCCGCGCTGGGGCTGCTCGCGGTGGCGCACCGCCGCCGTGGCCGCCGGCGGCGGCGGTCGGCGCACCGCTCGGCCGCCGGCGTCCGCCCGGTCGCCGGGGCACCGTCGCGGGTGCTGGTGGCCGGGGCCACAGCGTTGCTGTGTGGCGCCGCGGGGGCGGGGGCGGCGGCGTTGCACGGCGCCGACCTCCACCGCGGTCCGCTGCCCGCGATCGCCGGGGGGTACGGGCAGGCCACCGTCGAGCTGGAGGTGACCTCCGACCCCCGTCCGACCCGCCCGCAGGTCAGCGGTCCGGCGCCCACCCCCGCCGCCGTACTCGTCAGAGCCGAAGCCCGTCTCGTCACCCCCCACCCGACCGACCCGCCCCCCTCGGGCCCGACCGGCGCGACCCCCGCGCACCCGACTCTCGCGTCCCCCGCGCACCCGGACGGCGCCGGGACCGCGCCGTCCGGTTCCGTCTCCCCGCCCGCCGCCGGGGTCACCCCCCACCCCGCCGGTCCGGCGCCGGTGCCGGCCACCGTCCCCCTCTCCGCCCCTGAGGAGTCCGCAGCCGCCGGTCCGCCCCCGCCCACCCTCGCCGGCCCGGCTCCGCCCCCGTCGTCCGCCACCCGGCCGGCTCCCGTCCCCGTCCCCGCCGGCCGCCAGGCCACCCGCGTGCGGACCCCCGTGCTGGTCCTCGTGCAGCCCCGGGACTCCGCCGCGCGGCGGGCGTGGCTGGGGCTGCTGCCCTCCACCCGGGTGCGGGTCGACGCGCGGGTCTCGCCGGACTCCGGCGGCGGCCGGGCCGTGGGCGCCGTGCTGCGTGTCACCGGCAAGGGGCCGCCGGAGGTCGTGGCCGGGCCCGGCGGCCTGCAGCGTGCCGCGGGCGCCCTGCGGGCCGGGCTCCGCGAGGCCACCGACGGGCTCACGGCCGACGCCCGCGCGCTGCTGCCCGGGCTGGTCGTCGGCGACACCTCCCGCATCCCCGCCGAGTTGCAGGACGCCTTTCACGCCACCGACCTCACCCATCTCCTCGCCGTCAGCGGAGCCAACCTCACGGTCGTCCTGGCCCTCCTCGTCGGCCCGCCCCACCTCGCCGCCCGCGCCGAGCGCCGCGGGCTCGCCCCGCGGCTCGGCATCCCGCTGCGTGCCACCGCGCTCCTCGGCGGGCTCCTCACCCTCGGCTTCGTCCTCGTCTGCCGTCCCGAACCGAGCGTTCTGCGGGCGGCGGCCTGCGGCCTCATCACCCTGCTCGCTCTCGGCACCGGCCGGCGCCGCTCCCTGCTGCCCGCTCTCGCCGCCGCCGTCCTGCTGCTCGTGCTCCTCGACCCGTGGCTTGCCCGCGAGTACGGCTTCCTCCTCTCCGTTCTCGCCACCGCGGCCCTGCTCACCCTCGCGCCCCGCTGGAGCGCGGCGCTGCGCGCTCGCCGGGTGCCCCCGCGGCTCGCCGAGGCGCTGGCCGCGGCGGGCGCGGCGCAGGCGGTCTGCGCGCCGGTGGTCGCCGTGCTCGCGGCGCGGGTCAGTCTGGTCGCGATCCCGTGCAACCTGCTCGCCGAGTTCGCCGTCGCGCCCGCCACCGTCCTGGGGTTCGCCGCGCTCGCCCTCGCCCTGCCCGCGCTGCCGGCGGCCGAGCTGCTGGCGACGCCCGCGGGCTGGGCGGCGGAGTGGATCGCCGGCGTCGCCAGGACCGGGGCCGCGCTGCCCGGCCCCACGTACGGCTGGCCCGGCGGCTGGTACGGCGGGCTGCTCCTGGCCGCCGTAACCCCGCCGCTGCTCCTCGGCCTGCGCCGCCTGGCCCGCCGCCGGTGGCTCTGCGCCGCCTGCGCCCTGCTGGTGCTGCTCGCCGTGCTCCGCCCCGTCCCCCTCACCCGGGTCCTCAGCGGCTGGCCGCCCGCCGGCTGGCGCCTCGTGGCGTGCGACGTCGGCCAGGGCGACGCGCTCGCGCTGGCCGCGGGCGACGGTGAGGCGGTCGTCGTGGACGCCGGCCCGGACCCCGCGCTCGTCGACCGCTGTCTGCGTGACCTCGGCGTCCGCCGCGTCCCGCTGCTCGTTCTCACCCACTTCCATGAGGATCACGCAGCCGGTCTGGCCGGCGTCCTCCGCGGCCGGGCGGTGGGCGCCATCCAGGTCGGCGGCCTCGACGAACCGCCGGGGCGGGCAGCCGCCGTGCGCCGTACGGCCGCCGCCGCGGGGGTGCCGGTGATCCGGGCGCGGCCGGGGGAGCGGCGCCGGGTGGGCGGGCTGTCGTGGCAGGTGGTGTGGCCGGCGGCCGGTGTCCCGCCGCCGGCCGAGCCGAACGACGCCAGCGTCACCCTCCTCGTGCGCACCGCGGGCCTCACCGTCCTCCTGCCCGGGGACCTGGAGCCGCCCGCCCAGCGCGCGTTGCTCGCCGCCGTCCCCCGGCTGCCGCGCGTCGATGCGCTGAAGGTTCCGCACCACGGCTCCGCCTACCAGGACCACGCGTTGCTGCGGCGCCTCAGGCCCCGCTTCGCGTTCGTCAGCGCGGGCACCGGCAACCCGTACGGCCACCCCTCGTCCCGTACCGTCGCGGCTCTGCGCGCCCTGGGCGCCGCGGTGTTGCGCACCGACCGGCACGGCCCCCTCGCCCTCACCGCGGAGGGAGGCGACGGTGCGGAGCGCACCCCCGCCGCGGCTCCCGGCGGCAAGGAGACGAGCCCTTGACGGACCCGACGGCCGGGCGAAGTCCGGCACTTGACCCAACCCCGCACCAGCCGTCACAACCCGGTAATGAACCCCCGGTTTGCAGAGAAAGCAACATCAGTGCTCGAATGAGTGCCCGAGCCAGTGAAATTCCACGGGGGTGGATGCTTCATGATCGGTCGTCTTCGACGCAGATCCCCGGCCAGGGCGACCCGGCGCGGCGCCGGGGTGGTCGGCCTGCACATTCCTTCGCACGCGGGGGTGCTGAGCTGCCGCGTGCTCGATCCGGTCGACCAGCCGCTGCCGCAGGCGGAGGTCGTACTCGCCGACACGGGCGGGCGCAGAATCGTCAGCGGGGAGAGCGACCCGTTCGGCACCTTCGTCGTGGCGGTCCCCGCCGGCGGCTACCGGCTCTCGGTCAACGCCGAGGGCTTCACCCCCTACCGCGGTGAGGTCGAGATCGTCGAAGGCGCCCACCACTCCCTCGGCGACGTCGCGCTCCGCCCTTCGCCGCTGCCGCAGCTCCCGCCGCCCGGCGACTGGAAGATCGACCCGGCGCACACCACCGTCGCGTTCGTCGCCCAGCACATCGGCATGGCGCGCGTACGCGGCCGGTTCAACTCCTTCAGCGGCGCCCTGCGCGTCGGCGAGCGCATGGAGGACTCCGCGCTGCGCGTCGCCATCGAGGCCGCCAGCATCGACACCAACATCAAGATGCGCGACGACCACCTGCGCTCCCCGGACTTCCTCGACGTCCGGCGCTACCCGGCCATCGAGTTCGCCGGCGACCGGTTCCTCCACCGCGGCGGCGCCCGCTGGGCCGTCGCCGGCGCGCTGTCCATCCACGGCGTCAGCCGCACCGTCACCCTGGACACCCGCTACCTCGGCACCGGCTACGGCACCGAGGGCGAACTGCGCGCCGCCTGCCGGGCCACCGCCGAACTGCACCGCGAGGACTTCACGCTCAACTGGCAGCACATGCTCGCCCGCGGTATCGCCGTCGTCGGCTCCAGCATCCAGATCGAACTGGACATCCAGGTGGTGGCCGCGGCCTGACCCGCGCCCGGCGGCCCCGCGGGTCTACTCCGCCGGGCCGTCCGGCACGGTCGCGGAGCCCTCCAGCCAGCCGTCGTAGGACTCGGCCAGCTCCTCCAGCTCCGCGGCCACGGTCTCCCGCGCGTCCTCGACGACGACGAGCCACTGCGCGTCCTCCGCGTCGTCCTCGCCGGCGAGGGCGTCGCGGATCAGTTGCGGCTCCCCGGCCAGACCGAAGCGCTCCACGGCCAGCTCGGCCACCTCCTCCGCGGCGTCGCGGTCGGGCAGCACGAGTACGTACGTCAGGTCGTCGCTCACGGCGCCATTGTGCCCGTGCCGCCGGCGATGTCGTACCGGCGTGGGATGCTGTACGGCGATGGCAGCGACGACCCGGAACCCCAGGACCGGCAAGGGCACAGGCGCCGGCGGCGACCCCCTCACCCCGGTCACCCTCGCCGTCGGCCAGGAGGATCTGCTGGTCGACCGTGCCGTGCAGGAGGTCGTGGCCGCCGCCCGCGCCGCCGACCCCGACACCGACGTGCGCGAGCTGACCCCCGACGCCCTCCAGCCCGGCACGCTCGCCGAGCTGACCAGCCCGTCGCTCTTCGCCGAGCGCAAGGTCGTGGTCGTCCGCGGCGCGCAGGACCTCGGCGCCGAGGCGGTGAAGGACGTCAAGGCGTACGTGGCCGCCCCCGCCGACGAGATCACGCTGGTGCTGGCGCACGCCGGCGCCGCCAGGGGCAAGGGCCTGCTGGACGCGGCGCGCAAGGCCGGCGCCCGGGTGGTCGACTGCGCGAAGGTGACCCGCCCCGCGGACCGGCTGGCGTTCGTGAAGGCCGAGTTCCGGGCCGCGGGCCGCACCGCGACGCCGTCCGCCTGCCAGGCGCTGGTCGACGCCATCGGCTCCGACCTGCGGGAGATGGCGAGCGCCTGCGCGCAGCTCGCGGCCGACGTGGAGGGCACGATCGACGACGCCGTCGTCGCGCGCTACTACACGGGCCGGGCCGAGACCTCCGGCTTCGAGGTGGCCGACCGCGCCGTCGAGGGCCGCGCGGCCGAGGCCCTGGAGGCGTTGCGCTGGGCCCTGCACACGGGCGTGGCCCCCGTCCTGCTCACCAGCGCCCTCGCCCAGGGCGTCCGCTCCATCGGCCGCCTCGCCTCGGCCCCCCGCGGCATGCGCCCCGCGGACCTGGCGCGCGAGCTGGGCATGCCGCCGTGGAAGGTGGACCGGGTCCGTCAGCAGATGCGCGGCTGGACCGCGGACGGCGTGGCCACGGCCCTGCGCGCGGTGGCCCGGGCCGACGCGGACGTCAAGGGCGGCTCCGATGACCCGGCCTACGCCCTGGAGAAGGCGGTCGTCGCCATCGCCACCGCCGCCCGCTCCCGCTGACCCGGCACCGTAGGGCACAGGGCCGTCACCCGGGGGGCGACGGGGCCCGCGGCGCGGCCGGAGACGGCGGCCGTTGACATGCGGCACCTGCCGTCGCCGACGCCCCGGATCTGTGCCCACCCGCACCGGCGGGGCAGCCACGGAGGGGGACGGGCCGGGAGAAGAAGGCGGTCCGCTCCGGACGTCGTGACAGCGGGGAGCGGACGTCCGGGAAGCTCAGGCGGTTCAGAGCCGTCGCCTCACGCGAAAGGCTCCGCCCCGGGCCCTGGGGAAGGGCCGGAGGCGGAGCCTTTCGGTAGGCCGTGGCGCCGCACCCGCGTGGCGAACGCAGGCCGCGTGCGGCGCGGAGTCTGCTCGTGCCCGACCGGAGCGGAGTGAGAGGGCCCGCTGCGGTCCGGCGGTGGGTCAGGACTGGAGGGCCTGGACCCGCTTGGCCAGCGCGGCCTTCTTGTTGGCCGCCTGGTTGCGGTGGATGACGCCCTTGCTGACGGCCTTGTCCAGCTTGCGGGCGGCGGCGCGCTGCGCCTCCACGGCCTTCTCGGCGTCCCCGGCCTCGACGGCCTCGCGGGTACGGCGGATCGCGGTGCGCAGTTCGGACTTCACGGCCTTGTTGCGCAGCCGGGCCTTCTCGTTGGTCTTGATCCGCTTGATCTGGGACTTGATGTTCGCCACGTAGCTGCCTCTGAGGGTGTTCGAAGATTGTCCTGTGGACCTGAACTGCCGGACCTCACCGGGTCCAGACACAGTGGCTCAGGCTACCAGCAGCCAGGACGGCCGCCCAAACCGTCCCCGGCCCCGCGCGCATGGGACCATGGGGGCGACGAGTGCAGACATGCCCCTCCCTCCCGACAGGACCCTTAGGTGCCCGCGACCGAAACCACCGTGCCGCAGCCCAGCCGTACCGAGCCCGCGCTGATCCGCAACTTCTGCATCATCGCGCACATCGACCACGGCAAGTCGACGCTGGCCGACCGGATGCTCCAGATCACCGGAGTCGTCGACAAGCGCCAGATGCGTGAGCAGTACCTCGACCGTATGGACATCGAGCGCGAGCGCGGTATCACCATCAAGTCCCAGGCCGTGCGCATGCCGTGGTCGCCCACGGAGGGTGAGGGCGGTGGCACGGCGCACATCCTCAACATGATCGACACTCCCGGGCACGTCGACTTCACCTACGAGGTCTCCCGCTCCCTCGCCGCCTGCGAGGGCTGTGTGCTGCTGGTGGACGCCGCCCAGGGCATCGAGGCGCAGACCCTGGCGAACCTCTATCTCGCGATGGAGAACGACCTCACGATCATCCCGGTCCTGAACAAGATCGACCTGCCCGCCGCCCAGCCGGAGAAGTTCGCCGCCGAGCTGGCCGGGCTCATCGGCTGCGACCCCGCCGACGTGCTGCGGGTCTCGGCGAAGACCGGCGAGGGTGTCGAGGAGCTGCTCGACGAGGTGGTCCGGCAGGTCCCGGCGCCGGTGGGGGCCGAGGACGCGCCGGCCCGCGCGATGATCTTCGACTCGGTCTACGACTCGTACCGCGGCGTCGTCACGTACGTGAAGGTCGTCGACGGCACGCTCGGCAGGCGCGAGCGGATCAAGATGATGTCGACCGGTGCCCAGCACGAGCTGCTGGAGATCGGCACGAACTCGCCGGAGATGACCCCGGCCGACGGCCTGTCCGTCGGCGAGGTCGGCTACCTGATCACGGGGGTGAAGGACGTCCGCCAGTCCAAGGTCGGCGACACCGTCACCCGGCTCAGCAAGGGCGCCACCGAGCCGCTCGGCGGCTACAAGGACCCCAAGCCCATGGTCTTCTCCGGGCTCTACCCGGTCGACGGCTCCGACTATCCCGAGCTGCGTGACGCGCTGGACAAGCTCCAGCTCAACGACGCCGCGCTGGTCTACGAGCCGGAGACCTCGGCGGCGCTCGGCTTCGGCTTCCGCGTCGGCTTCCTCGGGCTGCTGCACCTGGAGGTGATCCGGGAGCGGCTGGAGCGCGAGTTCAACCTCGACCTGATCGCCACCGCGCCCAACGTCGTCTACCGCGTCGTGCTGGAGGACCGTACCGAGCACGTCGTCACCAACCCCAGCGAGTTCCCGGTCGGCAAGATCGACGAGGTCTACGAGCCGGTCGTACGGGCGACGATCCTCACCCCCAGCGAGTACATCGGCTCGGTCATGGAGCTGTGCCAGAACCGCCGCGGCACGCTCCTCGGCATGGACTACCTCTCCGAGGAGCGGGTCGAGATCCGCTACACGCTGCCGCTCGCCGAGGTCGTCTTCGACTTCTTCGACCAGCTCAAGTCCAAGACCCGCGGCTACGCCTCCCTCGACTACGAGCCCACCGGCGAGCAGAGCAGCCAGCTCGTCAAGGTCGACATCCTCCTCCACGGCGACAAGGTCGACGCCTTCTCCGCGATCACGCACAAGGACAAGGCGTACGCCTACGGCGTGCGGCTCGTCGCCAAGCTGAAGGAGCTGATCCCGCGGCAGGCGTTCGAGGTGCCCGTCCAGGCGGCGATCGGCTCCCGCGTGATCGCCCGGGAGACCATCCGCGCCATCCGCAAGGACGTTCTCGCCAAGTGCTACGGCGGTGACATCTCCCGCAAGCGGAAGCTCCTGGAGAAGCAGAAGGAGGGCAAGAAGCGGATGAAGATGGTCGGCAGCGTGGAGGTGCCGCAGGAGGCGTTCATCGCCGTGCTGTCGTCGGACGACGGCGACGGCAAGGCGAAGAAGTAGCCTCCCGGCCGGCCGCGGCGGCGGCCCGGAAGCGGAGTCGTACGGACCGGGCCGGCGGGATGCATCCGCCGGCCCGGCTTCGAGACCTATCCGACGCCTTGCAGACCCTTACGTCGCTCGCAGTCACCCTCTAATCTGCTGGTTACTCGCCAGTTACCAGCGAAGAGCAGGGCCGGAGGATGCAGTGACCGAGACCGAAACCCAGACGAAGCTGGACAGCCGCCCGCCGTCCGTCGCCACGCTCTTCCTTGACCGCGTCGAGTCCACCCCCGACCGGGAGGCGTTCCAGTACCCCGTGCCCGGGTCCGGCGGCTCCGAGGGCTCCGGGGAAGGGGAGGAGTGGCGGTCGCTGACCTGGGCGCAGTCCGCCGAGCGGGTCTTCGCGATCGCGGCCGGGCTGCTCGATCTCGGCCTGCAGCCCGAGGAGCGGGTGGCGGTCGCCTGCAACACCCGGCTGGAGTGGATCCTCACCGACCTCGGCATCCTCTGTGCCGGCGGCGCCAACACCACCGTCTACCCCAGCACCAACGCCGAGGAGACCGCGTACATCCTGGCCGACTCCGGCAGCCGCGTGCTCGTCGCCGAGGACGCCGCGCAGCTCGCCAAGGCGCGCGAGATGCGGGCGGGGCTGCCGGACCTCGCGCACGTCGTCGTGGTCGAGGCCGCGGACGCCGTCGCCGAGGAGGGCGACCCGGACGGCTGGGTGCTCTCCCTCGCCGAGCTGGAGCGCCGCGGCGCCGACTATCTGGAGAAGCACCCCGAGGCCGTACGCGAGCACATCCGGGCCCTGCGCCCCGAGCAGCTCGCCACCCTCATCTACACCTCCGGCACCACCGGCCGGCCCAAGGGCGTACGGCTGCCGCACGACTCGTGGTCGTACATGGGCCACGCCATCGAGGGCATCGAGCTGGTCACGCCCGACGACGTGCAGTACCTCTGGCTGCCGCTCGCGCACGTCTTCGGCAAGGTGCTCACCGCCGGGCACATCAAGGTCGGGCACGTGATGGCGGTCGACGGCCGGATCGACAAGATCATCGAGAACCTGCCGGTCGTCCGGCCCACCCAGATGTGCGGCGTCCCGCGCATCTTCGAGAAGGTCTACAACGGCGTGGCCGCCAAGGCGAAGGCCGGCGGCGGCGCCAAGTACAAGATCTTCCTGTGGGCCGCCGAGGTCGCCCGCGAGTACGCGCGCGTCACCCAGGACAACCACCGCCGCACCGGACGGCGCACCGCGCCCGCCGGCCTGAGGGCCAAGCACGCCCTCGCCGACAAGCTGGTGTACGGCAAGTTCCGCGCGGCCTTCGGCGGCCGGATGCGCGGCATGGTCTCCGGCTCCGCCGCCCTCGCCCCCGAGATCGGCTACTTCTTCGACGGGGCCGGCGTCCCGATCCTGGAGGGCTACGGCCTCACCGAGTCCGCCGCCGCCAGCTTCTGCAACCGCCTGGAGACCTACCGCACCGGCACGGTCGGCAAGCCGCTGCCCGGCTGCGAGGTACGGGTCGCCGACGACGGCGAGATCCTGCTGCGCGGCCCCGGCATCATGCAGGGCTACCACGGCCTGCCGGAGAAGACCGGCGAGGTGCTGGAGGACGACGGCTGGTTCCACACCGGCGACATCGGCGAGCTGTCCGACGACGGCTTCCTGCGCATCACCGACCGCAAGAAGGACCTGATCAAAACGTCCGGCGGCAAGTACATCGCGCCCAGCGAAGTCGAGGGCCAGTTCAAGGCCGTCTGCCCGTACGTCGGCTCGATCCTTGTCATCGGCGCCGACCGCAACTTCTGCACCGCGCTGATCTCCCTCGACGAGGTGGCGCTCACCGGCTGGGCGAAGGAGAACGGCCTGGAGGGCCGGCCGTACGCGGAGCTGGTCGCCTCCGCGGAGGTGCGGGAGCTGGTCGAGAGGTACGTCGAGCAGCTCAACGAGCGGCTGCAGCGCTGGCAGATGATCAAGAAGTTCCGGATCCTGCCGCGGGACCTCGACGTCGAGCACGGAGAGCTGACGCCGAGCCTGAAGCTGAAGCGGCCGGTGGTGGAGCGGGAGTACAAGGACCTGATCGAGGACATGTACGCGGGCACCCGGGAAGCCTGAGACGCCTGAGACGCGGCTTCCGCCGGCGGGGCCCGGGCGGGCCGGGCCGGCCGGGTCGGCGGCGCTCGGGCAGGTAGGGCCGGCGGGGCGGCAAGTCCCGTATGCCGGTGGCCGCTTGCGGCCGGTCCGCGGGTGGATGCCCGTGGTGAGCCACGGGGTGCGCGAAGGGCGTTCAGGGGTGTGCGGGCGGCGTGGGCGCCACCGGTCGCGCCCCTCGTCCGGGCGTAGCGCGCGATCTTGTTGACGGGGCGTGCGGCCCCCGCGGCAGGGTGGTTTCGGGACCGCCCGCGCGGGTGCCGGCGTCTCGTACGCACGCGTGTCCACCACGGTGAGCTGTGCGTTTGCCGCCATCGCCGTCCGGGGCCCGCGCCGCACGCGGCCGGCGGGAAGGTCCGGGCGGGGGTGGCCCGAGGGGGTAATCCGGGCGGCGGGGCGGCGGTCGGATGGGCCATATCCGGTCACCAGTTGTGTCACTTGGCGCATCTGGGCGAGCTCAGTCTGTCACTCTGGCTACGTGGGGAACGCCCGTATGCCGGGAATGGGCCGGGAGAGGACAGTGGGGACGACCTTCGCAGTGCATGCCGTACGTCGACCGACCGTGGTGTCGGTCGTGCGAAGAGAGCCGGCGGAGCAGGACGGCGGGGACAGCGGGCACGGCGGAGGTGGCGTGGAGGGCGCCGACGACGCGGACGGGACGGACGGCGCGGACGACGTGCCGGCGCAGGGCGGGGAGGCCGGCGGCGGCACCCCCGGAGCCCGCCGTGCGGCGCGGCGCGGCGCTGACGGCGAGGCGGGGGACGACTCCGAGGACGACGCGGGGGACGACTCCGAGGCGCAGGCGGGAGCTGCGGCGCCCCCCGCGGCGCCCGCGGAGCCCGCGGACGGTGACGAAGCGACCGGTTCCGCGGAGGAGGCGGCCGGCGACGCGGCTCCCGACGCGGGCGGCGGCGCGGTCGGGGACGAGGCTCCCGGCGCGGTTGGCGACGCGGCTCCCGGTGAGGCCGTCGACGAGGCTCCCGGTGCGCAGGGGGTGACCGACGTCGCCCTGACGCTCGCCGCCGGGATGCCCGCCGCCGAGGCGGCCCGCCGCTTCGTACGCGAACTGCTGGCCGGCCGCGCCGGGCCCGAGGCCGACGACGCCGAGCTGCTCACCAGCGAGCTGGTGACGAACGCCGTGGTGCACGCCGGCACCGAGGTACGGGTGCGCTGCCGCCTGGTCACCGAGGACGCGACCGCCGCCGGACTCGCGCGCGACGGCGCGGACGGCGCGGACGGCGCCGGCCCGGCCCCGGAGCCGACGCTGCTCGTGGAGGTCACGGACGGGCACGCGGCCCGCGTGATGCCGCTGCCGGCACCGGAGGAGTCGTACGGCTACGGCCTGCAGCTCGTCGCCGCGCTCGCCGACGCCTGGGGCGTGGAGCACCGGCGCAGCGAGAAGACCGTCTGGTTCCGGATGGGCCCGCTGCGCGAGGTCACCGAGAACGCGGCCGACGACGACCCCGCCGCCGGGGCACCCGGCGAGGAGGGCGACCCGGCGGGCGCGTACGGCGAACCCGCGGGCGAACCCGACGCCGTACCCGATGACGCGGCCCACCGCCGGGGCGTACCGCACCACGCGGACGGCTCCGGCGGCGACACCGTGCGCGGCGCACACGACCTCCCCGACGACGACGCCGACCCCGACCCGCACGCCGCCCCCACGGCCGCACTCCGCCTGCCCAGCCAGGCCACCGCGCACGCCCCGCGCAGCGCCACCGACCCCGACCTGCGCGGCGGCGGCGCCTGGGCCGGCGTCGGCGCCTTCTCGTTCCTCGCCGAGACCTCCGACATGCTCGCCGGCCAGTTCGACGAGGACATGGTCGCCTCGTTGGCCACCCAGCTCCTCGTGCCCCGGCTCGCCGACTGGAGCGCCGTCTGGCTCGAAAGCACCGACGGCACGGAGCCGCGCCTCGCGCAGGTCTGGCACGCCGCCGAGGAGCGGATCTCCCCGCTGCGCCGCGCCCTGGAGCAGTGCCCGCTGCCGCCGCCCGACGCGCGCCCCGTCCCGGTGTCCTGGCCCGGCGGAACCGCCGGCGTCGCCCGCGGCCCCGGGGACGCCGGCTACGGGCTCGGCGGCCCCGCGCTGGCCTGCCCGCTCGTCGCCGGCGGCCGGCGTGTCGGCACGCTCCTCTTCGGCCGTGCCGGCGTCGCCCGGATCGGCGGCGACGTCGTCGCCGTCGTCACGGACTTCGCCCGCCGCGTGGCGCACGCCGTCTCCGCCGCCCGCCAGTACACCCGGCAGGTGACCATCAGCGAGGTGCTCCAGCGGGGCCTGCTGCCCAGCGGCATCGCGGAGATGCCGGCCATGGACACGGCCGTCGTCTACGAGCCGGCCGAGGGCGCCGCCGCGGGCGGCGACTTCTACGACCTCTTCCCCAGCGGCAGCGACCGCTGGTGCTTCGCGCTCGGCGACGTCTGCGGCCAGGGCCCCGAGGCGGCGGTCGTCACCGGCCTCGCGCGGCCGGTGCTGCGGCTGCTGGCGCGCGAGGGCTACGGCGTCGCCGACGTCCTCGCCGGCCTGAACCGCACGCTCGTGGAGCACGCCTTCGAGGCGGTGGAGGCGGCGACGGCATTCGGGCTGCCGCCGGAGCAGGCACGGTTCCTGTCGCTGCTGTACGGGGAGCTGGTGCCGTACGAGCACGACCGCGGCGGCGTCCGGTGCACCGTGGCCAGCGCCGGGCACCCGCTGCCCCTGCTGCTGCGCAGCGACGGCGGGGTGCGGCCGGCGGCGGACGCCCAGTTGCTGCTGGGGGTGCTGGACGACGCGGAGTACTACAGCCAGTCGTTCGACCTGGAGCCCGGCGACACGCTGCTGTGCGTGACGGACGGGGTGACGGAGCGGCGGTACGGGGACCGCCTGTTCGACGACGAGGACGGGCTCGCGGAGGCCCTGTCGTGCTGCACGGGACTGGGCGCGGCGGCGGTGGCGGAACGGATCAGGGAGGCGGTGCACGACTTCGCGCCGGTGCCGCCGAGGGACGACCTGGCGATGATGGTGCTGCAGGCGCGGAGGACGGAGCCGGGCGGGTACTGAGGCGGGGCGAGGGCCGGGCCGGGGCCAGGGGCGGGGGCGGAGGGCCGAGGGCCGGGACCGAGGAGCGCGGCGGCCGGGGAGCCGAGGGCTGGGACCGAGGAGCGCGGCGGCCGGGGAGCCGAGGGCTGGGAGCACGAGGCCCGGAGTATGAGGCCCGGAGAGCGGAGCCCGGGGCCGGGGCCCAGAGCCCGGGGGACCGCACGCCGGGCGGGCCGGGGAGACGGGCTTTGCGCCGGGCGGGGGACAATGGGGCGTATGCCCTCCGTACTGCCCGATGGCGAGCCCGCACCCGAGGACGGGACCCTGCCCGCCGAGGCACTGGCCGGGGCGGCCGACCGCCCCCTCGGCTTCTACGCCCACGTCCCGTACTGCGCCACCCGCTGCGGGTACTGCGACTTCAACACCTACACCGCGACAGAGCTGCGCGGCACCTCCCGCGACGACTACGCCGCCACGTTCGCCGAAGAGGTCCGCCTCGCCCGCAAGGTGCTCGGCGACGACCCGCGGGAGGTCGAGACGGTGTTCTTCGGCGGCGGTACGCCCACGCTGCTGCCCGCGGCGGACCTGGGGCGGATGCTGGGAGCGATCCGCTCGGAGTTCGGCCTCGCGCCGGACGCGGAGGTGACGACGGAGGCCAATCCGGAGTCGGTGGATCCGGCGTCGCTGGCGGAGCTGCGGGAGGCCGGGTTCAACCGGATCTCGTTCGGCATGCAGAGCGCGCGGGAGCACGTGCTGCGGGTGCTGGACCGTACGCACACGCCGGGCCGGCCGGAGGCGTGCGTCGCGGAGGCGAAGGCGGCGGGGTTCGACCACGTGAACCTGGACCTGATCTACGGCACCCCGGGGGAGACGGACGACGACTGGCGGGCGTCGCTGGCCGCGGCGCTGGAGGCGGGCCCGGACCACGTGTCGGCGTACGCGCTGATCGTGGAGGAGGGCACGCAACTGGCGCGGCGGATCCGGCGGGGCGAGGTGCCGCCGACGGACGACGACGTGCACGCCGACAGATACCTGATCGCGGAGGAGGCGCTGTCGGCGGCGGAGATGGAGTGGTACGAGGTGTCGAACTGGGCGGCGCCGGGAGACGGCGCGCGCTGCCGCCACAACGAGCTCTACTGGACGGGCGCGGACTGGTGGGGCGCTGGACCGGGGGCACACAGCCACGTGGGCGGGGTGCGGTGGTGGAACGTCAAGCACCCGGCGCCGTACGCGGAGGCGCTGGCGGCGGGCCGGTCACCGGCGGCGGGCCGGGAGGTGCTGACGGAGGAGGACCGCAGGGTGGAGCGGATCCTGCTGGAGCTGCGCCTGTCGGCAGGCTGCCCGCTGTCGCTGCTGCGCCCGGCGGGGGCCGGGGCGGCGGAACGGGCGGTAAGGGACGGCCTGTTGGAGCGCGGCCCTTACGAGGCGGGGCGGTTGGTGCTGACGCTGAGGGGCCGCTTGCTGGCGGACGCGGTGGTCCGGGATTTGGTGGACTGAGGGACCGCTGCCCAACCGCGGACCCTCCCGGGCTCGGGGGGCCCTGAGGCTCGGGGGGCGCACGGATGAAGCGGGAGCCGGAGCCGGCGTGGCGGGGGTCTGCGGAGGCTCGGTACGGGGAGTGCAGCACGGGGACGTCACGCCCTATCGGGGGGTCCGGCGGAATGCCGGTTGGCCCCCGCAGACGGGCGTCGGTCTCCGCGCGCGGTTGGCGGCGGTGGGCGCGCGTTGGCGGGGGTGGGCGCCGCTTGGCGGCGGTGCACGTGCGTGGGCCGAGGGATGCGTCTGCTCTGGGATTGGGCCCGGGTTACGGGTGCTGGCGGCTGGGTCGTCGTGTGCGTGCGGCGGGTGCGGGGCGTGCGCACCGGGGGCGGGCGTTGGTGCGCGGGCGCCGGTGTCGGGGGGTGCCGGTGGAGGGCTGGCGTCGGTGTTTGTCCGGAACGGTACGTCCTCTCACGCCCGCCCTGGTGTTTGTCCGGAACGGTACGTCCTCTCACGCCCGCCCTGGTGTT